>ONWA01000010.1 GCA_900321425.1 uncultured Prevotellaceae bacterium | reverse complement strand
CTTGCGGTCCTTAGCTGCCAGCTCACCATCCTTAGCCTCGTTAGCGCTGCGGAGCTCGTTGATCTTGCTGTTCAGACCGTCGATCTCAGCCTGGTCACGGAGCTGCTCAATCTTGAAGTTGTGAGTACCGTTGCTGTTACCGAACTTGTAAACAACACCAGCGGTCAGCTGGAACATACCGTTCTGAGAGTTAATCTTGCTACCATCGGTGAATGGGTTAACAGCAAAAGCAGAACCCCAGCCACCCCAGGTCTTTACGCCATAGAGCACTGCAGGCTCGATATAAACCTGCCAAGCCTTCTTAGCACCCAGGTTGAATGCGAAATCCAAAGCAGCCTTGATCTGAAGGGTATTCATCTTGCGAACACCAAAGTAATGAGTCCATCCTGCACCACCTAAAGCGCTGATCTCGAAGGTACGAGGCTCACCCTTGTAACCGCCAAAAGCGTTCATCAGGTTAAATGTAGCCATCAGGTCGAGGTTCATGGCGTCGATGAAAGTCTTAGTGTTCATCAGAGACTTGTCTGCAGAACCCATGAATACGTTGGCATCCAATGCCAGACCGAATACGGTGGTCAGGTTCTTACCTACACGAACACCTACAGTAGGAGCAAAACCCTTGAAGAAACCAACGGCCTCAGGAATTACATCATACTTGTGCATAGGAGTAGCAGCACCGGCGTTGAAACCGATATACCAGTTATCCCATGTCTTGTTGGCTGTAACTGTCGTCTTCTGAGCAGATACAGATGCTGTCATCATAGCGGCAGCAAGAATCAAAAATAACTTTTTCATTTTCTAACTTAAAAAAATATTAAACTGTTACTAAAACTATAGTCTTTTTATGAATTCGGGTGCAAAGTAAATAAAAAAAACAATACCAACCAAGAAATTTAGGGGAAAAATGCGTTTTTTTGTTGAAATTACTGATTTGTGATAACTTTTTTAGCGTAAGCTTGTCATACCTTATTATATATATAATCAGTCAATTTTACGGATAATATCCCGTCCTGCCTTGATAGCCTCCATATTCAGGGGTATCAGAGCATGGTGACGCTCAGGCAGTGTTTTCTTCAATGCCTTCTCTACGCCCTTATCGCTCACTACCGGAGCCACTTTCAGCAGTCCTCCCAATACGATCATGTTGAACACCTTACCGTTCTTCATCTCAGCTGCTTTATCCATTGCATTGATCTCATAGATGGTAATATCTTTCCGGGTTGGTTTGTTGATGATACCAAAACCGTCGTATATCAGGATACCACCTGGTTTGATTTTGGGTTCAAACTTCTCCAGTGAGGGTTGGTTGAGCACGATAGCAATGTCGTATTTGCTAAGGATGGGCGAAGAGATACGCTCGTCACTGACAATGACCGTCACATTCGCCGTACCACCACGCTGTTCAGGACCGTAGGCAGGCATCCATGTCACTTCCTTATCCTCCATCAGTCCACTATAGGCCAGAATCTTACCCATCGAGAGCACGCCCTGACCTCCGAAACCTGAAATAATGATTTCTTTCTTCATCATGCTGCGCATCGAGCCTGCTCACGCTCGACATAGCTCAAACAAGTTTGGCTCTGTTCTCGCTCAATCGCAGCCTTCAATTTTTCAATTCTTCAATTCTTCAACTCTCCATTAAATCCCCGTCGTGTCTTTCAAGTCACCTTTAGGATAGAAGGGGAACATATTCTCCTTCATCCACTCATTAGCCTTGGCAGGAGTAAGTTTCCAACCGCTATTGCAGGTAGAGACAAACTCTACGAGCGAAGAGCCCTTACCAGCCATCGAAGCCTCAAAAGCCTTGCGCAATGCCTTTTTTGCCTTGTTGATAGAGCCTACACTCTCCACGCTCTGACGAGTCACGTAGCAGGTCCCCTCCAACTGAGCAGCGATATCGGCCATCTTCAGGGGATAGCCATGAATCTCAGGATCACGACCATAAGGACAGGTAGACGTTTTCTGACCAATCAGTGTGGTTGGCGCCATCTGACCGCCAGTCATACCATAGATGGCATTGTTCACGAAGATGATCACAATATTCTCACCACGGTTCAGGGCATGGATGGTTTCACAGGTACCGATACATGCCAAGTCGCCATCACCCTGGTAAGTGAACACCAGACGATCGGGCCAGCAGCGCTTGATACCTGTAGCCAATGCGGGAGCACGTCCGTGGGCAGCCTCCTGCCAGTCAATATCTATATAATTGTACGCGAAGACGGCACAGCCAACAGGCGATACACCTACGGCTTTGTCTTCCATCCCCATCTCTTCAATCACTTCGGCAATAAGTTTGTGCACCACACCATGACTACAGCCTGGACAATAGTGCATATGATTGTCGTTCATCAACGTCGGCTTCTTGCAGACGATATTTTCGGGTGAAATGATTTGATTTCTATCCATTGTTCTTAAAATTTAAAAGTTGAAGAATTGAAGAATTGAAGTTCTTTTACTTCAAATTTTCAATCTTTTAATTCTTCAATATTAGCATTACTTCAATTTTTCAATCTTTCAATTCTTCAATTTTAGCAACGCGTTAACAATTTCTTCGGGCTCGGGCACGATACCACCCAAACGACCGAACTGTTCCACGGGGATAGCACCATTCACAGCCAGACGCACATCCTGTACCATCTGTCCTGCATTGATCTCTACCACCAGAATACCCTTCTTGGTCTTTGCCAACTCAGCAATCTGCTTCGTAGGGAACGGGAACAGCGTGATAGGACGGAACAGACCGACTTTAACACCCTGTTCGCGAGCCACCTCGATTGCTTTCTCTGACAGGCGGGCTGCACTACCAAATGCTACGATAGCATAATCAGCATCATCCATCTGCTGCTGCTCGAAGCGCACCTCGTTCTCCTCTATCTTGCGATATTTCTCCTGCAGAGCCAGGTTGCGCTGTTCCATAATCTCAGGCTTCAGTTCAAGCGACGTGATCACCACACGCTCTCTCCCACCCTTCGGTTTTCCAGTCGAAGCCCATGGACACTGCTTGATCACCTCCTCGTCCGTACGGCGGGGTTTAAAAGGAGGAAGTACCACTTTCTCCATCATCTGACCAATCACACCATCAGAGAGAATCATAGCGGGGTTACGATACTTGAAGGCTAACTCAAAGGCGAGGTCGACGAAATCAGCCATTTCCTGCACACTCGACGGAGCAAGTACAATCACCTTATAGTCACCGTTACCGCCACCACGGGTAGCCTGGAAATAATCACCCTGTGAAGGTTGGATGGTTCCCAGACCAGGACCGCCGCGCTGTACATTCACAAATACACCAGGCACCTCAGCACCAGCCATATAAGTAATACCCTCCTGCATCAGTGCCACACCAGGCGATGATGATGATGTCATCGCACGTTTTCCTGCACCAGCAGCACCATATACCATATAAATAGATGCCAGCTCACTCTCAGCCTGAACCACCTGCATACCAGTCGTCTCCCAAGGCTTCAACTCAGCCAGCGTTTCAATCACCTCACTCTGCGGAGTAATCGGATAGCCGAAATAGCCGTCGCATCCGCAACGAATAGCAGCATGGGCGATAGCCTCATTGCCTTTCATCAATACAACCTCTTTCTCTTCCATTGTCTTACTCCTCCATTTTTTTACGATACACGGTGATACAACCGTCTGGGCAGACGATACCACACGAGGCACAGCCCACACAGGCCTCCTCGTTGACAGCCTCCACATACGGGTAGCCGTGCAGATTCACTTTGTTGGCCAAGGCAATCACCTTCTGAGGGCAGGCGATGATGCAGAGGCTGCATCCCTTACACCTCTCAGTATTTACCTCGATAGCACCTTTCATTTTTGCCATATTGTATTTGTTTAATGCATTAAATCCGTATTGTTATCACGAAAACACTTTCTATCTGTAAGTTTACAGCGTGCAAAGATACGAATAAGCGCGTAATAAACCAAAAATATTTGATTTTTTTTGCGTAAAAACGGTGAGAGCCAGGATAGCATCATCACTATCCCGGCTCTCCTGTATAGGCATTGATCAAAGGAATGCGCGACCATTGAGGAGTCTTGTAAGATTCCTCTTTAGGTACTGTCCAACGACGTTCAATGACATTCCCGAGCGTGTCGATAATCGTCACGCTTGGCAGATTCTTTTTGTCTGTACTGACATAGAAGATGTCATATCCATACGACAATATCTGATGTGGATTATATTCACCTTTTTTAAATACGTCGTTTTTGTAGATCAGCCAGTCTTTCATCCAGACGATCTTATGGTTGTAGTAGATATCCCTCGTCTTGGTTGGTTTGATCAGTTTTGGATATTTCCGCAGCACAAACCCGTCGTTCAGTCTGGTCATCTCCACCCCGCCAAGAGATACGAATTGTGGTTCCTCGTGGTAGTAGTTATTATATCTCTTATCCCACCAGAGCGGTTTGCCGTTGACGTCCATCCCTTTCAGGACCGTCTTATCCACCCATTCCAGGTTGCCATACATCTTCAGTCCCAGGTCACGTCCGTCTTTGTCGATGATGGTCACCCGGTTCTGATACACCAGATACGGATAGGTACAATAGGCAAAATAGTCGTCCTCAGCCCTTCTGATCTGCTGGAACAGGGGCTGATGAATCACCTTGCCATCCAGTGTGATACCATACAGTCCGTTCTGCATGAAGATCTCCAGTCCCCGGTGTTCCTCATCCTTCCGTTTGATATTCACCATGTGCGTGTTCATCAACTCCTTCTCATATCCGTCCCCCCTCACATAGAGCAGGCCCTCCCGGCCCATGCCCGCCTTTCCGGCCATCTTGCCCTCGAACATCAGTTGCCAGTTCCAGTCCTCCGTTGGCAGTCCGAAGGCCTGATACATCCCCACATGGTCGAGAATCACCACCTTGTCCTTCACCGCAGCGATACGCATACCGCGTCCCACCTGCTGTAGGTATTTGCACAGCGACAGTGTTGGCCGTGCCAGCTGTATGAACTCCACCTCAGGGAAGTCAGCCCCTTCAGAGAGGATGTCCACGTTCACCACCACATCAATCAGCCCATCGCGGTATGCCTGCACCAGTCGGTCACGTTCTGCCGTAGGTGTCTTCGCCTCTATCCAGCAGCAGTTCACCTTCCGCTGCTGATAGTACTCCGTAATATGCTGTGCGTGGTTGCGGTCGATGGCGTACACGATACCCTTTTTCCCGAACACGAACTTACGGTAAGCCTCATACAGGTTCTCGATCGACTCCTCACAGTCCATCACCATAGCCATCTCCTTCGTCTGGTAGTCACCGTCCACGCCACGTTTCTTCAGTCCAGCCACCTGTTTCAGGATAGGATTGTCCGGTTCTGCTGTCACATAGTCGAAGTCGCTAAGCCATCCCATCTTGATAAACTCCTGTATGGTGTGCGACTGTATCAGTGTCTCAAACAAGTCCAGGAATCCCGAGTTATCCATTCTGCAAGGAGTCGCCGTCAGTCCCAGGAACTTCGCCTTCGGCCACCTTTCCCACAGCCTCCTGTACGTCTTCGCCAGTGCATGGTGAGCCTCATCGATAATCACCAGGCTTGGCTCAAAGTCAGCCAAGAGTTCCCCTCTCGACAGTTTCTGGATACTCTCCACCACGATACGGTTCTTCACCATATCAATACCGAAGCCCCTCACAGTCCTCCGTATCTGGTCCAGCAGTTCTCGGCGATGCGCCACAATCAAGACACCTTTCAATCCTTCAATTCTTGAATTCTTCCTGATCACCTCCGCCATCAGCACCGTCTTACCCGTACCCGTCGGCATCTGCACCATCACACTCCGATACAGGCCCCATGCCTCCTCCAGCCTGCCGATCATCTCCTGCTGGTAGTTACGCAGCACATCATTGGGGGACTCCATACCCATTCCACTAAAAACATTTGGGAATTCCATACATATCTCGCTAAAAGGTAACTTTCAAAACCGCCCCATTTTGGGGCTCAATTCCGAAAATCTTATAATATTTTTGGATTCAATTCCAAAATTCTTATCATTATTTTGGATTTCTCCTTCGCCACCGCGTGTCCCGATGCTGACTTCAGCATCATCACGCCCCAGAACATCGACAGCTTCCTGCTATAACCTTTTTATAAATGACACCTTACGCTTTCCCTTGAAAGAATAGGCTGCTTACTTTACAAACCTGCAGAGGGTCACTTCCTTTCAGAGTGACCTAAAAGTTATAATTTGAAAAATTGTTAGAGGAGTGCTTGCTGCAAATATGGCATTTCTAAAGAAGTATATAAAATAAGGGCAAAAAGAAATTTACTGAATTATTCTTTTGCAATACCAAATTCTTTTAGTTGCTGCTTGCTAACTTGAGGACTCTCTATAATAGTCCCGACTATCATTGACAATAAGTCATCGTCATCTATCTTTCCAACAAAGGTTTTACTATTAAATTTGTCTTTTTTTACTACGACAAGATGTGAACAGTTAATGAAAGAATCGTAGATCGCCAACGCTAGTCATGCTAATGTTCTCTCTATTTCCAATTCCTCCCTAATATAATCAATCACGGATTCTGGCGCAGAAGCATCTTTGGCCATTCCAACAACATCCATAATTTTCCTTCCAGGATTGTTGCTATAAAAAGCTCGATTCCATTCTTCACCGTGGGATTTGGCTTTTATTGTGTTATAAGGTAGATGGGCGTTTTCTGCTATAGACTTATCAAGTTCTTCTATTTCAGACTTGGAAAGATAATCAAGATTTGCTTGTCTCTTTGCTGACCACATATAATATGCATCGTCATTACCTTTAACAATTGCCTGATCTATCATTTGCTCCAAATCCTTGTCAAGGTAAATTCCGTTTTTAATGCTGTCATATAGAATTGAGGGGGCAGGCCCATCTGGTAATGCGCAAAAATCGTCAGTAGTTGTTATGCGTAATCCATATTTTGCAAGACTTGATATATTTGCAAAATAAATAATCTTGAATACATGATAGTAGTCAAGACCATTTGTCTTGTTAAGTATGTACAAGACCATTTCGGTTAATTTACGTTTGTCGAAATTGGTCATCATTGTTTGTGAATTTTTGTAACTAATTTGCAATTCATTTTTAACTTTTTGCCTATGAGTAAAAAGATTACGTCTTCTCAACTTCATTCACAGAGTTGTGGTATTTGCTCTTTCATTCTGTTGTACTGACCAGAAGGCTGAAGCAGAAGGGGATTACCTTATCTCATTCGGTTCATCTCCTCCTCCACCATCTTCATCAGCTTTGGCATTATCAACTCTATCTGCCGACACTTCACCTTATTATAATGGTAGTCAATATCATCTAGGAGAATATCAGCCAACTCTTCGGGCATGTCGCCACCAAAGCCTGCTGCTACGACTGAGATGGCAGCAAGTCTACGAGAATCTTTTTCTTCTCTTAAATACGAGGACATCAGTATCGTTGGCATTATCTCATACATCAAGGTACAATAATGCAGAAGGTCTGAGAAATAATCATCATCCTGGAGGAAGGCATCAAGCATTTCCTCTTGATATTGACGAAGCAGGAGGAAGAACTTTTCCTTTCTAAGCTTGCTCTTAAAGAACTGAGGCAGTGTCATTGTCCAGAACAGGGCATGTGACAGGACTATACGATCCTCTGAAGAATGATAGTAGAATATACTGTCCTCCTCCTTAGGATGAATTTCCTTTAGCTGTTGCTCCATCTGGGCAAACTTCTTCTTTCGAATCTCTCTCAACTCTTTCTTGTCTATACTTGTCATACGGCTACTTCTTCATAACTCCTGATCTTCAATTTCCTGCGGTAAGATGCGGTCACTTTCCTGCCAACAATTGGTCTTATGCTAGCAAGATAGCGGCCAATCTCTTCAACCTTTAGCTTATAGTCCTCACATTCTTGTGCTCCTGGGAGATTACTCATCTCGTGAATATACAGTTCTTAGATGGTTTGATTGGTTTACCCATATTTGACATGTTTATAGATTCTTCCCATGACAATGCTTATATTTCTTTCCACTGCCACACCAGCACAGCTCATTGCGTCCGAGTTTATGCGAGGGTGGCTGGGGCATAGGAATATATTTGGGAGTTGGTGGCTGGGGCTGTGGCTTCATCAAGTCCTCTGAAGTTTTGCCATTCATATGCCACATAGGCAAGTCTTGGAATGTCATGGAAAGAGCATGCGACACCTGATGGTCATCATCCTCTGCATCCTTCACGTCTATTTTCAACATGAGGTCTGTCATCAGCGCCACCTGTTCCTTTGTCTGACCCGTCTCATGCGCCAGCCATAGCTTGGTCAGCATCAGGTTAGCTTCCTGTTCCGTCATCGGTTTCTCTGCCTTATTCACCATCAGGTCATAAAGCCTGTCCATTGATGGAGCCATGATATGCGGGAAAGGCATCCGGCCATATTCCATCACCCACTTCTGTCCGTATGCAGTATAGCAGTTATTCGGTTTGTCCCATACCACGCGGTTGAATATCCGCTTCACCTCCGTATCATCTGCCAAAAGTGGAGTAGCAAAGAAACAGTCCTGCTCCCCTTTCGGGTTGATATGGAAGATACGCTTTGTACCGAACAGCGTATGGTTCAATAAGTAGGTTCCCACATTCCGCCATATCATCAGGTCTGTCCTGTCAGCAATCCCTTCGATATAGCCTATCAAAGCCTTGGCTGTCATACCACCAAACAGGTTCAGCGTACCCATGGCCAACTGCTCGAGCCTGTCAAAGCCCAGTTTCTTCTTCCTTGCAATATACTTTGCCACATGCGGTTCGAAGTATTCCCTCACCTCATCCAGCATCATATAGACGGCATAGTCCTTTCCTAACGGATGCGTACAGGAGATGATACCGCCCATCTTCGTCAACGGTAGCAAGGCATCATGGTTCATAGACACCATGCCGTATCGATTCTCTGGTAGCATCAACTTCTGCAGGAACTCCAGTTCAAACACGCTCGTCATGTCTAGCACTTCATCTGCACTATATCGGATATGCTCTTCCACATCCTCTATCAGCTCATCTTTCCGTGCGCTGTCGCTGTCAGGCACACCCAATCCCATCAGGTCTGCCATCTCCACCAGTTCGTCCTTAGTGTAGCGCGACAGCCACTCTGCCAGCGACATGCTCAGTTTCAGTTCCTTGTTTGCCTTTGCCATTTTTACTATTATTTAGAGGAAATCTAGTTGGACTAATCATGTACAAAACTCATTTGCACAAGGCGATTGAGACCGTACCAGGATACGGCGATCGCATCTCGCTTTTCACAAAGATTGACATCAATCAAAATGTAAGAAAACAGTTCGTCCGAAATTAGGCGTTCACTTCAGAATCCCCAGATTTTCATTTTATAAAAAAATTCGCTTTTCAAGTTCCTGTACTCTTTGAATCATACCATTCAGGCTATATGAATTCTTACGAGCAGATTCTATATTCCACACATTTCTAATAAATGGCAAGATTGCACTATTGTACTCTTTTCCTTTACAGCTACCAAATCCTTCAACAAGTATTTGTTTCTTTTTAACTGCATCAGAAGATTCTTTCATCAAAATATGTGTGAGATGATATGAAGTCTTACACGGTGTATCAACCTCTATTCTTTTCTTGGATCCGCCAAATGTAGATTCCTTTGCTATCGGGAACTTATCAAGATTAACTTTCAAGTATTTGCTAAAGCCAACCTTATCAGCATACAACCATGCCTCAGCCTCATCCACGGCAATGTTTACGACAAAATCATCGGCAACATTGTTAACACCTATAAGAAGTTTCTTTTTGGCCAATGGGGCACAGTCATCAGTATCAAGATCGGAAAGAAGCACTATGGGAATTGTTTGTGCCACTTTATTGAAATAGCTAATCTTAGTTTTCAATTCACTTCCCCTTGCCGGCAAGGAACTAATAATATGCAAACTAGGAGCATAGTCCCCAACTATTCTCCTCAGTATTTCTATTGTAACGAAATCCTCTCCAGCAATAAAAATATCCCCTTTATTCATTAATGCTCATCTGATTAATCTGTTCAACTGTCTCAGGAGCTGTCATCGGAAGAGTCGCATCAGCAGCAGTCAGCCCAGCTTCCATCAGGTCCTTAACCTCCTGCACATCCATACCATTTTGGGCGATTGTTCCTTCTGGAGAATTCTTAAGAACAATTAGCTCGTTGGTGCTAATACCTTTATTAGAAAGAATTTCGAAACTATGCGTTGTTATCACAACCTGACGTTTTTTATTCCGTTGCATTCGTGCAACGAATTCCGGTATTTGAGCGACAATCCCAGAATGGAGATTGCTCTCTGGTTCCTCAAGTAAAATGATGCCAACGCCATCAAGCATCGCAAAAAGGAATCCTATTAATCTTAATGTTCCATCAGAAAACAACTTTTCATTCTGCTTACTTCCTTTTGCACGCCAATGGCTATAACGAACCTCAATATGAGGTACACCCATCTTATCCTTTACAAAAGCCAAGTCCTTCAACTGAGGAACTGCAATCGTTAATACTTGATTGATAAGTCGCAGGTACTTATTTCGTGTTCTCTCATTTAAATTCGACATTCGTTGAAGGAAGTTACGGCCGTAGTAATCTTCCTTTTCAGATGTCATTATAACCGAACTCTCCTCACGAACCATTTGCGGGATTACATTCAGATACTCTAAGTTGAGGAAAGTATCACGAATATCTCGGAAACGAACATTTCTTGAAGCTTGCTCCAAATGAGTATACTTCAACGTTTCGTCATCCTCATCCTTTGTTTTAGGACCACGACTAATAATCAGTTTTTTTATTTGGTAGTCATATACAGATTCCTCAACAATTGTTGCACTATTTTTCAAGATTCCACCACCGGTATGTTTAAAGTCAATTACATAACGCCATTTGGGGACACTACTTCCCTGCTCAGACAAATCAACCTCAATTCGTACATCAGTACGCGTTCTTGCTGCCAGACAGCGGATTTTAGTCACTCCACCTCTATTGTCAACCGCTGCCTGAAATCCACCTCCCTGTCTAACGATATCACGAAGGAAACGCATAGCATCCAAGAAATTCGATTTGCCTGTCGCATTAGCACCAATTATAAAACTGCGCTCAGACAAATTGACATTACAATCGTGGAAATTTTTCCAGTTGTATAACTGTATACGTGAAATAAACATAATACATCAATTATTAGTATATTGCAAAGATAATTAATATATACAACAATCCATTCACCACACAATTATTTTAATTTTTTTTATAAATAAACTAATACTTTTTTAATATCCTCCAGCCTATCGTGTATGGTGCTTAGATGATCAGACATATATCATATCTCTTTGAATATTTGCCTTAAAAAGCGGACGCAGTGTCTCACGAAAACAACACAGATCTTTGCCATGGACATCTATTTGGTTTTAGTCACTTCCCATATGCCCCATCTTTGGCCTCAAAGATGGTGGAAGGTTCATGCACCACTATCGAGTGCCAGGCACCCTGCGGAATCTGGATGCCATACTTCTGCTCTCTCGGGCAGATACGAAAGCGAGCAACCTCCGCGAAGCAAGTTTCATCCGTGGCCGTTTCACCATCATGAACAGGACCACCTGCATCCATGTTGGGCAACTCCTCGTAGAACACCCAGTCAAGGCAACCCTCTAAACAAATCACCGTCTCCGAAGTCTTCAGATGGCGGTGAATGGGCACATGCGTCCCTACTTCCAGTGCATTCAGCATCCGCTGAGAGGTATCCTCTGTTGACGTGCGCAAGTCATGATTCATGCGCTTCCGCTCATTCTCCCTTGCCTTCCAGTGTAGCACCGACAGCAAGTTATCATTGATCAGTTGTATCTCCATATTTCAAATTCTTATTGCTTCTTCAAAGAAGCCAAATACTCTTCATGCAAATGATAGTATTTGCGTTTAAACACGATATACGCAATCCCCATTATCACAATGCTACAAATAAAATATATCCAATGTGCCAGCCCTGTATCTGGGCACAGATAAATAAACCCTAACGATATAACAAGCTGCAGCGCCATGTAAATGAGACTGACAGTGACATGACTCATTTTCAATTCATTCGCCATTAGCTGATACGCATGTTTCCTGTGTGCCTCTCCCAAGTTCTCATGCAACATAATACGATGAATGATCGTCAGACAACCATCCACACCATATACTAATAGTAGTATCAACCATGTCACATCACCCGTCTGCACGATCAACCGCCCAATGGCAAACAGCATGATAAAGGCGATACCGATAGATCCGACATCCCCCGCAAAGCATTTCGCTTTGCCCTTGGGCCTGAAATTGAAAAAGCTAAACACCAACACCCCAATCAAGGCCACTATGAGGAACGACCTATCAATGAATTCTACCCTACTATCAACCAACAGTAATGGTATCAGTACCGCTATTGAATACGCAGCCGTTATACCATTGATACCATCCATGAAGTTGATGATGTTCGTAGCTCCCACAAACACGATAAGAGCAGCTACGCCGATAAGAACCATCCAATACCAGTCCATACTCATTACCGCAGACCCCTGCATGATACCCCATGCCATGAGACCCATGGAAAAGAACTGAGCCACCAGTCGCACGGAATCAGGCAACGACTTCACATCATCCCAGAAGCTCACCCCACATATCAGCATCAGTCCGATGATGAACGGCAGATAATCACTCACCATGAACCATTCACCATGAACCATTTGCCACACCATCCACACTAGGATAGAGATCGCAAATATGATTCCCCCACCCCTCAGCACTATCGTCGAGTGTGACGACCGCTCATTTGGTTTATCAATGATATTGCACTTATCCGCAATGCGGAAATAAATCAGTTCTGTTGCCAGTAGTAGTACCGCTATTACAATGTATGCTATCATATGCATTGATTATTTTTTGCAAAGCTCTTAATCGTCTCCCTCAGCCCATCCTTAGCTCTCACCGGCATTTCCTTCATGCCAAGGGCAGCCTTGATCTTAGCATTTGACACCACATAGTTCTCAGTCAATTTCTGCATGCGGAGGCTGTTCAGGGGCAGGTGGAGCCGGTCGCCCAAGCGCGCCACGCCGTTCATCAGGCCGCGGGGGATGTTCCAGATATGCGCTTTCTTGCCCAGGGCACTGCATATCACCTCTATCAGTTCGTTGGTCGATAGTGCTTCATCATCACCCATGTGATAGATGCCGCTGGGGGCATCCTTGGTCAGGAGGCCCTTGATCACCTCCTGCAGGTTTCCGATGCTCGTAAACGAACGCCTGTTCTCAAAGGAACCCAGCGGCCAGGGAATTCCTTTGCTCACCACACCATACAGCAAGTTCAGATTACCCTTGTTGCCAGGACCGTGAATCATACACGGACGCATGATATACACCTTCTTACCATCCACCACGGCATCTTCATCCGTAAAGTTATGGAACGGACGCTTCAATGCCTCCGGTGCGAACTTCTCTATGATATAGTTCTCTGCCGCAATCTTCGATTCCCCGTAAGGACCTACAGGCGTCGGGATGCATTCCTCTGTCAGGAACTCCCCTTCCACCCTATCTGCCGCACTCTTCACCGTAGAGAACTGTATGAACTTCTTGGCCGTAGGATGCGCCAGATACCAGTCGAATATCTTCTGCGTCAAACCTGTATTCACCTTGAAATACACATCCGCCGCACTCTGGTTCTTTGTATCATGCGCCTTTCCTGCCAAGTGGATGATGGCATCGATATCAGGGATCTCATTAGGTTTATCCAAAAAATCCCAACTGAATGTATAGCGAATGCCATCTTTCTGAGGATTGATAATATCCAGCCCATATATCGTATGCTCACCTTTCAGAGCCTCCACTAAGTTGCTTCCAACGAAGCCATGTATGCCAGTTATTAATATCTTCATTTGTCTTGCTTCAATTATTAGTCCAATTTCGGTTTCTTAACAAACAAGAATCCTTTCACCTGTATCCACAGTGCCGTTATCCACGACATTTCTGTGAAGTAACGGTATTTCCATCTAGCTCTCCAGGTATTGCCAGCCAAAGCAAGCTTACCTTTAATGCCTCTTACAGTTTCGTGAAGATCAAGTGGAGCCCAAATATCATCAAGCATTAGTCTGTCTATCTTAGTTAATGTTTTTTCAGATAAAACACCTAACAAATACTGACCAAGACGCATATATGAATCATAGAACTTTCTAAAACCGAACTTATCTATGCATGAATTAAAATCCACCCAATCTATCTCTTCTTGATGCTTCATACTGAACATCATCCAGTCCAGCACCATTCTCCATGTTAGCCCCTCGTGCAAGAAATGGGAATAAGCATGTTCTATCAGGAACAGAGCAGTTACCATAACCGGTGGGCGATACAAATAAGATTCTTCAAATTTGTCGTTCCCCTTATCCATATGTAATAACGATTGTAATAATATCTCTAAAGCCTTTAATTTCTTGTTACCACGAAAAGGCGTTAGATATTTATGTATTTCTACCAGCAATCCGGGTAGGTAAATGGAACTATTCTTGTAGAAACCTAAATCAACATAAGCCCCTCTCTCTCTAAACAAATCATTACCTAACTGCCATGCGTCAAAATCTCCTTTATCCGGTATAAGGTAGCAGTCAATATCCGAACTTAATCGATGGTTTGGCTTAATATAACACTCTGAGACAATGAACCCCTTCAAAATATACATTCGTATATTATTTTTATGAAAGAGTTCTGCTATTTTTACGGTTTCTTTTTGTTGAATTGAATAATCCAATTCTTGTTGTAAACTCTCCCCTATCCAATTTAGTAGTATGTTCTGAGGAGGTCTATGTGTTGTTGGTAGTTTATCGATACCATCTAAAACTATTGAGGTAAGTCCGTGTTGGTCTGCAATAGATTTAACCTCTCCCCATTCAATAGGAATTGGTAATGGCTTAGAATTATAGTTAATCCCAAGCCTTACCAATTGTATGAATACTTCGTATCGCATTTTGAGAATAGCTGTTCTTTTAATCCAAGAAGTTAAATCCATCTCAACATCCTAGATGTGATAAACTCCCTCCAACGGGCAAATGTTGTGGCAGTCAAGGATAACCTTACCCTTCAGTTTGTCCCAATTCTGCTTAATGTGGTCGTGTTTAACCATGATCACAACCATATCAACCTCATCTAAGAACTGGTCAAAATCAAGTATCTGATTCTTAACAATCTCCTTCTGAGTGAAGAAGGGGTCAAAGCTTTTCAGCGGACGAGCCAAATGGCGCTCCTGAATATCAATCATCTGGAGCGTGGGGCTCTCACGTACATCATCTACATTCTCCTTATAAGTAATGCCATAAAGACCTACCTTACGGTTGTCGGTAATGCCATTCTCTTCCATAATCTCGTGGATGCGCTCCAGCACAAACACGGGCTGGTAGTCGTTGGTCTTCATAGATTCATCAATCACCTTAGCAAGCTGAGGATAGTCACCAACCAAGAACCAAGGGTCAACAGAGATGCAGTGACCACCTACACCAGGACCGGGCTGCAGGATGTTCACACGCGGGTGCATGTTACAAATCTTGATAATCTCATATACATCCATGTTGTCGTGGCGGCAAATGCGGCTGAGTTCGTTAGCGAAGGCGATGTTAACAGCACGGTAGGTGTTCTCAACGACTTTAGTCATCTCAGCTGTGCGGATGTCTGTAACAACTATTTCACCCTGACAGAAGGAAGCATAGTACTTCTTCACCTTCTCGCCAATCTCACGGCTGTCAGCACCAATGGTGCGGTTGTTGTGCAGCAGCTCATACACCATATTACCGGGGATAATACGCTCAGGTGCGTGAACTAGATTGATGTCCTCACCAATCTTAAAACCGTTGGCCTCAATCACAGGGCGAACGAACTTATCAATGGTCCCGGGGCTAACGGTGGATTCCACAACTACGGTTGCACCTTTGGGGCAGACCGTCATTACTTCCTTGACTGCAGCCACCACATAGCAAGCGTCCACCTTCTTGCTGAACTTGTCGTAAGGAGTAGGAACAGAGACAATGTACATATCAGTCTTCTGATACTCGGTGGTGAACTTGATACCTGCCTTTACAGCAGCCTGAAAAAGTTCATCGAGACCATCCTCCTTGAAGGTGGTCTTACCTGCGTTAAGAGTAGCAACAAGATCCTTGTTGTAGTCTGTACCAATTACTTCAACTCCATGTGAGGCCATCATAAGGGCCGTGGGCAGTCCAATGTAGCCCAGTCCAATTACGTTAATCATATTATTATCAATTAATTGTATATAATCTTGTTAAATTGTTAATTATTAAAATGTTAAACTTCGTATCTATCTACTTGTTCTCCATTTAGAGCCCGCACAATACGGCTGCAGGCCTTGCCGTCACCGTAAGGGTTGACTGCTTTGCTCATCTTCTCGTATGCTACAGGGTCATCAAGGAGGGTGCTGACCTCATTTACAATCAGGTCGTGATTGGTGCCCACCAAGTGCACAGTTCCACTCTTCAATGCCTCAGGACGCTCTGTAGTGTCGCGCATCACCAGCACCGGCTTGCCCAGTCCGGGGGCTTCTTCCTGAATACCACCTGAGTCTGTAAGCACCACGGCACTCTTCTCCATCAAGTAAACGAACTCTAAATACTGCAATGGCTCAATAAAGAAGAAGTTAGGACGAGTCAAATCCTCGCCAAAGACCTCGTGAATGGGCTTGCGGACATTGGGGTTCAGGTGCATAGGATAGACAAAGTCCACATCAGGATATTTCTCACTGAGGTCTTTCATAGCTGTTACCATGCTAATGAAGCCGTCTCCGAAGTTCTCTCTTCTATGACCAGTTATCAAAACCAACTTCTTGCCTCCATCAATGCGGGTTACGTCGTAACCCGCATTCTTCAGCACGTTTATCTGCTCATTGGCAAGAGCTTTGTCTGTCTTCAGTTTATCCACCACCATGTGGAGGGCGTCAATAACTGTATTGCCGGTAACAAAGATTTGTCCATGTGCCTTCTCTTCCTGAAGGTTCTTCTCACTGAGCGGTGTTGGTGCAAAGTCGTATGTAGCAATGCGGCCAGTAATCTGGCGGTTCATCTCCTCAGGCCAGGGGCTGTAGATGTTGTGTGTACGGAGGCCTGCCTCCACGTGACCTACAGGTATCTGCTGATAGAAAGCCGCCAGGGCTGCAGCTGTGCTGGTGGTGGTGTCACCGTGAACCAACACCACATCGGGCTTGCACTCTTTGAATACGTCACGCATACCCGTAAGAACACGTGCTGTGATGTCGTACAGGTCTTGACCTTGTTTCATGATATTCAAGTCAATATCTGGTACTACTTCAAAGATGCGAAGTACTTGGTCCAGCATCTCGCGGTGCTGACCAGTAACACATACTATAGTCTCAAACTCTGTAGGACACTTCTGGAACTCCTTAACCAGCGGGCACATCTTGATTGCTTCTGGACGTGTGCCAAAGACCAGCATTACTTTCTTCATTGTATTATTGTTTTTTTTATTTACGCTTATTTCATTATACCAACTATACTTTTTGCTAACTTATCATCAATACTCTTTCGTGAGAAGTTCTTAATAAACTCATCTCTACGTTCAAACTTCAACTGATAAGCCTTCATCTGATTCACAAAATCATCAACATCAGTTGGCTTGAACAGAATATGATTAGGAATATTCTTATCCACAAACTGAGCGGCATAACCACCAACACCAGCAATAATGGGCTTATCAAAAGCACCATATTCAAACATCTTTGATGGCATCACCTTCTTAAATGCTTCCAAGTCATTCAAATGGAAGAAAAGGAAAGTTGATTCTTTATAATACTGTATCAGTTCCTTCCTTGCTACAGGATTCAGCAACTCTACATTATCTACGTTCAACTCTTTTAGTTTCTCTTCTAACTTCTTCCTCGTACCTCCATCACCTATAAGCCTGAACTTGTAGTCAGAACCAAGTTTCTTTGCCGCTTCTGGAATAATCTTTTCCAATCCTTGACCACTTCCCATATTACCAGCGTATGTAATGATATAAGGCTTGCCATTATCCGCAGAAGACTCCTGTCCTGCCTCAATAAATACATCATCTATGCCATTAGAGTATTCTGAATAAGTAGGCTTCTTATATTTTGCAAAATATGGTTTGAAGCCACCAGAAATTAGGTTAATATGGTTGGCATTCTTGAAGGTATATTTTTCAATAAGGCCAAGAACCCAGCCTGCCGTCACTCTAACCAACGTCTTATCCTTGAAGATGTCCTTCATCGTATCAACGAAGATATCACGGATATCCAAATATAGAGGACATCTATTCATTACAGAACACCTCTTTCCGAGAAATGCTGTAAACAAGCGTGAGGACGATGCAAAAACCATGTCATAGTGTTCGTTCTTGATAAGTTTCATCACACCTTTATAATAGGATGTGAAGGCCTTTGCCTGCTCTACCATTCCGCTGGCATGCATGGGCACTGTCAGCCGGTCTATTCTATAGTTTTTTCCGACTTCTTCTGCCAAGCCTTCCACACTATAACTACCATACCTATTAGGAATAGTAGTGATTACATGCACAAAATCATTCTCACCAATCTGGTCTAATACAGCTTCAAAAAGTGAGGAGTTTCGGAAAGAACCAGCACAAAGGTCTGGTCTAAAATAATAAGTCAAATAAAGTATTCTCATACGTTTAATGTACTGTATATTTGCAATTACCTTTGAATCTAATCTCAATCACTTTCCCGTTATGAAACCTATTGTATTCTGTTGAATACTTCCAAAGCTTGGTTTCGACGCCTAAGGCACCTTCAATGTTTACCCTTTTTTCATCTGCATTCTCAGCTAAATGAATATAACTGATAGCTTCGCCATCAAACCAATCCTCTACAGAGAATAAACCGTCTTTCATTTCGAATCTACGACGGCTTTCTTTTCCAAAACCATTGTGAACAGCCTCAATTGCGTTGTCTGTGTCTTCTATAATTTCCGTGTGGCACCTGCGTCCCACTCTAAAGCCTCCCCAAACTTCTGAGGAATTCTTTCCATCCAGTGAAACACAGTTATGTGCAATAGTAGATCTTTCCAACTGCCGACGTTCAGTTTTATTATAGGTTGAAATACCGGTATCAACCACAAATGGCATTCCATCTATATGTAACTCATAATTAAAGGTATCTGCATGAGTATGCCCTGGCTGATAGGTGGCTGTGATATTACCCACATCCACTATTGCCTCCATATTGCCAGCTAGCATTTTTCGATATCCACATTCTTTCATAGGAGTCTTATTCCACTTCAATCCAAGCCCTTTTGCATAATAAAAAAGCTGGCTTGTGGGTGGAGCAATTCCATTCGCACTATCATTCAACAACGGAAGACTCCCAACGCCCCACTTTATACTCTCCAAATGCCCCATCATTCTTTGTGCATAATCAACAAGCGCGCTATCACACTTGATATTTATACAATCCAACAGACGGTCAAGCAATATACAGTGGTACATAGGACTCTGTTCATAATGTGCACCATCCAGTAGTATCTGTTCCCTTAATTGAGCTTTCAACAGCTTGTCTGCTTTTTTGAGCAACTGGTGGTCATTAAAGAACGAAACTCCAATATATAGCGCATACGCATCTTCGAGCAAATGATTGCCCAATAAGTGATACTCAAGTTTCTTCTCTAATAACTTTATTTGCGAATACAGGGAATCCAGTCGTGATTTTGTTGCAGATTCAGGATGCCGGCAGAAGAACTTCACCCAATTGATGCTCCTTAGCGCAATCGGATAAGGATCCATAGGAAACCCGCCTTTAACCTCTGCAATGAATTTATCTATCCATTTGCATCCTTCCTCAGCAGTAAAGCCTTCTTGGTTCAACCAATCAAAGTAGTTCTGATTATAAGCCCAAAGCATACCATTCTCCGTGAAGTTCCAACCCGCAAATTCATGCTCCAAATTCAGAAAGTTAAACTTATCGCCTTTAGAACACTTAAATTTAGGGATGGGCGTAATTTTCAACGAGGGTACAGCAACAGATGGTGCTGATAAAGGCACATATTGCGCCTTTACCAGCCTATACTTAATCTGATGATAAACCTGAGTAGGTTTAAGATGCTTTACCGTATTCCACAATAGCCTATAATTCATGAGCAATTAATGGCAATTTAGTGATAATTCGGGTTACTTAATCTCAACCCAAGCCTTCTGCTTCAACGATTCAATGCAAGCAAAGCTGGCCTTGGTTGTATTCACGATGCTATCAAACGGTATCAGGCTCTCGCCACCATTCAGCATACGCTCATTCAGCATTCGGAACTCATCCTTCTGGCCTTTATCCATGCTACCCTTCATCTTGGAGAAGCCTTTGGCACCAAATCCTTCCAACTTGCGCCAGTTGTCCAGGATAAATACCCTCTCCTGTGAGAACACCTCTACACGTTCCTTCTGATAAGCCTTAGAACCATTTGCGAAGTAGTTGATTACAGCATTGGTCCCGTTCTCATACTTCAACAAAATGGTTGCATTATCCGTATTTTCCTGCGGGTTCTCACCCATTGCATTCATACAAACAGCCGTTACTTTACTACCTGACAGATAAGAACATAGGTCAATAAAGTGACAAGCCTCACCGATGATACGACCTCCGCCTACTTCAAGATCATGCACCCATACTTCAGGTGGAATGAAACCGGCATTCATGGTAGCTATGATATTCTTAGGCCCATCACCTATCATTGATTTCAGTTTCACGGCAAACGGAGAAAATCGACGATTATAACCAACCGTCAAAGTTACGCCTTTGCCTGCTTTCTTGTACGCCTCAGATATTTCTTCCAGTTCCTCAGGATGCAGACACAATGGTTTCTCTACAAACACACTCTTTCCAGCCTCCAAGGTCTCTTTCACCATCTTGGCATGCAGGTTATGGCGAGTTGTTATCAGCACCATACCAACCTCAGGGTCTTTAAGTATCTCTTGATAGTCAGATGTAGCAAACTCAGCTCCAGCTTTCTTTGCCATAGTCTTAGCACTTAAACCACCAGCACTGGCAATGTATTTTACCTTTGCTCCACACTTCGTCAAACAAGGCACTACAGTTGCACCCGTATAATTACCTGCACCAATGATACCCATCTTACCACCGCCAGCTGCAGCATGAACTTCTTCTATAGCTACCACTCTGTTTTGAGCGACCTCTTCCGGATACATGATAATGGAAGCAATACTGCCCCTCTTACGCATATCGCCATATATCTCATTATAGTCGGCCAACTCAACCTCTTCAGTAATTAGGGGTTTCACTTTCAGGCCACCGTCGGAGATGGCACCTAAAATGGCTTGGAAGTTTCGCTTCTCTGTCCATCTAACGTATGCGAACGGATAGTCATGACCTTTGTTCTCGTACTCCTCATCATAACGACCAGCACCGTATGAGCATGATACTTGGAATGAGAGTTCCTTTTTATAGAAGTCGTCACGACGCATATTTAGACCTATCACACCCACAAGGATAATGCGACCGCGTTTACGGCTCATCAGACATGCATTATGAATAATGCTGTCATCATGAGCACTAGCAGTGATAATCACACCATCAGCTCCTATGCCATTGGTCAGTTCTTCTACCACCTTCACCTGGTCATCACCCTTGGCTGGGTTCACAGGAATAACGCCCCACTGGGCAGCGAGGTCAAGTTTCGCCTGATCAAATTCCACACCTACCACACGGCAACCATTAGCACGAAGCAGTTGAGCCACAATCAATCCAATCAGTCCGAGGCCCACTACCACAATGGTCTCTCCAAGCTCAGGCTTCAATAGGCGGATACCTTCCAGACCAATCGAGCCAATCACGGTGAAAGCAGCTTCATCATCGCTGACATTGTCAGGTATTTTGGCCACCAGATTCTGAGGCACACACACATATTCTGCATGATTGCCATTACTAGCCACACGGTCACCCACCTGGAATTCAGTAACACCACGACCCACAGCTACTACTTTTCCAACATTGCAATAACCAAGAGGTAGAGGCTGTCCGAGTTTATTAAAGACTGCTTCCAAAGTAGGTTGAAGGCCATCTGTCTTGATTTTATCCAGCACCTGCTTCACCTTGTCTGGCTGCTGGCGTGCTTTATCTATCAGGTTTGCTTTACCAAACTCCACGAGCATACGCTCAGTGCCAAGAGACACCAAAGTACGAGTTGTTTTTATTAACACATAACCACCTTTCACCTGTGGAACAGGCACTTCTTCTAGAACGGTAGCACCGCTCTTAAGGTCTTGAATGATTTGCTTCATTATCTATTGAAATATTTATTTTTTATTTTTCTTCTCAATTCTGGTGAAAACAGGTTAAGTACAAATTGATAGGGTGCAGACTTCTTAATTCTTCTTTTTATCCAATATGCTTTGCCGTGCTCGTCGTTTTTTTTATATCCTATTACGCTTTGCATGGTACACAGGAAATCATCTTTAATATCTTTCACCTCATTCACGAAAGCACCTACATTCTTTGAAGAGTGGGCGTCACTACCTATCAGCAATGCTTTCTCAGAGTACTTTTTAATTATATCACTACTGGTTTTACCATAACGATAATTCTCTTTCTCTACGAAATGAGCTGCAGAAAAGGCCTTATCAATTGTCATCTGCGGTATCTTACTGTTACCAACTATCCCTGTCGCATGATTGGGATGCGGTATAATAATGGCAGCTCCCAGTGCCTGAAGGCTATCAATTAGTTCATCCAAAGAATAATGGTACCTCTCTTGTTGTAACTCTTTTATCCTAGGACTGATTCCAATCACATGCGCATCTGTCTGGGTTGTAAATTCTATCGCTTTAAACAACTTTATTCCCTTGTTGGAGAGCACGTTTTCCTCTTCAGGAGTAATCTCAAAGACATCATGATCGCATATCACAATTCCTTTGATATTCCGCTTCTCGCAACTCTCTGCAATCGATTCTATTGACGTATTGCTGTCAAACGAGTGATGAGAATGACAATGTGTTTCTATGTTAACCATTATAACTGTGATATAAAGGGCGGTATCTTGCCTTCATACTTCTGTATAGGCTCTTTGTCCTGTGTTATTTCATACTTGACATATTCTGGCAAGCGGGCTTTGAAATCTGCTTCAATTTTCTTCAGTTCTTCTTCCGTCAGATATCCCTGCAGGCGTAACTCAACGGAATCCATTCCCGTCTGAACAATCTGCCACTGCTTAAGCGTCGTATAATATTCTAACATCGTAAAGAAATTCACCAAAGGCACTTCCCTGTCTTTCAACTTGATAACCTCACTGGTACGTCCCTTGATATTATGTACCACCATGGAAGAGCGTCCACAACTACAAGGTTTCTCTGCGACTTCTGCGAAGTCATTTGTATCATATCGCAACAAGGGCATTGCATAATTGTTCAGATTGGTACCAATGATACGTTTCACCTTCGGATCATTTGTATCAAGTAGTTCCAAATATCCATACTCATCATAATTGTGCAGGCCTTCGTGTTTCTCGCAATCTCCCATCATAACAACACATTCTGCAAGGCCATAATGATTGGATATCTTACATTTGAATGCCTTTTCTATGAGTTCTCTATCGCTGTCCCTCAGAACCTCGGAAGCTGTCAGAATCCCCTTCAGTTTAGGTATCTCGCACTTATGCTTCAACACATAAACTGCTAGAGCCTTTACAGATGACGGATAGCCTCGAATGAATTTAACATCTTGAGCCACCATATCCTCCAAGTACATTTTAATATGTTCATCAGAAAGATGGAAAGGGCTATAGAAGCGAAAATTCCTGATTTTATCCTGTTTAATAAGCTGTCCATTCTTTGGAGTATAAGAACGGACTACTGCTACTTTATCCCTGAATTTGTAACCGCCCCAACTCCAATGACGCCATACTACACCCTGCTCTATCTTCCAGTGGTTCTTTGAAACGTACTCTGTCAACGGATTACCAGTAGAACCGGACGTATGGAAAGTTAGTGCCCCTTTTACTCGTTTAGGATTAACAAACCAATCTGGATGCTCTTTTACAACAGTCTTTTCTGTGATAGGAATTTTCTTCAAGTCCGACAAAGCCTTAAAGTCTCTTTCCGTATCAAAGCCAATTTGCTTAAAGAGTTTCTGATAATATGGGACTTCAGTCTGACATATCAGCAGCAAATTCTTAAGTTTTTTATACTGTTCTCTCTCAACAATTTCTTTTGGCCTGAAGCATGAGTGTTTCAAATGAAACTTATACTCTAAAATTCCTGCTAAGGTCAACCAATAGTCTGAAATAGTTTCAAATAGTTTCATTTTGCGTAAAATTCGTCAAATGCTTTAAGTACTACCTTCATTTGCTCAATTGTACCAATTGTAATACGGAAACAATTATAAACAGAAGGTGCTTCTGTTCTGTTTCTTACAAATATGTTCTTACTGGCAAGAAATTCAAGTAACGCCATTTTAGACTCGTAATCCTTGAACTTAACGAGTACAAAATTGCCTGCACTTTCTGCTGGAACATAGATTTTCTCATATTTCTTCAAGGCACCCACAAAGAATGTTTTTGCCTTATTGACCTCTGCAACATAGTTCTTCATGTATTGTATGTCAGAGAGTACTGCCATGGCAGCTGTCTGTGCAAATGTTGATACATTCTTCGGATTGCGAACCTTATTTATGAATTGAACATTATCTTTTGATGCTATCAGATAGCCTACTCGGAAGTTAGCTATACCAAAAGCCTTCGAGAATGTTCTTGATATCAACAAGTTATCATATTCTAGCACCAACTCCTTGGCAGACTTATCTGAGAACTCAATATATGCCTCATCAAGCAAGAACAGCGTATCAGGGAACTCATCCAACAAGTGTCGAATATACGATACAGGATGCAAATTACCCGTTGGATTATTAGGGTTGCAAATATAAACCACAGCAGGTTCTTTGGCATATATATCATTTTCAAATTTCTGTGCATTAAAAGAAAAGTCGTCTTCGTAATTTGAAAAATAAACCTCAGCACCATTAGCCTGACATGTCAATCGAAAATTATCGTATGACGGGCCAAGAATCATCACAGGATCTCCAACACTTATAAAAACCTTACAGATATACTCATGAAGTGCATCTGAACTGGCAAAGTATTGAAGATTTTCCTGAGGTAGACCTATATAATTCGAAAGTAATTCAAGGAACTTCTCGTTATAGGTTGTTGGATAAAGATTGAAAAACGAAGGTTCTTTCAACAGATTATTTAAAAACTCAGCCACCTTTGGTGAAGGAGGTATCGTTGACTCGTTCCAATCCAATTTTAATATTTCAGGGCGTTCTTCTGGTGTTACAGACCAAATCTTATGCGAAGCCAATTTGTATGGCTTAAGATTACGTAAATACTTGTTAGGAAATTTCATATTATTGTTCGTTTATCGTTATATTTTCTAATATACATATAAGCTTTGCTGCTCTTTTGACATAAGAATCGTAATTATTTAATTGAGCGTTTCCTTTTCTCACAAGTTTTTCTTTCATTTCACTATTTGTAGCAAGTTTATATATTGCATCAGCACATTCTTTTGCGTCAAGTGGGGAATAGTATTCTGCAGCTTCCCCACACAGCCCATGTGCAAACTCTAAATCAGTCGTCAAAATGGGTTTTCCCATTCGCATCGCCTCGGGGTAAGCCGCAGTAAAACATTCTATCAGCGTCGGTGTGAATACAATATCACATTGCTGATAAAGAGAAGGGCACTCTGCTATGTCTACCCGTCCAAGAAATAAAAAACAATCTTCTATATCACTAATATCAACATGATAGTCTTTCTTCTCAAAGCTAAACGCAAAACGAAACATGAAATCAGGATGCCTTCTTTTAAGAATACGTGCTGTTTCTGCCGCAATAGTTACATTTTTGTGAATGTACGGGGTTGCAATAGTTAACAAAGTCGTCCCTCTAAAGGGGGGGAGTTTATACTCCCTCCATTGCTCAGGAAGATCAAATATTTGATTATAATAATTAGTAACCGTATAAACAGATACGTTCGGGAAAGCCTTTATCAACCTTTCACTTATATAAGGGTTCTCAGTATAGAAGAATTTTCCACTTCGTTCAAAAAAAATCTTTAATAATGAATTATAAATCTTGAACTTTATGGTGTCCTTTAAACCTAAAACCTCAAAATAAGGAGATTCCGGAATCAGAATCTGCGATATTGCAAAACCACTTAAATGTGGAACACGGGGATTCCATCTGGACGGTCCGAAAACAGTAAGAACTGCCTGAATCTCATTATTATCAATTAAATCATCCAAGAATCTATCTCTCCCCAGTATTAATACAGGTATAGTATTTTGAATATTATACTCAATTACCTTAACGTTAGGCACACCTTCAAGAGCCTTCTTTGTGGCATAAAAAAAAGAGGACAACACCACAACAAACTCATGTTGCGAAAACTTATAAAGCTCGCGGCATATTGAATCAGCAACCTGTAACCCCCCACCTGCTCGTAAATTGGAGGCGTTTATTAGGAACTTCATTGATATTTATTTACTATTAAAAAGTCTGATATATTCTCCCACAAATTTTTCTTTATCAAACAAACTTTCTGCTTTTTTTCTGCTCTTCAAGCCCATAATCATACGTTCCTCAGGAGAAAGATCAAAAAATTTTGTAAACGAATCTACAATTGATTCTATATTATTAGGATTAAACAAGTATCCATTCGCTCCATCATTCACCATAACTCCATTATCGGCCACATTACTTACCAGGCATGGCCTTCCGCAACAAATTGCTTCACTTATAGAATTTGAGAATCCTTCCCATAATGAAGGCAGGCAAAAGGCATCATATTGTGACATGGTTTCTGCAACTTTTTTTATCTGATCCTTTAATACCAACACGTCTTGAAGACAATACTCATCTACCTTTTGTTTCATACCAAGATAATAAGGGTTAGCCATGCCTTTTATATATTGGCTACCATACCAGTCAATGATAAAGGGTTGTTGAGTTTTGGACTTTAAGAGTCTAACCGCTTCCACAAACCGTTCACAATTCTTTTGAGGATCGTAACGGCCAAATACGCATATGCGTAATACATTTTTATTAGGCAATGGTCTTAGACAAAATGCAGACGTATCCGTATAGTTTGTAATAGTTACCATTTTATCCATATAATCCGGTCTAATTTCAATTATATGATTTCTTTGAGAATAACTATTCGTTACTATATAATCAGCTCTTTCATATAACCGTCCCATTAGTTTCCTTTCGTGTTCGGTAGGTTCACCTATTGTAGTATTTCTTTCTCCTGCAATAGCATGCACACTTTTGGGGGACCTAAACTGGAGCGCTTCTAACATATATCGGCTTTCCCTCTGACCAAAGCCAACAACCCAATCAGCCTCGACTGTTAGGAAATACTTCCAGATTGCTAACATCTTAATAACTTTATTCTTCCCAGGTGCAATTCTATATCTATTAATCCTACTATCTAAAACATAATGGTCATCAATATCGTTAAAAGTACATATAGTAATTGAATAATCACGTTCGGCTAGACCATTAGAAAGTTCAACCAGTTGATGTTCCGCTCCCCCGCTGCCAAGTGTATTAATAAAAAATACTATTTTCTTCATCTGTTATATTATGCCGTTATGGGGAAATCTTCCTGTGAGCAAGTTCCTCCTAATAATATTTTATTATTAAATTAAAATTATACTCTTTTGTGAATGTCCTTAGAATTCCCATGTCGTTAAACAATGCTTTACTCTATATTTTTGAAATCGTAATCCCGCTCTCCTGGTAATTTAATCATTTGTCCAAGAAGTTTATTATAAATGTCAGGAGTAAATACCCCAAATCCACTTAATGGATAAAATGTTATTTCTCCAAAATAAGTTTTCTCTCCTGTTTCATATAAGTCTATTCGAGCAAATCGTAGCCCTTTGCTGAGCATTTTCGCAATACGAATATGCGTCTCTAGATTAGCTGGTCTAGATGGTGTTACTGCGGCTGGACCTGCGGCTGGATTTAAACCAACAAAATTTTGATGATTCCATTCTATGTCGAAGAAATCAATTGTCTCATTTGTTGTTCGATTTTGTATGACTTGACAATATTTGGGTTCACCGTCAAAACAATACCATTTATAGTCAGGAAGGTCTATCACATTGGGGGCAGGTTCAATAAACTCTTCTGCCAATATTCTTCGAGGCACATCCTTATATGGCCATTCTCTGTTCCTCAGATAATAGTTTTCTTTCAGTCCTTTCTTTAATTCAGCCTTTACCTTCACTACGTCCAAATTCGATTTGTCTTTACAGATGTACATGCCCGTACCAGAATTATGATTGATTTTAAGCACAAATCGAGAAGGCAATTCATCAAAATTGATTTCTTCTGGGTCTGACCAAACACCTAATGTAGGTATTATATGCTCTTTACCTATTTTCGCGGAAACATAGTCCTTGGCTTTAACTTTATCCACCATGACCGTGTATTCTGGCTTGCGGTCATAAAGTTTCATCCACTGTATTTTTTCACTAAATGTCTGAGGTTCTTTCAAATTCAACTTCTGCCCCAACATCATCCTGTACATCACTCTTAAATATATTTTATCTGGCCATATAAATGCTGTATGATAAAAAAATGAAATAATCATACCGCGAGGACTTCGTAACGTCTTCATTGCTTTATTAAAAAATTCAAGTGCCATAGTTTTTTAATAATCATCTCTAAATTGTTTTCTTTGGAATTCCGATGAAAAGATTGTTTCATATGGGGAACAACCCTTATACGTTTGTGCTAATATTCTGATATTGTTAAGAGAGAATAATGCAAAGACACATGCTGCTATTGCAATTTTTTTCCATTCTAACCGCTTATATTTAAGCACAAGAGGTAGTGCAATTAACTGGTAGGCAGAAAAGTAATAACCAATTCGGTCTACATGTAAAATACCCCCGGCAATTATATGTAATAAAGCGCCTACCATAATGATATTAGCTAATATATTTTCTTCCCTTGGCAGCAAGTATATAAGGAAAGTTAGCCATAAAGCATTAAATATATAGCTTAAGTCAGTGTATGTATACGTAGTATTTAAGCTGTCAACTGAATAAAAATCAGAAAAATATGGTGCTATAGAAACAAAAAAGCCATTCAGACTAGATAACACGCCTACCTCAGCCAGTCCAAAAAAGAAAAGGCATATTGAGATTGCAATTTTTCTACTTACTTGAAAATATGCAAAAATATAAACAATAGCAAACAAGAAGGAAGAATAATGCACTAATGTTGCTATTATGACTGTACATGCGAATTTAATAATTCTTCTTTCCTTTATTAGCGGAAGGCAATTTAAAAGAATTGCTATTGCTAAGCCCTGACGCATTGTATCCCAAACACTAAACATCAGACTTGTGATAAAAAAAAGGAATAAGCCCCATTTATGAGCGCTATATTTATCCAATGCATAGTAAACTAACACCATCATTAACACTGAATATGCTGCTACAACCCAAGCTAATGGTTCTGACGTGAAGGAGAAGAATATGGACATTAATACTATGGCAGGTTCCATTCCTTTTAATCCCATGTATAAAACAAAGATATTTAAACCATTTTGATGGAAGTCATTGACTATTGATTCAATAACTCTTGCGTAACCATCATAGTCCGCCCCTATATCATATCTCAAAGCCGATAATGCTGTAACAAGGAAATATGCCCAAAAGACATAATTCCTCTTTTTCATTTTTTCAGCTTTCGAACAAAGTATAAATGCTATTAAAAATACAGCATTATACAATACAATTGTTGTTACAATATCAAACATTACTCTACCTATCTATAAAAGTACCATTTGTGCATCCAAGAAGTCGGATAAACTATATGGTACCATATTTTTATTGCTCGATTATCAGTGTGATTGAGTAAATTAGAGAGTTTTATCCCTAAAAACGCCCTATACCAGTTTATACTTAGACACCTTTTTAACAATCCTATAAAACTTCTTGATATATAATCATATTGCTCGTCCAAAATAATCTTTGAATTAATGAAAGAATCAACATAATACTGGCGGGATTTGTTTTGTCTCATCAAGCTTACTTCATCATCATCCCGATACTCACGAAAGGCCAAATTAACGTAAAGACAAGCATACTTTCTGGCAAAACGTCCTTGCCATATTGCTTCATTGAAAAACTTGTGCTGGTCAACCATCCAATAATTAGTAGGGAACAAATCGACACTCTTCAATTTTTCAGTATCGTAACACGTCCAGTTTTCCTGTATTCTTTTATGAACGTAGTTATTCTCTAATGTCGTTGTAATATACTCTTTGCCGTAATTATCATCATTTATCGGAAAGTTTGTTGCATAACTACCATCTGGTTTTCTTGCCAGTGTTCTAATAGCACCAACTTGTATCAAGCCTTTTTCTTTTATTTCCTTCCACTTTTTTACGAAGAAATCAACAGCTTTCGCATCATAGATATCATCATCATCCATACACTGGAAATAGGTTGTCTCACACTGTGCAAGAGCCTCTTTAAAGGCTGAATGTTTACCACCATTTGTTTTTGAGATGAATTTGATGGGTAGCTGTTCTTCATTCAGTAGAGTGTGAACAACTTCGTCAGTATTATCCTTTGAACCGTCATTAACAATAATCCAAACATAATCCTTGTTTGTCTGATTACTCACGCATTCTGCCAATCGAGGCAAGAATCTAGCACGATTGTAAGATGGGGTAAAGAGTGTTAACAACCCTTCTCCTCCGTCTTTTAGTTTTTCCCTGTACTTGTTATTGCAACATATTGTGCAATCAGTTTGTTTTCCTATCTTCATTTACTTTCCTTCTAAAATTGGTAAATAATAGGCCAAAATACCTATCATTATTAAGGACAATACTAACGTAATTATAAAAAATTCTATATGTGACAACTCAAAGATTCTCAATATTCTTATTATGTATGGATGAACCATCAATAACAAAAGTGAGTGTTCTCCCGCATAACTCATAAATCTTGATAAAAGTTTGCATAAGAATAGTATTGACGCTGTGCCTATTATAGAAAGTACGAAAACCTTCAACCATGGCTATCCATAGAACCAGTTAACTATATATTCGCCCCCTCGAAAGTGTAATATGATTACCTCCCCCCAGAAGCCTTACAATCTTTAAAAATATTAGCGTTTGGATGTATCAATTCATCACTGATTGGAACTATTTTTTTACATCCTTCCTTGTCTGTAAATTCTATCTCGCGAACATATTGTTTTGTTGCGTTGTACTCTTTTTCCACAACATATCTTAAGGTGTCTCCATGTAAATAACGCTGATTCAACATCTCTACTGACACGTCTTGGCTAAGATTATCTACTGCGTTCTGAACAATGTTGATTGGGAATGTCAGCATTTTAATGTCTGCAAAGCATCTACCCTCTGCAAGCCATCTTCTTTTACTGACAATACCCTTCAAATATCCCTCAAGTGTGCTTGGGTTAGTAAACAAATTGTTTTTCAAAAGCCGTAACAGGAAATTCTTGTTATAAATATGAGCGTCCACAGAAAAAGGATAACCCCAGTTGCCTGTATTTTCATACATGTTCCAATTGCAATATTTTTTCTCCACACTTATCCTCGAGGGTAAACTGCTTACGCCCTTACCCAGCCTAAGAGAGAACTGGCGAGCAGTAGGTTTTTCATTTATCCAACGCAGTTCTTTATGGGTAATCTCAACGTCACTAACAAACATAGAATCATCTGTCAAGAACATCACATTCTCTGCTTTTGTTTGCTCTACAATGCTTATGGCAATAGAACGAAAATCAGTTTTGGGTTTCCGCAGCTTCTTGTTCCGAATGAGTCTGTATAAATTAGCAGGATATAAGATTTCTCTCAAAGACCATCTGTCTGGCTTCATATTATTCTCACGATGTAGATTTACAATATTTTCATCAAATCTCTTTCTCAGCAGTTTATAACCATCGCCAAAAGATTCATTGGAATAATTATAAATTACATCAATCTTATACTCTGGTGATTTCCACTTTTCAATTAATGATGTCAACAAGGTATCTAGTTGCATCGCACGATTAAATGAAAACGCTATAATCTGTATCATTGCTATACTAATAATTTATTTGAAATAATTTTTTAAGAATACCATTCCCTGTTCTTTAAACATTGCAGAAAGTGCTGCATACAAGCCTGCAAATATCAGAATGCAGATGAGAAACCGAATATAAAGAGATGATATAAGTGTAGATATTAGCCAGCATCCTACCCCCGAAACCACAGAAAAGAAGACTGGCGTAATAGATTCTTTTAATTGGCTTTTTATCCCAATACCAATACATCTGTTGAGGAAAACAGAGCTAATAATTACATCTACTATTGAATATACCAGTAAACCATAAACCATTGCCATCACTCCGTATCGAACAGTTAGGGCAATGGTTGCCAACCCAAGAATTTTTCTTGCTGTTTCAGATACAAAGAGATTTTTAGTCTTGCCTATTATCTTAAATGTTGTCATGTGAATATTTGTATATATATACGACAAACACGACACGCATAACACTGACAAATAAGGTACAAGATCCAACCATTTTTCGCCCAGCACTATCTCTATCACATCATGACAATTAAACATTAGATAAACATTAATTGGTACCACTACATACAGTGAAAGATGCAGCATCTCAAGTACTTTTTTCTTCAATTCTTCCATGTCGTCTTGAATTTTGGTCAAAACAGGGAACATGGCCCGCATGGTGAAGTTGCTGAATGTGCTAGGTACTAAGCTTGAGAAGGAATATGCCCTATTATACAAGCCCAACTCCTTCGAATTGTATTTTGCTCCGATAACCAAAGAATATATATTATTATATATTGCATGAACTATAGATGTAAGCATCACAGGAAAACCATATGAGATCATACCCTTGAAAGACTCAAATGAAAACTGAAAAGTTGGTTTCCATTTTGTTCTAATAAAGTATGCAATCGTTGTCAATGTTGATGTTATCAAAATCTGAAACACCAATGCCCAATATGCAAATCCACAAGAGGCTGCAATAATCGCGACAAATCCAGAAAATAAATTAATAACAGTTGTTATGTAGGCAAACTGCTTAAATTGAAGATCCTTGTGCATAATAGTCATTGGAACTATGCCAATAGCATTGATGACAAGACTGAATAAATAGACTCTGCTTAATGGTATTAGCAAATCATTATTATACATCTTTGCTATCAGCGGTGCACAAACAAACAATATCACATATAGCAGCATTGAAACAACTACAGCAAAAACAAACACACTGTTGTAGTCTTTCTCTGAGCAGTTTTTCTTTTGAATCAGTGCTCCAGAAAGTCCACTATCAATAAAAGCCTGTGCCAATGCAAAGAAAATGGCTAGCATTGCTATCAGACCATAATCCTCAGGTGTTAACAATCGGGCTATGATAACTGTTATAATAAAATGTATTCCCTGATTTGCTACATTTTGAATGCCGCTCCAAAGAACACTACGCTTTGCGTCGCTTTTCATTTTTAATTCTAATTTTTATTGGGCTTGCCATATAACAATATAGACAATAGTGGCATCATCTTTAAAACCCCTGAGATATTAAGCTAATTGATATACCTGTTATATCATACCCCCCAGGTCTAACAAATTCAATGTCCTTTTTGAAATCATTCTGGATATTGTAGTCATTCTCCAGTTGATCGAGATATCTTTCTATTTGAAGCTTGGTTTTATCGTCTATAATCGCCATAGAGCAACCCTTTCACACAAAAACTACGTTCTGATACTTTTTCTGCAGTTTACTGAAATTATTCGGCACGTCAAAACGTTCTCTGTTTTCAGGGAACTCTTGAAGCATAAAGAAAATGCTTGAGTGCTCTCTAAAATAATCGAGTCTGTTCTTTCTCTCTATTTCTACAAAATCCCTAATAAACTTTCTCTTTTGTTGTCTATTAATAAGCGGCAGACCGGATAGCGGCATAGAGTCAATTGCGCGTTGCCTTAACGCTTCTGGTGTGCATTGTTTATTGAGATAGCCTTGATAGTTCTTATAATAAAGCTCATCAGCAGGAATAAAGCGATAAGTACTGGGAAATCCCGTATTACAATTCGTAAGTCTTATGTAAGCCTTGCTGACATCAAACGTATCAAATAGGGTCTCGTAAAAATCAGTATATCTTATTACTATATCACCAGAATATAAATCATCGAATGAACCTACTGCCCCTATAAAGGGCATTGGCTTATCAAGATGCATATTGAACAACAGGTATAGGCCCTTGCAAACGCCAAGCGTTAGCATCAGGTTGCAGGCTGTCGCCCTGTTGATAGCCCTAAACTGGGTTCCAACATGCTCTATACTTGCCAACTGTCCATTCTTGAATACTAATCCCTTTCCGTTCTTTTCGCCATGTATCTCTAAATGAAGAATTGGTATATTACCGTTGACATGAACATCGTTTAGTATCTCATTCATTAAGTCATCCCATCCAGAAAGGCTTTCTATTGGCTTATAATGAACTTCCAATTCAGGATGCTTAAATGGCATGTATTGGAGTTGATCATGCCACATTTCATAACCCGTCTTTCGCTCATCATCATTCAATGACTCTATAACATAGATGGTATTGAAACGAAAGTTCATGAAAAATAAGAATCTATAAGCTATTAAACAAATTCTGCATTTTCATTAAATCCTTATATGCAATTTCGAAAACACTAGCAGCATTCTTGTCTTCAGGATTATTATTGTGCAACTCCTCTATCTTTGGGAAAGCTACATTATTCAAGTAATTGAAAGTAGCTTTAACCTCCTGCATAAGTACTTGACTCTGATTACTATCAGAATAGCGTTTTGCTGCATATTCAAAAGCACCAGAAGCCTTTGCGTAATCCTTTAGTTCTTCAATAAACTTACTCATGTACTATTGTCCTTTCTATGTGCAGTTGATAAACAATCTTATCTCTTTAAAAAGAGTGATAAACACCTATTGATGTCTGATGTCAGAGGTCTAAAGTATGAAGACTGCTGATGAAGACAAGATGTTAAATGTTAACTGTTAATTGAAATGATGTAAGAAGGAAGAGGGAAGATGGATTCAGAACACAGCGGCAATACCCAACGCCCTTGCTGTCGGCATAAACTTTGATGGCCCGGATGTCAACAAGATAAGGCATCGCAGACTCGTCCACAGGTTCGTATTCCTGAGACAAGTATTTCTTATTATTGTAATCATTTTTTATTTGATACATACATTTATTATATAGTGTCTCCAAATACGTGAGTTAACTCGATTTGTCGTTTGAGTTAACTCGATGGATGATTTGAGTTAACTCACGGTTTTTTTTCATTAATGAATTTCATCGATTTCATTAATGAATTTGTTCATTTTCATTAATGAACGGTAAGCAGCCAATTCTTTCTTTGAAAGCGTCACCCTGCGGGATGCCGAGCGCTGACGTATAGCCCTAAATGGTGGGCTCATGTCTTATTCATTCTCTGGCGCAGAGAACGAACCAAGAGACATTCCCAAGTTTCTATTCATTTCTCTCTAGAGAGAAACGAATCAAAGAGAGCTTCTATCTCTCTAAATCTCTCCTACACAGGAGAGACTTAAACAGGTAGTCGCAGAAACCGCCGACTCCCTGATCGATTTGGTAAGCCGGGACACGGCTTGAATATTTTTATGTTCATTTCTTCGGCGCGAAGAAAAAGAACCAAAGAAGCATCCACCTAACCTTTTCTTCTGTTCATTTCTCTCGTGCAAGAGAAAAAGAACCAAAGAGTGCACTACCTCCAAGGCCCCCTTCAAAGGGGGATGCAAACAGAAGATTGCAGAATCCGCCAATCTTCTGAACGTTTTGGTATCGCGGGACACGCGATGACATTTTTATTTTAAGCCGACGGCTTGAAGTTTTATGATGCGATCGCCAAAGGCCAGACACTTGGCTGGAATAGCATCAGAGATTTCACTCATTGTACAACGTACTTAGTCGGGTTTGTCAAAATCCTCATGATGACAGTCTGCTATCATCTTTGCATACTGCTCATGCCTTTTATGGTATATAACATGAAAGTAAAACGTCTCTGCTACTCCGTCTATCTTTATTTCATCGTCATAGATGTCAACGGTATGATGTTGAGACATATAACGCTTAAACATTGCGGAAAACATCCGGCTTCGATACTCTTGTACAGTTATCTTTTTATTACTCGGAACAAGGTTGATGAAATCGCACATATAACTTAGTATTGCATTGGGATTCCTCGTCATAAAGTCAGCTATACAATCCTCTATCTGCTGGAGGACTCTGTGACTGGTAACATTTGTGCTGCCAACACGACCCAAGCCAACCTCTACTACTTCTATACCATCTTGCAGCAGGAGGTCTAAGATACGGTCTGCAATAATATTACTACGATCTGTAGTGAACTGCAGTCTGTACTCATCTCCAGCCTCAGAGAAAATGGTATACCTTTCTGTCATCAGACGTAAATAACCTTGTTGGGTTTGGTTTCCTCTGAGCACAGTTCTTTCAGCCACAGGTATTTCTGTACACCTGCTTCACGAATCTTCTCTTCCAATTTCCTGGAAGGATTCTTGATTGTAATAGTCCTTGAATTGCTCATAATGAAATTGTTTATAATCGGTGGCAAAGATACGAAAAAGATTTGAAACTTATCGTACTTTGAACCATTATTTTTCAATTTTTGTATATTGCTTGTCTTGTTAAAATGTCACCTGCCTTGCACGTTCTCCTTTTAGTACAGTGGCAAGCATATAGAGGCCACGTTCCGTGAAGGCCTTGGTAGCCCCACGTCGACTATTGTTTGAAACGTTAGAAATCAAAACTTTTGATTTCAAATCTGAAAAAACACACCTCCCAATTTGTTGAGCAATAAAATATTTATGTTCATTCTCTGGCGCAGAGAACGAACCAAGAGACATCCACCCCTTCTAAATCTTCCCCTATATGGGAAGACTTAAACAGAAGATTGCAGAAGCCGCCAATCTTCTGATCGTTTTGGTATCGCGGGACACGCGATGACATTTTTATATCCATTGAATCGTGTACTCATATCTATACATGTCATCAAATTTGTGACTGTCGAGGCATTTACACTACAGAAGTTTTCTGTATTTTCTTTTTAGCAATCTGGCTTTCTTCAAACAAGCTTTGATGGTCTGAAACAGGGATGGTTCTATTTGGCCTAACCGTTCAATGGTGCCACCCATCTCGTCCAAATATTTCTGTTCATATTCATCCACTTGCTCACCATAGACAAAGGTTGGACGGGGGAAACGGAATGACGAGGTGACCTGATCACTTGGACTGAACACGAAGGCATTGACTCCTCGCTCCGGAATATCAACACAACCACGCTCCACCATTACGTCTGAAGGAACATGGTCTTTGGATGTAGGCAGGTTGGCCATCAGTACTTTGTCGTTAATCTGGCCAAGCACTATGCAGTATTTGGGCTTAGGCTGATTGCCGTTTTTGAATACAAAAGGTGAGAATTTTATCAACTCTCCTGTATGGTACATACGCTTAACTCCTCATTTTATTGGCCACCTGGCGGTTCTCCAAAGTCTCGTTGTAATACGCACGGTCATCGGGACATAGCTGACGTCCCATATCAATCACCACAGTCGAGCTGTTGGCACGCTTCTGATCAAAATCCTCCAACAGACCGTGTTCCTTGGCGGTCTCGCGCCACAGGGATCCTTCACGGTGGGTCAGTTCAATGAGCTGGTCGGAGTTCATATCACCGTACTTATCCATCACCTCGGACATCACCTCAAGTTCGGCATCAGAGAACTCGTCTTCATCGAACTCGCGACTGGGCTTCACCATAATACCCTGTCCATTAAACTGCAACGTCACAAAGTCTGCCAACAACACCGGACCATCGGAAAGTTCCTCAAAAACATCCACCGACACGGGACCAAGCCGCCATACAGAATAAGGTATGGAAAGCATCGGCACATGATACTTTTGTACCATCCGCTCTTCCATCAGGTACAGCAGCTTAAGCACCTCCGTCTTGTACGGGTACTTGGCACGTGCAGCGATATACATCACTGCATTACCCAATCTCACTCTGCTTGATTCGGAAAATGTACACATACCGTTATATTTTATATCGTCGGTGCAAAGATACAAAAAAGATTTGATACTTATCGTACTTTGAACCATTATTATTCAATTTTTGTAAGCTTCTAGAGTCGCTCTAGGCAGCTCCTAGGCTGCTCCTAGCCTCCTCCTAGGCTGCTCCTAAGCTGCTCCTAGCCTCCTCCTAAGCTGCTCCTAAGGTGCTCCAGGGAGGAGCCTAGAGGCTTATTAGAGCCTTATTAAAGGGTTTTTAGGGGGTCGCTTTAGTAAGAGACATAAAGACTGGTTACTCATTTCTTTTCAAAAAGAAACGAGCCAAAGAAAATTCTACTTTCCCCAAACCCCTTTCTACATATAAAGGGGCTTAAACAGGGAGTCGCAGAAACCGCCGACTCCCTGATCGTTTTGGTATCGCGGGACACGCGATGACATTTTTAATAACTAACCTTTAGAGCCATTTTTCAAATCTTTCCTTAAAATCTGACTCTGAAAGGCAGTTGCCTACTTCATATTCACTTCCCGCGTCCAAAAGATCCTTTCTCATCTGTTTGGTCAACATTATCCGACCAGACTCATCAGATTTAAAAGACTCTTCTGAATTTGTATCTTGACGAAGATAATTCATATTTGAAATTGGCAAAAAATGGAGCTACTTTTTCTGGAGTTGCGATACGGGGAGGGTGAATTTGAAGATGCCGAGTTTGTCGAGGATGATGGTGGCGCGCTTCTTGCCTTTCACCATTTCGATGGTTCCTTCCACGTCTTTCAGTATCTCGGACTTGGAGAGGATGCCTTTCTTGAACTTCACGGTGTCATGGACATGAAAGGGGAGCTCGGAATACTCCACATCGCCATCAGCCAGCTCGAGGATGGCGCGAAGGGCCTTCATCTCACGGTCGGGGACACGGGCAAAGTCGGTGAAATCGTGCTCGGTACGGGAGAGGGCCGGGTCCTTGACATAGCCCTTCAGGAAAGGACACTTCTTCAGCACATCGATGCGATGGGCCTCATCGACACGGACGAAGATCTTGCCATGGATGACCAGACGGTTGTTCTCGTCTTCCTGCACGGCTGCATAAGCTTCTACGGTATAGGGATCGTTCGTATAGCCGTTGACGAATCCGTCGGGTTTGTTGAGAAAATCACGGCAGTGAACTTCCTTGTAGCGCTTGGTCAGGATGATGTACCAGGCGGTGGGGTCGAAGACCTTGCGAACCTGGGCTGTCTCCTTCTGCTGATGGATGATCTTGTGGGTCGTGAGACTCCTCAGACGACGATATTTTCGCTGCTTTTGCTCCATGGCTCCGCCGCAAGACCCCTCAGCTTCGTGAGCGGCCCCGACAACTACCGTCTTGACACCAGAGTCTTCTTTCATACTCATATACAGGCTGTTAGCCTGATGCCATTCAAAACAGCGAAACGCTCATTGGATACTACTGGCCGGAGATGACCTAAGGATACAAAAAGAGCGTGAACCCTCACCCTGCCCGTCCGTCGCTTTAGGTCCTGAGAAAACCTTTTCAGTAAACAGACAGAATAATGACGCTCACGCCGTTGGTATTTATGCACCCCTAAAGTGTGCTTGAAGGTAACACGTACCTTCTCCGCACACTGACGGGGCAAAAATAATACCACGCCACAAACGACTACTCTGCAATGTTTTTGACTGAAAGTTTTGAATTTCTCAGGTTCAAAGCAACCAAAAACAAAGCGTTGTAAGACGCTGTTCTAATATGTTAGCCCACACCTTCACTGCCCTTTCAGACAAGTACGGCGTGAGTGTTGCCTATGCAACAATTCCAGACAAAAATATCAGCCAAGAGCAAGCTCTTGCTTTTACAATCATCTAGAATCGTTGGCAAAAATACAAAAAAAATTGGAATCCCACTACAAATGAAGTGGAAAATTCTAATATTTACTAATATTTTACCCCAGTTCGGGATAAGAAAGTCGCATAAAAAGTTGGTAATACGCTCATTTGACTATTATGTTACTATCTTCGTGATACTATGAAAATGGCTATTACGGTTTCTTCTTGTTCTTCAGCATTTTCTTTTCCTCACTGACCAAACGGCGCTCCACCTTCTTAACATCTTCAGCCGGTGGCAAGTTTTCGGGGATGATGCCGCGCTCGGTCAGCATCTTGCGGACGGCGGCATTGTTATCGACATGCTCCTTGGTGATGGCAGTCTCGCCTTGAAGGTCTTTAGCCTGCACATTGACACTGGTCATTTCTGCCGCAAAGTCCTTCGCTTTAATGCTGATGGTCGGCAGGAAATCGGCAAGAGGGCGACTTTGCGGAATACCCATACGTCGCTTCATCATATTGGTGCTGAGGCGGAAAAGAGCCTGGTCGCCCTTGGAACGTATAACGGCAAAAGTCTGGTCGTTAACTCCTCGTTCGTAAAGAATGCCAGATAGTTTGCGCTCCGTCTCCTGAAGCTTTGTACGTGCTTTGACGCGTTCAACCTCCATAAGCCTTTGCTCTATCAGCTCTGCCCGACGGGTCTGCACGGCAAAGTATGTCTGCGCAAAGGCAATCTGAGGCTTCCGTGGGTCGCCGTTCTGTGCGACGAGATAGCAGGCATAGCGGGTAAGTATGACATCTTCGACCTCGCGCTTCGCACCTTTAGCCAAATCTATCATTTTGCTGACGTCAGCAAAATGATCAGCTATTGATTGCCCTGCATTATTACATGCTTCTTTGGCTTTATCTATCACATTGTTGAAATTGCGCCATTGCGTATAACCCAACAGCGAACACAAATCTCTTGCGCTCCAACATTCCGTATCGTCTATCACGCAGACGGCTGCTTCGTAGCTTTCAAACAAAGCCTGTATTTCTTCTTTCTTCATTTTGCGATTTTATTATTGGTACTTCTGCTTCAGATAGATGGCGAGTGCCGCACTGTCCTTACGGCCTGGTAAAGTATTCAATACTTACCTGCACCTGAGTTCTTTGAACTTCCAGTCGCTGGAGGGTTCGATGAGATCAAACTCACCGTCTTCTGCTGGCAGTGCAGGGAAAATCAGTGCAAAACGCAGTTTCTGATACGGCCAGGGGATGCGCGTAATGGTGGGAGCCACAGTGATATTCTCCACACTGCTCAGTCGCAGTTTGTCACTATGCTTACTCTTGATATAGGTCTGAGGTTTGATATAGAGAGCGTCGCCGGGCTCATCCGACTCCGTCTCCAGTTCGATGCGTGTCTCTGTGTCTGAACAGCTCACGCGTACAATCTTCGTATTATAATTGCTCTTCTTTCCTCTACTGATAGGGTTCTGCAGAGTGAAACGATACTTGGAATAGTCGGCCAGCGTCACACTGGGATTATTCACCACACTCGGTCCATCCTCTGTGCGACCTGCCTTGGCATAGAGACTGGTGATTTTCATAGAGAGTCCTTTCTGGTCTGTATAGCCATAGTCACAGTTCAACTTCGAAGCCTCCTCGTACTTGCTCAGCGCGTCCTCCCAACTGCCTTCTTTCTCCAGTCGTTTGGCCTCCTCATGCGCCTGAAGGAATGTCGGCTGATATTGTGCTTTCTCGCGCTCCCAGATTTCCATTGCCTTCTTACGCTCTGCCGACTCAATAATAGAGCCGATAATACCAAAACCGCCACTGATGGCCTGGGTGGTATGCCAGTTATTCCACTGGGCATTGGTCGTGATGGCTGTTGCAGCCAGAATCATCGTTGTCAGTAACTTCTTCATTGTCGCAATCTCTTTTTTTCGGTTTGCAAAGGTACAAATAATTTCCTCAGGGATTATACATATCCTTACAGTAGAAAGCCATGATGTCGTCGAGCATCCGTTTGGCTTCAACTGCCGGACTGTCGGGATCGAGTTCGATGGCACGGATATAACAGTTGATGGCCTCGTGCCACTTCGACTCCTTGCGGTAGGCATTGCCCCGCTCATACCACTCCTGCGCCGTCATCACTCTCACCTATAATACTCTTTCTTGCCTGCGGCGAGGGTATTCTTCATTAGTGAACAAATGGTCATAGGACCTACTCCACCGGGAACAGGTGTGATATAACTGCACTTGGGAGCCACCTCATCGAACTTCACGTCGCCATTCAGACGGAAGCCGCTCTTTCGCGTGGCGTCGGGCACACGAGTGGTACCTACATCCACGATGACAGCCCCCTCCTTCACCATATCGGCCGTTACGAAGTCGGGCTGGCCGATAGCCGCAATGATGATATCAGCGGCACGACACTCTTCCTTCAAGGTCTTGGAACGTGAGTGACAAACGGTGACAGTGGCATCGCCATACTGTTTCTGCATCATCAACTGAGCCATCGGCTTACCTACGATATTCGAGCGCCCCAGAATGACGCACTTCTTACCGGAGGTCTCAATACCATAGCGCTTCAGCAGGGTGATGATGCCCAACGGAGTAGCTGAGATAAAGCAAGGCAGACCAATCGCCATCCGTCCCACGTTGATGGGATGGAAACCGTCTACATCCTTACGGTAATCGATGGCCTCGATGATCTTCTGCTCATCGATATGCTTAGGCAGAGGCAGCTGTACGATAAAACCGTCGACATCAGCATCTTTGTTGAGTCGGTCGACACATGCCAGCAGTTCCTCCTCACTGATGGTATCCTCGAAACGAATCAGGGTGCTCTTGAAACCGCAGGCCTCACAAGCCAGCACCTTGTTTTTCACATACGTCTCCGAACCACCATCATGACCCACCAGAACCGCTGCCAGATGAGGCTGTTTGCCTCCCTTGGCAATGATATCCTTGACCTCCTCAGCTATCTCAGCCTTGATAGCTGCCGCTGTTGCTTTTCCGTCTATTAACTGCATTTTTTAGAATTGAAGAATTGAAAAATTGAAGAATTGAAGAATTGTAGAATTGAAAAATTGAAAGATTGAAGTTTAGAGTTTCGGCATACCGCCCTTCATGGCCTTCATGGCATTCGCCATCTGAGCCATACGACTGCTACCCATACCGCTCACCATCTTCATCATCTTACGTGTCTGCTCAAACTGTTTCATCAGTCGGTTCACGTCCTCAATCTTCGTACCCGAACCCTTGGCAATACGCTGACGACGGCTCTGGTTGATGATATCGGGATTCTGGCGCTCTTTGGGAGTCATCGAATTGATGATGGCCTCAATACCCTTGAACGCATCATCGTCGATATCCACATCCTTGATGGCCTTCCCTACTCCAGGAATCATCGAGGCGAGGTCTTTCAGATTACCCATCTTCTTGATTTGCTGAATCTGACCCATGAAGTCCTCAAAGTCGAACTTATTCTTCTTGATCTTCTTGGCGAGTCGTTTGGCTTCCTCCTCGTCGTACTGCATCTGCGCACGCTCCACGAGTGACACCACGTCACCCATACCGAGGATACGGTCGGCCATACGCTCCGGGTGGAACACGTCGATAGCCTCCATCTTCTCGCCCGTACCAACGAACTTGATTGGTTTGGTCACCACCGTACGAATACTCAGGGCAGCACCACCACGGGTATCTCCATCGAGCTTCGTGAGTACCACACCGTCGAAATCCAGACGGTCGTTGAACTCCTTCGCCGTATTCACAGCGTCCTGACCGGTCATGGAGTCCACCACAAACAAGGTCTCGTCAGGCTGGATGGCTTGTTTCAGGTTCGAAATCTCCTGCATCATCTCCTCATCGACAGCCAGTCGACCGGCAGTATCGACGATGACGACGGTATAGCTCTCCTGCTTCGCCTTGCGGATGGCGTTCTGGGCGATCTCTACCACGTTCTTATTGCCTTCCTCTGTGTAGACATCCACACCGACGGTCTGACCCACCACCTTCAACTGCTCGATGGCAGCAGGACGGTACACGTCGCAGGCCACCAGCAACGGTTTCTTGTGCTGACGGGTCTTCAGCATATTGGCCAGCTTACCAGAAAAGGTGGTCTTACCGGAACCCTGCAAGCCCGACATCAGGATGATGGCAGGACGGCTCTCGAGTTTCAGCTCGACGGCCTTACCGCCCATGAGCTCCGTCAGCTCGTCGTGAACAATCTTCACCAGCAACTGACTCGGCTTGATGGCAGTGAGCACATTCATACCCAGTGCCTTCTGCTTCACCGTGTCCGTAAACTGCTTGGCAACCTTATAGTTCACGTCGGCATCCAACAAAGCACGACGAACATCCTTCAGCGTCTCGGCGACATTAATCTCCGTGATTTTGCCCTCACCTTTCAGTATCTTGAACGACCGTTCAAGTCTGTCACTTAAATTTTCAAACATAGATTTCTTTATTTTTGAAGGTGCAAAGGTAGTGCAAAACGGGCAAAAAACCAAAAGAAAATGCCGTTTTCTTAGCTTTGTCCTTCTTTTACCCTATGACAGAGATTGAAAAATCTCCTGACCAAGGTTAAGAAAATGCTCAACCAGAGTCAGGAGATCGTTATCCTACAATCGATAGACTATCGGATGAATAGCAACTCCCGATATTTGGGCAACGGCCATAAGCCATCGTCAACAATCAGTTCCAGTTTATCTATCTCGTAGCGAATGGTGTCGAACTTGGGTTCTACCGTATCGTGGTAAGCAATGGCCTTCTGGTGTTCGTCAGCAATCTTGTTGGCTTCCTTCCGAGCCTCAACAAGTTCTTCTACCCCCTTTTCAATAGCACTGGTGCGCTCGGCGATCTCCTGGATAATTTTCTTATTGCGGACTGAAAGCTTATCCGCTGTTTCGAGGGGAAAGACAACCGCCATGTTGCTGATATTCTGCAACAACTGGGTCTGATAGCGTGTAGCAACAGGGATGATATGATTCATGGACAGGTCGCCCAACACACGGGCTTCAATCTGAATTTTCTTGGTATAGGTCTCCCACTTCACCTCGTTGCGGGCCTCCAGTTCCTTCCGAGTCATCACACCCAGACTCTCGAACATCCGGATACTGGATTCATCAAGGTAGCGCTCAAAGATCTTCGGACAACTCTTCTCCACGTCCAGACCGCGTTTCTGGGCTTCCTCCACCCACTCGTCGCTATAGCCGTTGCCATCAAAACGGATGGGCTTACAGGTTTTGATATCCTCACGCAGCACATCGATAATGGCGTGGAAGGTTGCGCTGTGACCTGTGCCTTTCAGTTTCTCAGTGAGTTCAGGAATGCGGGCATCCACACGCTTCTTGAAATCGACGAGCGCCTCAGCGACAGCACTGTTCAGCGCAATCATGGCCGATGCGCAGTTGGCCTCAGAGCCTACGGCACGGAACTCAAAACGGTTGCCAGTGAAGGCAAAGGGCGACGTGCGGTTGCGATCGGTATTGTCGATAAGCAGTTCAGGAATCTCAGGGATGTCCATCTTCAATCCCTGTTTGCCTGCTATAGCCAAAATATCATCTACATCGGCCTTCTCGATATGGTCGAGCAGTTCGCTTACCTGCTTGCCCAAGAACGACGAGACAATGGCCGGCGGGGCTTCGTTGGCACCCAGACGATGGGCGTTGGTGGCACTCATGATGCTGGCCTTCAACAGTCCATTGTGGCGATACACACCCATCAGGGTCTCAACAATAAAGGTTGCAAAGCGCAGGTTGGCCTCGGGGGTCTTGCCGGGTGCGTGCAATAACACACCATTGTCAGTGGAGAGCGACCAGTTATTGTGCTTACCACTACCATTGATGCCATCGAATGGTTTCTCATGAAGCAGCACACGGAATCCGTGCTTGCGAGCCACACGCTTCATCACTGACATCAGCAGCATATTGTGGTCGACGGCCAGATTCGTATCTTCGAAGATGGGCGCTAATTCGAACTGGTTAGGAGCCACCTCGTTATGACGTGTCTTACAGGGGATGCCCAGTTCGAGAGCCACGATTTCCAGTTCACGCATAAAGGCTGCAACACGCTCGGGAATGGCACCGAAATAGTGGTCGTCCATCTGCTGATTTTTCGCTGAGTCGTGACCCATCAGCGTACGACCGGTCAGTAACAGGTCGGGACGGGCTGAGTAAAGACCCTCGTCGACAAGGAAATACTCTTGCTCCCAACCGAGATTACTGGTTACTTTCTTCACACTGGGATCAAAATAATGGCACACATCCACAGCCGCTACATTGACAGCATGCAGAGCCTTCAAAAGCGGAGCCTTATAGTCAAGTGCCTCTCCCGTATAAGAGATGAACACAGTGGGAATACACAAGGTATCGTCAATGATAAACACCGGACTGGTAGGATCCCATGCCGAGTAACCGCGAGCTTCGAAAGTGGAACGGATACCACCGCTGGGGAACGACGAGGCATCGGGCTCCTGCTGTACGAGCAACTTACCCGTAAACTCCTCGACCATACCTCCCTTGCCGTCGTGCTCGATGAACGAGTCGTGCTTCTCGGCTGTACCTTCGGTCAGCGGCTGGAACCAGTGTGTATAGTGGGTCACACCGTTCTCCACAGCCCACTGCTTCATACCTGCGGCCACGGCATCGGCCACCTCACGGTCAAGCCGTGCTCCGCTGTCCATCACATCGACCATCTTCTCATACACATCCTTAGGCAGGTACTTATACATCTTCTCACGATTGAAGACCTTGCAACCAAAATACTGTGCGGGTCGCTTACTGGGTGTTTTTACGTCGAGCGGCTTTTTCTTAAATGCCTCACCGACAACTTGAAATCTTAATGTTTCCATAACGTTGTTGATTATGTGTTTGTTAATGTTGGTTTTTCCATCTTTCTATTCGCATGAGTGCCTCTTCCGTCTTTTCACGACTTCCAAAGGCAGTGAACCTGACGTATCCCTCGCCGCTGGGACCGAAACCTACACCCGGTGTACAGACGACATTGGCCCCATAAAGCAGTTGCTCAAAGAACTGCCAGGAGGTGGTACCGTCGGGGGTGCGCATCCATATATAGGGGGCATTTTCGCCACCATAGCACTCGAATCCCAGACTACGCAGGACAGTCAACATATGGGCGGCATTCTGCATATAGTAATCAATCGTCTGCTGCACCTGCTGTTTGCCCTCAGGTGAGTAGATAGCCGCAGCTGCCCGCTGCGAGATATAGCTACAACCATTAAACTTCGTACACTGACGACGCAGCCACAACTGGTTAAGAGGGATGCGCTCGCCCTCGAAGGTGGCCACGCTGACCTCCTTAGGAACGATGGTATAGCCGCAACGCACACCCGTAAAGCCGGCTGTCTTGGAGAACGAGCGGAACTCGACGGCACATTTGCGAGCACCGCGAATCTCGTAGATACTATGGGGAATATCGGGATCTTGGATATAAGCCTGATAGGCTGCATCAAAGAGGATAAGGGCATCGTTCTTCAAAGCATAATGAACCCATTTGCGCAATTCCTGTTTGGTGATGACCGTACCCGTCGGGTTGTTGGGGTAACAGAGGTAAATGACATCAACAGGACGTCCCTTGGGCAACTCGGGGATAAAGCCATTCTCCGCCGTGGTGGGCATATAACGCACATTGGTCCAACGACCGTCGCGGTAGGTGCCGCAGCGACCTATCATCACATTCGAGTCAATGTAGACAGGATAGATGGGATCGGTCACCCCGATGAAGTTATCCCAGTGCAGCAGCTCCTGGAAGTTGCCCGTGTCACTTTTGGCACCATCATTGATAAACACTTCGTCGATACTCAGACGGACACCACGTGGGGCGAAGTCGTTCTTCAGAATCGCTTCGCGCAAGAATTCATAGCCTTGCTCAGGACCGTAGCCACGAAAACCTGCTGTGGTCGACATCTCATCGACGGCTTTGTGCATGGCCTCGATGACAGCGGGACAGAGTGGCTGGGTGACATCACCGATACCGAGTGAGATGACATCGGCCTTGGGATGCATCACCTTGAAGGCATTGACCTTCTTGGCAATGTCGGCAAACAAATAGTTGTTTTGCAGATTCAGAAAATGGATGTTTACTAATGCCATATTTGAGGGAGTTAAAGAAGTTTGAGAAGTTAAGAAGTTAAAGAAGTTAAGAAGTTAAGAAGTTAAGAAGTTAAGAAGTTAAGAAGTTAGAAGAAGTTAAGAAGTTAAAGAAGTTGAAGAAGTTAGCGGAAGAGGAATCTCGCCATCGAATACAAACTCAGCAGGGCCGGTCATGTAGACGTGATTATCTGACTCTTTCCATTCTATATAGAGTGTTCCGCCATCCATCACGATTTGCGATTGACGTCCTGCCCTGCCTGTCAATGTTGCTGCGACTGCAGTGGCACAGGCTCCCGTACCGCAAGCCATCGTAATGCCACTACCACGTTCCCAGACACGGGTGCGGATGGTGGCGGGGTCTGCGTTTTGGCCACCGACGGTCACCACCTGGGCAAACTCGATATTGCAGCGCTGCGGGAAAGCGGGATGACATTCCAACACCGGACCTGTCGTGCCCACCTGGTCAACATCGTCCGTGAAGATGACGTAGTGGGGATTGCCCATCGAAACGAACGTCCCCTCGCCCACTTGCCGTGATGCCATAAACAATGAGCGATCCTCCAGCACAGGCTCACCCATATCAACGGTGACAGACTCGACCTTGCCGGCTGTCACGTGCAACTGTAGGACCTTGATGCCTGAGAGGGTCAGCAGACGAATCTCCGTCTTACCCGTGATGGCCTTTTCATAGAGGTATTTCCCGATACACCTTGACGCATTGCCACACATCATAGCCTCAGAGCCGTCAGCATTGAAGATACGCATGGAATAGTCGGCCTCGGGAATAGGACTCTTGTCAATCAGCACAAGACCGTCACTGCCAATGCCCTTATGACGGTCACTCCATGCGATGGCAGCAACAGAAGGGTCTGCTATCGCATGCTGCATGGCATTGACGTAGATATAGTCGTTGCCACAGCCGTGCATCTTAGTGAATGGAATTTGTTTCATAGAGGTGAGAGATATGCATTAACCTTCTGGGCGGTCTGTCGACCACTAGCCAGGGCACGGACAACGAGCGAAGCACCGTTGGCACTATCGCCGCACACAAAGACGTTCTTAGGATACTCAGGATGCTCGGGCTTCAGGAATCCCATCGCCAGCAGACAGAGCTCGGCCTTGATGATTTCGGGCTTGCCCTTCTCCACCATGATAGGACGACCGCCGTTGGGATTAGGCTTCCAGTCTATCTCCTGCACCTTCACACCTATCAGTTTACCGTCCTTGCCCAAGAACTCAAGGGTATTGATGTTCCAACGACGAGTGCAACCCTCCTCATGACTCGAGGTGGTCTTGAGCGTACGCGGCCAGTTGGGCCAGGGGTTCTGCGGGTCGTCGGGACCTTCCACAGGACGGGGCATGATCTCAATCTGCGTGACACTCTTACATCCCTGACGGTGGGCTGTACCGATGCAGTCGGAACCGGTATCGCCACCACCAATCACGAGCACGTCCTTGTCCTTGGCAGTGATACGCTCATCCTTGCTGAACTCCATGCCTGCCAGCACGCGGTTCTGCTGTGAGAGCAGATCGAGGGCGAAGTGTACGCCCTTCAGTTCACGGCCAGGAATCGTCAGGTCGCGGGCGGTGGGGGTGCCTGTAGCGATGACGATGGCGTCGTAAGCAGAGAGGATAGAGTCTCTAGAGTCTCTACGGTCGATGACGGCCTTGTTGAGTTTGAAGTTGGGGATGCCGTAGCGCAGCAAGCCACCTGCAGCCTCGTTCTTCTCAAACACGGTTACCGTATAACCCATCAGGTTCAGGTCGTTGGCTGCCGCCAGACCAGCAGGACCGGCACCAATTACTGCCACCTTCTTACCATTACGCTGAATGTCAGTACGCGGTAGGATAAATCCTTCTTGGAAAGCCATCTCGGTGATGGCTGCCTCATCCTCACGATTGGTTGTTGGCTCGTGATTGAAACGGTTCAATACACAGGCCTTCTCGCAGAGTGCCGGACAGATACGGCCGGTGAACTCAGGAAAGGGGTTGGTGCTGCTAAGTAACTTATAAGCCAGCTCCCAGTCGCCCTTATATAAGGCGTCGTTCCACTCAGGGGCTTTGTTGCCCAACGGACAGGCCCAGTGACAGAAGGGTACGCCACAGTCCATGCAGCGCGATGCCTGCAACTTACGTTCGCGGGTGTTGAGCGTCTGCTCCACTTCGCCAAAGTCGTGGATTCTATCGTGAATCGGACGGTATCCCGCCTCCTGGCGGTGTATCTCTAAAAATGCTTTTGGATTTCCCATCGTTATTTAAAATTTAAAAGTTGAAAGATTGAAAAATTGAAATTCTCTTTTATTCTTCCATTCTTTAATTCTTCAATTTTTAATAGTCTCTTTGGACGTTCTCGATCTTTTCTCTCAGCTTCCGCATCTTCTCTTCTTCGAGCACACGTTTGTACTCAATAGGAACAACTTGGATGAAGTCCTCGATATAGCGGTGCCAGTCGTCGAGCATACGACCAGCTAATGCAGAGCCTGTATGCAGATAGTGCTGACGGATGAGTTCAAGCAGTTCCTTGCGCGATACAGAGTCCTCTACCAACGAGAGTTCCACCATATCCATATTACAGAAATAGTCGAACGTGTGGTCGGGATCGTAGACGTAGGCCACACCGCCACTCATACCTGCGGCGAAGTTACGTCCCGTCTTTCCCAATACCACCACACGACCGCCTGTCATATACTCGCAACAATGGTCGCCAGCTCCTTCGATGACAGCAATCGCACCTGAGTTACGCACGCCGAAGCGCTCTCCCACCTTTCCGTTGATATAAAGCTCGCCACTGGTGGCACCATAGAGGCCCGTATTACCAGCGATAATATTCTCTTCGGCCTTGAAATCGTCGCTGCGACGGGCTGGTGGGAGTATCGATATGCGACCACCCGAGAGTCCCTTGCCGAAATAGTCGTTGGTCTCACCCTCCAATCGGATGTCAACACCCTTCACGGCGAAGGCTCCGAAACTCTGACCGGCAGAGCCCTTGAACTTGATCTTGATGGTACTGTCGGGAAGTCCCTCTTCACCATATTTCTTGGCGATCACACCTGAGAGCATCGTACCCACCGCACGGTCGGTATTCTTAATGGCGTAGTCGAGCGATACCTCCTCACCGTTGTTGATTGCCTTCTCAGCAGCACGGATGATCTCCTCGTCCTTCACACCAGTGACCTTGGTAAAAGCACCACGATCCCAGTACAATGCCCGATCTGTCTCAGGCTTATGCAGCAGGCGGGCGAAATCGATAGACTTCTGTTTGTCGGTAGCGTTCTCGGTGTTCACCTCAATCAGTTCCGTATGACCAATGATCTCCTTCAGACTCTTCACACCGATCTCGCTGAGGTACTCACGCACCTGCTGAGCCAAGAAGGTGAAGTAGTTCACGACATATTCCGCACGACCCTCGAAGTGCTTGCGCAACTCTGGGTTCTGCGTAGCCACACCCATGGGGCAGGTATTCGTATTGCATTTACGCATCATCACACAACCCAGTACGATGAGCGGCAGCGTACCAAACGAGAACTCGTCGGCACCCAGCATCGCCATCACAATCACATCTTTGGCAGTCTTCAACTGACCGTCGGTCTGCAGGCGCACCTGATTGCGCAGGCCATTGATGACCAGTGTCTGCTGAGTCTCCGCCAGTCCAATCTCGGGCGAGATACCCGCAAAACGCATGCTTGAAGCAGGGCTGGCACCTGTACCACCCTCGGCACCACTGATCACAATCAGGTCGGCCTTGGCCTTAGCCACACCGGCAGCGATGGTGCCCACCCCACTCTCAGCCACGAGTTTCACACTCACGGCAGCCGTCGGGTTGATGTTCTTCAGGTCGAAGATCAGCTGTGCCAGGTCTTCAATACTATAGATGTCGTGATGAGGAGGCGGCGATATGAGCGAGATGCCGGGGATGGCATTACGCGTCTTGGCAATGATGTCGTTCACCTTGAAGCCAGGCAACTGTCCGCCCTCACCAGGCTTGGCACCCTGTGCCACCTTGATCTGTATCTCTTCAGCATTCACCAGGTATTCGGCAGTAACACCGAAGCGACCTGATGCAATCTGTTTGGTCTTACTGGAGAGTGAAACACCGTCCACCTCCGAGTGATAGCGAGCGTTGTCCTCACCACCCTCACCAGTATTCGAGCGCACACCCAGTTTATTCATGGCCAGTGCCAGAGCCTCGTGGGCCTCGATGCTCAAAGCACCAAACGACATGGCACCTGTCACAAAGTGTCTCACGATGCTCTCAACGGACTCCACCTCATCGATAGGCGTGGGCTTGGCAGCCTTCTTAAATCCAAAGAAGTCGCGAATGAAGATAGGCGATTCCTTCTCATCGACAATCTTGGCCCATGCCTTGAACTTATCGTAGTTGCCCTGACGGGTAGCCAGTTGCAACTGGGCAATCGTCTCAGGATTCCAAGCATGCTTGATACCATCCTTGCGCCATGAGAACTGACCCTGATTTTTTAGTGGAGAGTTTAGCGTGTAGAGTGTAGAGTTTGCTACCGCCATTCCTTGTTCGTGCAAATGAATGGCATCCCTCGCAATTTCCTTCAGACCGATACCGCCGATGGTGCTTACCTCTGTACCAAAGTAACGTTTCAGCAATTCCTCACTCAAGCCAATGCTCTCGAAAATCTTCGCACCACGATACGAGCGGATAGTCGAGATACCCATCTTCGACATGATCTTCTTCAGACCCTTATCCACCGCTTTGATATAATGGACTTCTGCCGTGGCATACTCCTCCTGAATCTTACCTTGTTTCACCAAGTCATCGAGGATGGCGAATGCCATGTAAGGACATAACGCTGATGCACCATATCCCAACAGCAGGGCGGCATGCATCGTCTCACGAATCTCACCGCTCTCCACGATCAGCGCTGTCTGCACACGCTTACCCACGCTAATCAGGTAGTGGTGAACAGCACTCACAGCCAGTAACGAAGGGATGGCGGCATGCTGCTCATCGATATCGCGGTCGCTCAGGATGATGTAGTTCACACCTTCATCAACGCTCTCCTCAGCCTTCTTGCAAAGGTCTTCGAGAGCCTGACGAAGTCCGCTCTCACCCTGTGTCATCTCAAAGAGAATCGGTAACTTCCTGGTGTTAAATCCCTTATAACGGATATTACACAGTATATCGAGTTGTGTGTTGGTCAATACGGGTTGTGGCAGACGTACCATCTTGCAGTTTGACGCATCGGGCGTCAGGATGTTCGTTCCTACGGCACCGATATATTCCGTCAGACTCATCACCAGCTCCTCACGGATAGGGTCGATAGCAGGGTTGGTCACCTGTGCAAACTGCTGACGGAAGTAGTTGAAGAACACCTGTGGACGATCGCTAATCACCGCCAACGGGGTGTCGTTACCCATGGCAGCCACAGGCTCCTGTCCGGCGGTAGCCATCGGAATGATCGTCTTGTCGATATCTTCCTGTCCGTAGCCAAACATCACCAACTTACGTTGCAAGTCACTCACGCTATTGTCCACCTTACGACCGCTCTTCAGTTTCTCTAACTGTACACGGTTCTCTGAGAGCCACTCTCGATAAGGATGGGCCTTGGCCAACTGCTCCTTGATTTCGCCATCGTAGTATATCTTACCCTCCTGAGTGTCTATCAGCAGAATCTTTCCGGGTTGCAGGCGTCCTTTCGACACCACATCGCCCGGTTCAAAGTCCATTACTCCCACCTCACTGGCTACCACCATCACACCTTGTTTGGTGATGGTATAACGACTGGGGCGCAGACCATTACGATCCAGCATTCCGCCTGCATAGCGTCCGTCACTGAACAACAGCGCAGCGGGTCCGTCCCACGGTTCCATCAGGATAGAGTGATACTCGTAGAAGGCCTTCAGGTCTTCGCTGATAGGGTTCTTGTCGTTAAAGCTCTCGGGCACGAGGATCGCCATCGCCTGCGGCAACGACAGTCCGCTCATCATCAAGAACTCGAACACGTTGTCGAGCGAGGCGGAGTCGCTCATCCCCTCCTGTACGATGGGGCGCAGGTCTTTGATGTCACCCAGTGCCTCGCTTGAGAGCACGCTCTCGCGGGCCTTCATCCAACCGCGGTTGCCACGAATGGTATTGATCTCACCGTTGTGTGCCAGCAAGCGGAAAGGCTGGGCCAGTTTCCACTTGGGGAATGTATTCGTTGAAAAACGCGAGTGAACCAATGCCAGTCCGCTGGTAAAATAATCGTTCGAGAGGTCGGGGAAGTAACGTCGCAGCTGTCCGCTGGTCAGCATACCCTTATAGATGATATTCTTGTTCGACAACGAGCACAGGTAGAAGTCCTCGTCATCGATACGGTTTTCGATACGCTTGCGCACCTTATATAATATACGGTCAAACACGGGAACGTTCTCTTCGGTCACGCCCGTTACAAAAATCTGCTTGATGTCGGGTTCCACCTCGCGGGCTGCCACACCCAACACCTCGGGGTTCGTAGGCACCGTGCGCAGGTGCATCAGCGTCAGTCCCTCGCGCTCAATCTCCTCGATCATCACACTCAGGATCTGCTGTTGAGCCTTCTCTTCCTTTGGCAGGAACACAAGACCCGTACCATACTTCCCTTTCTCAGGCACAGGGATGCCCTGCAACAAGATAAACTCATGGGGAATCTGCAACATGATACCGGCACCATCGCCAGTCTTGTCACGTGTCTCAGCACCTCGGTGCTCCATATTCTCCAATACACGTAACGCCTGATCCACCAATTCGTGGCTCTTGCCTCCGTGAATGTTGACCACCATGCCAACACCACATGCGTCATGTTCATATTGTGACTGATATAGTCCGTTTAGATTTCTTTTTTTCATATCATCCTTACTTCATCTTTCTTTTATCTCGGTTTCGACTGCAAAGGTAATACAAAAAGCAATTAAAACAATCGTTTTGGTGACAATTTTTTATATTGAAAACGCACACAACTGTCATTTTGCTCAATTTTTACCAAGAATTACAACAAAACGAAAACAAAATAAGTCTTCTTGAGGCAATCAAGTTTACACTTTGTCATTTCTGCCGATTTTGTTGGTGCAAAGTTGCAAGTTTATGCACCATTTTTTCGGAAATCGCCGTACCTTTGCCGTCGTAATCTTGCAAGACGACACAGAAACTAAGTATTCACATTAAAAAAAGGTAAAAAGGTATGAAAAGGATTGAAGCAATCATCCGCAAGACGAAGTTTGAGGATGTAAAAGAAGCACTGCTGCAGTCGGACATTGACTGGTTTGAGTACCATAATGTTCATGGTATCGGACAGAGCCGTCAGGAGCGAATCTATCGTGGTGTGCAATACTCCACGGACGTGATTGAGCGTGTCGCCCTGACTATTGTCTGTCGCGATCCCCTGGTGGAGCCCACGGTGAAGGTCATCCTGAAGGTGGCACATACGGGTGAGGTTGGCGATGGTCGCATCTTCGTGAGTGACATGATCGACACATGGAGTATTCGCACAGGTGAGAATGGTGATACCGTTCTTAAAGACAAAAAATAATGATTTATCACTTCAAAAAAAACAACACAATTATGAACGAAATTGGATTATCACTCGATACTGTATGGATGCTATTGGCAGCCATGTTGGTTTTCTGGATGCAGCCGGGCTTTGCGCTGTGTGAAGCTGGTTTTACGCGAGGTAAAAACACGGCGAACATCCTGATGAAGAACTTTGTAGATTTCATGTTCGGATCACTCCTGTTCTTCTTCTTAGGTTTTGGATTTATGTTTGGCAGCGAAGGTGCAGGTTTTATCGGTGCACCCAACTGGGGCGACCTGAGTTTCTATAAGGGCGACTTGCCTGTAGAGGGCTTTCTGATTTTCGAGACGGTGTTCTGTGCCACTTCTGCCACCATCGTTAGTGGTGCGATGGCAGAGCGTACAAAGTTCTCGATGTATCTGGTATATAGTGCTGTGATCTCACTGCTGATCTATCCTATTGAAGGTCACTGGACCTGGGGTGGCGGTTGGCTCTGCAATGATGCAGCAGACGGTTTTATGATGAGTACCTTCGGTAACGTGTTCCACGATTTTGCAGGTTCTGCCATCGTACATAGCGTAGGTGGTGTACTGGCCCTGATTGGTGCAATGGCACTGGGTCCGCGTTTGGGTAAGTATGCGAAGGACGGTAAGAGTCGCGCTATTCCTGGTCACAACCTGATGATTGCAGCGCTGGGAGTATTCATCCTCTGGCTTGGATGGTTTGGTTTCAACCCAGGTTCTCAGTTGGCAGCAAGTGGTGAGGTGAACCGTGTGGCTATATCCCATGTGTTCCTGACGACCAACTTAGCAGCTGTGGCAGGTGGTGTTGCGACCATGTTCCTCACCATGTGGAAGTATGGCAAGCCCTCCCTCTCACTGACGCTTAACGGTGTGCTGGCTGGTCTTGTAGGTATCACTGCCGGTTGTGATCTCGTCTCTCCGACAGGTGCTGTAGTGATTGGTCTTATATGTGGTATCGTACTGGTTTATGCTATCGAGTTTATCGATCACAAACTGCATATTGATGATCCTGTAGGTGCCTCTTCAGTACATGGTATATGCGGTATTCTAGGTACCTTGATGACGGGTCTGCTGTCCACCTCAAACGGTGCGTTCTACGGTTTTGGCTGGGGATTCTTTGGCGCACAGGTCTTTGGTATCCTCGTCATCGACCTTTGGGCTGCAGCATGCGGATTCGTCCTGTTTTATGGCATCAAGAAGGCTCACGGTCTGCGTGTGGATAGCCGTATCGAAGAAGAAGGTCTGGATATTTACGAACACGGAGAAAGCTGCTATAATTGAAAAATTGAAGAATTGAAGAATTGAAGAATTGAAAAATTGAAGAGCTATGAAAAAGATTGTTTTATTAGCATTGGGTCTGGTAGCAAGTGCGACCACCTTTGCACAGGATAAGGAGAAAGTGAAGTTTACGATAGCGGCCGATTTCGTCAACCAGTACATCTGGCGTGGTCAGGATTGTGGAAATGTATCTATACAACCTACACTCGGCATAGGTTATAAGGGACTGTCGCTGACAGCTTGGGGAAACGTAGGATTCACCTCCACAGACACGAAGGAGTTTGACTTGACGCTGGGCTATACCACAGGTGGATTCAACATCAACATTACGGACTATTGGTTCAGTGTGGGTGGAGACGATCCCAACAACCGCTATTTCAAATATGATGCCCACTCTACCAACCACGTGTTTGAAGCCAACATCGGCTATGACTTCGGTGTGCTCAGCTTACAGTGGTACACAAACTTTACAGGTAACGATGGTTATAATAAGAACAACAAACGAGCTTATAGCAGTTATGTCGAAGTAGCCGTCCCATTCAAACTTGTTACTGTCGATTGGACTGCAACGGTCGGTGTCGTTCCTTATGCCACCACATATTATAACACAACGGGGTTTGCCGTTACCAATCTCTCACTGAAGGCAACGAAAGATATCAAGATTACGAATTCGTTCTCGATTCCAGTCTTTGGTCAGATTGTGGCTAATCCCTGCGCACAGAAGGCATACCTGGTTCTCGGTTTCACGCTGCAACCTTAATCTTTGCCAGGTAACCGCCCCCTCTCCCGCCGCTGATGGCCGAAGAGGGGGCTTCTTTTTTAGGGAAATGACGATTTGTAACCTTTGGGCTAGTTTTTTCGTCAACATGGCAACCATTTGATATCAAAAACCCGTTTTAAGTTTACAAAATGACAGTTTACTAGGTTTTTAACAATCGCAATAAAAGCAAATCATCGCTTTTTCTATCAAAATGCACTAATTTTGCAGCCAAAACAAGATAAATGAACACAAAATACATCTTCGTAACAGGCGGCGTGGTTTCCTCGCTGGGAAAAGGCATCATATCGGCCAGTATCGGCAAACTGTTACAGGCACGCGGCTACAAGGTCACCATCCAGAAATTCGACCCGTATATCAATATCGACCCAGGAACACTGAACCCCTACGAGCACGGTGAGTGCTACGTGACGGAGGACGGTTTTGAGACCGACCTCGACCTGGGACACTACGAGCGGTTTACGGGCATCCGCACCACACAAAACAACAGTATAACCACAGGACGCATTTACAAAACAGTCATCGACCGCGAGCGTCACGGCGACTACCTGGGTAAGACTATCCAGGTAGTTCCGCACATCACCGACGAGATTAAGCGCCGGATGCTCCGTTTGAGTGAAAAGGGAATGGCGGACGGTGAAAAACTGGCTACCGCAGACGAAGACTTAGACTTCGTCATCACCGAGGTGGGCGGTACCATCGGTGATATTGAGAGTGCCCCGTTCATGGAAGCCATCCGACAGTTGCGGTGGCAGTTGGGTCGCGATGCGGTATGTGTCCATCTGACGTATGTCCCTTATCTGAAAGCCGCCGATGAGCTGAAGACCAAACCGACACAGCATTCCGTGAAGGAGTTGCAAAGTATGGGTATTCAGCCCGACATCCTCGTCCTCCGTACCGAACGCCACCTTGACGACCATCTGCGCCTGAAGGTGGCGTCGTTTTGTAATGTCGACCTGGAGTGCGTGGTTCAGAGCGAAGACATGGACAGCATCTACGAAGTACCTGTCAATATGCAGCGACAGGGACTGGATGCGGCTATCCTGCGGAAGATAGGTATACCTGTTGGGGAAATGCCTGTGATGAAAGCCTGGCACGACTTTTTAGAGAAGCAGCGCAAGGCAACGTGCGAGGTACACATTGCGCTGGTGGGCAAATATGATTTGCAGGATGCCTACAAGAGTATCCGTGAGAGTCTCAACCTGGCAGGTATCTACAACGACGTGAAGACAAAGGTGCATTTCGTGAACAGCGAGGAGATTACGGTGCAGAATGTAGCCGACAAATTGAAAGGGATGCAGGGAGTGCTCATCTGTCCTGGCTTTGGTCAGCGCGGTATCGAAGGTAAAATCATTGCCGCTGAATATGGGCGCACCACCGATATCCCCACCTTCGGCATCTGTCTGGGTATGCAAATGATGGTCATCGAATTTGCACGAAACGTGCTGGGGTATCAGGATGCCAACAGCAGTGAGATGTCTTCAGACACAGTACATCCCGTCATCGATTTGATGGAAGCACAGAAGAATGTGACGAATATGGGAGGTACGATGCGACTGGGAGCCTACGACTGCGAGTTGGTGAAAAACAGTCGAGTATTTACGGCTTACGGTCAACAGATGATGATCAAAGAACGTCACCGTCACCGTTATGAGTTCAATAACCAGTACAGAGAAGAATACGAGTCGGCAGGCATGAAATGCGTCGGTATCAACCCCTCTTCCCATCTGGTGGAGATTGTGGAGATACCGGAGAAACGCTGGTATATCGGCACACAGTTTCATCCCGAATACTCGTCAACGGTATTGCACCCGCATCCCCTGTTTATGAGTTTCATGAGAGAATTGAAAAATTGAAAAATTGAAAAATTGAAGAATGGAAGAATTGAAGAATTGAAGAATGGAGGAACTGAAGCATGAATGTGGTGTGGCTTTAGTGAGGCTTTTAAAGCCCCAAAGCTACTACGAGCAGAAGTATGGCACGCAGTCCTATGCTCTTAACAAACTCTATCTGATGATGGAGAAGCAGCATAACCGCGGTCAGGAGGGTGCCGGTATCGCTTGTGTCGATATGCATGCGCCTGTTGGCACGGAGTATATGTTGCGCGAAAAGGCTTTAGGCAAAGACGCTATTACCGAGATCTTCGACCGCGTAACCCCTGATTGGACGAAGGCCCAGCTTTTCATGGGACATCTACGATACTCTACAACAGGTAAGAGCGGTCTTCAATATGTGCATCCCTTTCTGCGTCGTAACAACTGGCGAGCCAAGAACCTCTGTCTTTGCGGCAACTTCAACATGACGAACATCGATGAGATATTCGCCAAGATGGTAGAGCAAGGACAGTCACCTCGTATCTATAGCGACTCATATATCACGCTCGAACTGATGGGGCATCGGTTGGACAGGGAAGTAGAGCGCCTGTTTGTCGAAGCCAGACAGAAAGGACTGGAAGGTACAGATATCACCAGTTATATTGAGGATAACGTGCAGATGGCCAATGTCCTGCGTACTACCATGGCAGACTATGACGGTGGCTATGTGATGTGCGGTCTTACTGGCAGCGGTGAGATGTTTGCTATGCGCGACCCATGGGGCATCCGGCCAGCCTTCTGGCATCAAGATGACGAAGTGATTGCCGTAGCCAGCGAGCGTGCTGTATTACAAACAACCTTTGATCTCAAATGCGAAGACGTTAAGGAATTACCGGCAGGCAAGGCACTCATCGTACACAAGGACGGCGGCTCTTCGGTGGAAACGATCTTGGAGGCCAAGCAACAGACACGTTGTTCGTTCGAGCGCATCTATTTCAGTCGAGGTTCCGATCGCGACATCTACCATGAGCGCAAGCAACTTGGTCAGCAGCTCACGACACCCATCCTCAAAGCCATTGACGGAGACACCGATCACACCGTATTCTCCTTTATTCCCAACACGGCAGAAGTAGCATTCTACGGCATGATGGAAGGCCTGCGAAGTCAAGGGCTCAACGTTCGCAGCGAGAAAGTTGCGTGGAAGGACATCAAACTGCGCACTTTCATCACGGAGGCAGGTTCCCGCAACGACCTCGCCTCACATGTCTATGACATCACCTACGGTTCCCTGCGACCCTATGAGGATAACCTTGTCATCATCGACGATTCCATTGTTCGAGGTACCACGTTGAAGGAGAGCATCTTTAAGATACTCGACCGTCTGCATCCCAAGAAGATTGTCATGGTCAGCAGTTCGCCGCAGATTCGCTACCCCGACTACTATGGCATCGACATGGCTCGTCTGGAGGAGTTCTGTGCCTTTCGCGCTACCATCGCCCTCATCGAGGAACGTGGTATGGGGCAATTAACGGACGATGTCTATAAGGCTTGTCAGGAAGAACTCCGCAAACCAGCAGCAGAGCAGACCAATTGTGTGAGTGCCATCTACGAGCCTTTTACCATAGAAGAAATCAACCAAAAGATGGCTGAGATACTTCGACCCGTTGGCATGCAAGCACCAGTCGAGTTTGTCTTTCAGACCATCAAAGGCCTGCACGCCGCCTGTCCCGATCATCAAGGCGACTGGTACTTCACAGGCCATTACCCCACTCCTGGCGGCAAACGCCTCGTCAACCAAGCCTTTGTGGAATATATATATCGTTATGTGTGGAATAGTAGCAATCCTTAACGTCAAGGAACAGACAGCAGAACTGCGTCAGAAAGCATTGAAGATGAGTCAGAAGATTCGTCATCGTGGCCCCGACTGGAGTGGTATCTATTGTGGCGGATCGGCCATCCTCGCTCACGAACGTCTTTCCATCGTTGACCCGGAAAGTGGCGGACAGCCTTTGTTCTCACCCGATAAGAAACAAGTGCTGGCAGTCAATGGCGAGATTTACAATCATCAGGAGATACGTCGTCGCTATACGGGCCAATATGATTTCCAGACAGGCAGCGACTGCGAAGTCATCCTTGCCCTCTACCGCGACAAAGGCATCGACTTCCTGGAGGATATCAGTGGTATCTTTGCCTTTGTCCTTTATGACGAAGAGAAGGATGTTTTCCTGATCGCTCGCGATCCCATTGGTGTGATACCCTTATACATAGGTTATGACAGCGATGGCACGGTCTATGTCGCTTCCGAGTTGAAAGCACTCGAAGGCCAGTGTGAGCGATATGAGCCTTTCCTGCCTGGACACTACCTTTTTGGAAAAATTGAAGAATTGAAAAATGGAAAAATAGGAGAATTGAAAAAATATTATTCCCGCGACTGGATGCAGTACGATGCCGTCAAAGACAATCCAGCCAACATCACCGAACTGCACGACTCGCTCGAAGCAGCTGTTCGTCGCCAGTTAATGAGTGATGTTCCCTATGGAGTACTATTATCTGGCGGACTTGATTCTTCTGTGATCTCCGCCATTGCTGAAAAGTTCAGTGAGCATCGCATAGAGGACAACTCACAGACACGAGCTTATTGGCCTCGTCTACACTCTTTCGCAGTAGGTCTGAAGGGAGCTCCCGACCTGGCAAAGGCGAAGATGGTTGCGGATCATATCGGCACCGTTCATCACGAAATCAACTACACCGTACAAGAAGGAATTGATGCCCTTCGCGACGTTATCTATTTCATCGAGACATACGATGTGACTACCGTCCGCGCATCAACCCCGATGTACTTGCTGGCACGTGTCATCAAGTCGATGGGCATCAAGATGGTCCTCAGCGGTGAGGGTGCAGACGAAGTGTTCGGCGGCTACCTATATTTCCACAAGGCCCCCGATGCGAAAGCCTTCCATGATGAGACGGTCCGCAAACTCAGCAAACTCCATTACTACGATTGTCTCCGTGCCAATAAGAGTCTCTCTGCATGGGGTGTAGAAGGACGCGTACCCTTCCTCGACAAAGAGTTCCTCGATGTAGCCATGCGCATCAATCCTGAAGCGAAAATGTGTCCAGGCTCAACCATTGAGAAGAAAATCGTCCGCGAGGCTTTTTCCGATATGTTGCCCGAGGAGATTGTATGGCGGCAGAAAGAGCAATTCAGCGATGGTGTAGGCTATTCATGGATTGACACCCTAAAGAAGATCACCTCTGAAGCTGTGAGCGACGAACAGATGGCACATGCTGCAGAACGTTTCCCTATACATCCACCGCTCAACAAAGAAGAGTATTACTATCGCAGCATCTTTGCTGAGCATTTCCCCAGCGATTCTGCAGCCCAAAGCGTTAACCAGGAAGCGAGTGTGGCATGCTCAACCTCTATTGCCCTGGAATGGGATGCCGCATTCAAAAACATGAATGATCCCAGCGGAAGAGCAGTGAAAGGCGTTCACGAACAGGCATATGAATGTTGAATGTTGAGTGAGAAATGAGGAATTGTCGCCTTCGGCGATGACAGAATGTGGAATATATAGAATTGAAGAATTGAAGAATTGAAGAATTGAAGAATTGAAAAATAAGATGAAGCGAGAAGCAAGACTGATACTTGATGACGGCACAGCGTTCTACGGCTGGTCATTTGGCTACGAGGCAAATGCTGTTGGCGAAGTGGTATTCAACACTGCGATGACAGGCTATCCTGAAAGCCTGACCGACCCGAGCTATGCAGGACAAATACTTGTGGCTACTTATCCTTTGATAGGTAACTATGGTGTGCCAGAGACAGGAGGCGAACCTTTGCCTAGGTTTACGGAAAGCGAAAGAATCCACGTCAAGGGCTTAGTTGTAGCTGATTATAGTGAGCAGTATAGCCACTGGAATGCCAAGGAGTCGCTATCCAAATGGTTACAGCGAGAAAAGATTCCTGCCATCACAGGTATCGACACACGAAGGCTTACTCAAAGGCTCAGGGAAAGAGGGGTGATGAGAGGGAGAATTGAAGAAAACTTCAATTCTTCAATTCTTCCATCCTTCAACTTTAACATCCCTGACTACGGAGATGTGAACTGGGTGGAGAAGGTTAGCTGCAAAGAAGTGATTACCTATCGCCCTGAGGCTCATCTCTCACCTCTAAAAAAAGTCGTCTTGGTGGACTGCGGTGTCAAGGCCAACATCATTCGCTGTTTAGTGAATCGAGGTGTAGAGGTCATCAGGGTTCCGTGGAACTATGACTTTAACCAGTTGGAGTTCGATGGTCTTTTTCTGGCCAACGGTCCTGGCGACCCAGAGCAATGCGAACAGACCGTTGAGCATATCCGTACATTCCTGAACAGCGAAACGATACGTCCCTGCATGGGCATCTGTTTAGGTAACCAGTTGCTGGCACGTGCCGCCGGAGCGAAGACCTACAAGCTGAAATACGGTCATCGCTCACACAACCAACCCGTACAGCGCGTAGGTACAACACAGTGTTTCATCACCTCACAGAACCACGGCTATGCCGTTGACGACACCACCCTACCCTCAGACTGGGAACCTTTGTTCGTAAACATGAATGACGGTTCGAACGAAGGCATCCGTCACAAGACAAACCCCTGGTTCTCGGCACAGTTTCACCCTGAAGCCTGTTCCGGACCTGTAGATACGGAATGGATGTTCGACGAATTTGTCGGGATGTTAGAGGGAAGTGTGGAATGTGGAATGATGAATGTGGAATGTGGCATTCCTCATTCCACATTCACCCCTAAGAAAGTGCTCCTTCTTGGCTCAGGAGCCTTGAAAATCGGTCAGGCAGGTGAGTTCGACTATAGTGGTGCTCAGGCGCTGAAAGCCTTGAAAGAGGAAGGCATCCATTCCGTACTCATCAACCCGAATATCGCTACCGTACAGACGAGTAAGGATGTGGCAGACACCGTTTATTTCCAACCCGTCACACCTGAGTTTGTGGAACATGTCATTGAAAAAGAGCGTCCGGACGGCATCCTTCTTTCGTTTGGAGGACAGACAGCACTCAACTGCGGTGTAGAACTATATCAAAAGGGTGTATTAGACAAATATGGCGTCAAGGTATTAGGTACTCCTGTACAGGCCATTATCGATACGGAAGACCGCGACCTGTTTGTGAAGCGTCTTGACGAGATTGGCGTGAAGACCATCAAGAGTCATGCTTGCGAAAGCATAGAGGCGGTACAACAGGCAGCTCATGAACTGGGGTTCCCCGTTATTCTTCGTGCCGCCTATGCCTTGGGAGGCTTGGGATCAGGATTCTGCAACAACGAGCAAGAACTGATCGCACAAGCCGAGGAAGCGTTCTCGTTCTCGCCGCAAGTGCTCGTAGAGAAATCGTTGAAAGGTTGGAAAGAGATTGAATACGAAGTGGTGCGCGACCAGTATGACAACTGTATTACCGTTTGCAACATGGAGAACCTGGATCCTTTAGGCATCCATACGGGAGAGTCGATTGTGGTTGCCCCCTCACAAACACTCTCCAACAGCGAGTACCACAAACTCCGTGCACTGGCCATCAAGATTATCCGTCATATCGGTATTGTCGGCGAGTGCAACGTACAGTATGCCCTTGATCCTCATTCTGAGGACTATCGTGTCATCGAGGTGAATGCCCGACTTAGTCGATCGTCAGCATTGGCATCGAAAGCGACGGGCTATCCATTGGCCTTCGTTGCAGCCAAGCTCGGCTTGGGCTACGGACTCTTTGAATTGAAGAATTCTGTCACCAGGACTACCAGTGCTTTCTTCGAGCCAGCCCTCGACTATGTGGTCGTCAAGATACCACGCTGGGACTTGACCAAGTTCCACGGGGTTAAGCGTGAGCTTGGTTCTGCCATGAAAAGCGTTGGAGAAGTGATGGCGATAGGTCGCACCTTTGAAGAAGCCCTTCAGAAAGGTCTAAGAATGATAGGACAAGGGATGCACGGTTTCGTAGAAAATCATGAGGTGAAGATCAAAGACATTAGCAAGTCTCTGCGCGACGCTACGGATATGCGTATCTTCGTTGTGTCGAAAGCCCTGAAGATAGGATATACTGTTGAACAGATTCATCAACTGACCATGATTGACCGTTGGTTTCTCGAAAAGTTGATGCATATCGTTTGCATCGACCAGCAACTGAAAGAATATACCCACCTTTCGGAAGTCTCTGCGTTCATGGAACCCAGTGAATTCAAGGAGTATCTCCTATCGCCCGAGATTTTCCCGTTGCTGGTGAGCGCCAAGGTCTACGGTTTCTCTGATTTCCAGATTGCCCGTGCCATCGGACTGGAGAACCAGATGAAGATGGATCAGGCAGGTCTCAAGGTACGTAAATGGCGAAAGATGCTGGGTATTGTCCCCACTGTCAACCAGATCGATACGCTCGCTGCAGAATATCCTGCCCAGACCAATTATCTCTATTTGTCGTACGTGTAATAGGATGAGAATTACTCATATCACCTCGTGAACGAGGATGTCGTGAGCATCGGACGGAACTTGCGGAACACGCTGGAAGGGGAAACAGACACCGATGGTGTGGCGCAGAGGATGCTGGACAAGGAAACGGTCATAATAGCCACGTCCCCGTCCTAAGCGATGACCGGCAGCATCGAAGGCCATACCCGGGATAAGGGCTACATCGATGGCATCGTAGTCATCAAAGAGAGCACCCGTGGGTTCCATGATGTGGAAGGCACCTTCGCACAAGTCGGCTTCGGAGGTATAGCAGCGCAACTCCATCGAATCGTCGCCCGTCACACGGGGGAGTACGACATGCTTGCCGGCAGCGACGAGCTCAGCAATGAGTGGACGGATATCAACCTCATCGGGCAAAGGCCAGTAGCATAAGATGGTAAGAGGAAAGGCTACGGGTAGGCGAGCGGAGCTCGGGAATGAGAGGTGAGAGGTGAGAAGGCGCTGGCAGATGTCGGCCGACATCTGGGCAAGTTGGTCCTGATGCTGTCGTTTGGCTTCGCGCATCTGTTGGCGCAGCAATGGTTTGGTCAATGGAGCATCATCGCTCCCCTGCCCTGCCGAGAACTCACAGCCACAGTATTGCTGGTTATAGAATTCATACTCACGCAACAGTTGGTTGCGACGCTCCTGCAGTCCGCCCTTCCGCCAGTTCTGGGGCCAGAAATGAAGTCGGAAGTTGGATGACTGCTGGTTGATACGCTCTTCTGCGAGCAGACCGGCACGATTGATCTGTTCGAGACTCTTCCACCGGCTGGAGGCCAGTGTAGTAGCAAAGAAGGGGATGCCCAACTCTTGCGCTTTGCGGGCGGCAGCGGTGAGACGCAGTGTGAAACACTGCTCACAGCGACGACCTCGCTCAGGCTCTCCCTCGAGGCCACAGACCCCCTGACGCCATCTCTCGTGATCATAGTCGCCGTCGATCCAGCGGATGCCCAACGACTCCGCATGACGCTTGCTCTCCTCTTTACGGATATTGTACTCCTCACGAGGCCAGATATTGGGATTGTAATAATAGATGATAGGACGGATGTCGTGTTGTACCAGCCATTCGACGATAGCCGATGAGCAGGGAGCACAACAGGCATGCAGCAATACTTCGTGCACACCCTCAGGTATTTGTATGGCCGGCTGTTTCATACGACATCACATCAATGGGATAACGATAAACGGTTACAGACCGCGAGCCTTCCATATCCGATCCTTGGCAGCGTTAATCTCCTGGAATTTCTTCTCTGCTGCCCTACGCACATCTTCGCCCAACGCCGCCACCTTGTCGGGATGGTGCTCCAGCGCCAGTTTACGATAGGCCCGTTTCACTTCCTCATCAGTAGCATCGGGCGATACACCCAACACCTTGTAGGCCGATTCCAGATCGTCTTGTCCCAGATGGAGCATGGAGTCGACCTCTGCAGCCGACATCTGCATCCACTGCGCACACTCCTTAAGGGCGATGATCTCAGAGTTTGCCACATGACCGTCGGCCTGTGCGATCAGTACCAGGAAGTTCAGCAACTGAAGTCGCTGCGCATAGGTGACGTTCATCGCTATCTGCACACAACTCTCACGGATGGTATTCTTATAGGTAGCCAGTCCTTCGCGTTTCTGTTCCTCGAACAGACGTTTGAGAATCTCCTCTCCCTGTTGTGCTGCCACCTCTCCGAAGTTCTGTCTGAGCACGTTACGCACCAGTTCCATTTCAGAGTGCATCACCTTTCCGTCAGCACGGATGATATACGACGCCAGGACGAGCATAGAGAACAGAAAACTGTTGCGCTGTCCCTCTGCCTGTTGCTGTTGACCGTACATCCTGTCACCACCAAACGTGCCCGAGTTTCCCGGGTTGTTCACTGAGTTGAGTGACGACTCGAAGAAAGAGCCCATCGCATAGCCAGCTAAGGCCCCTAAGATATTGCCTCCCGAGAGAATCCATCCCAGGAAGCCGCCTATCCATTTACTCGCCGCCATTCATTTCCTCCCTTTCCAGATCATCGATCAGACACTCAGCCATTTGCATAACTGTTTCCTCAGGCACCTTCAGACGTACATCATCACTTTTCGGATCGATGCAAGCCAGAAAATGTCCCATCTCATTCTTATAGATTTTCTTCATTCGCAGACTGTCGGGGTTCATTCCTGAACAGCTGAACGACACATTCGCCAGACGGTCGCACAGTTTGACAAACGGTGCATAGGGTGTCTGACGGATACCCTGATAATAACGATCACCAGCTCGTTCAGTACGTGTACGTCCCTTGTCGTTGGTGAGTGCATAGGCAATCTCCGTGCCCATCAGTGCCTGCTCCTCCGTGAGCATCGTACGAGCGATGTTCATCACGTCATTATACGTCAGTCGGGCATCCTCGATACTATCGTGGAAATACCCTCCGAAGAACAATGGCAACACATCCTCCTCTCTGGCACAGACCAGATGTCCGTAATTCCTGATGCCATTGACCACCATATCCAGATGGAAGCCATAGGGCAAATCGTCGCCATAGATTTGGTTGACGTTGTTATGTATCTGATGGGCCGAGTCCCGTATCTGTTCTATGCGGTCGGCATATTTCTCCATCAATGCCTCATATTCTTCTCTTGTCATGATCCTTTTGTTATTCTTTTTGCAGGCAAAGATACAAAATATCGATTAAACAAGTGCAAAGATGAGCACATTTCTTTCATCTAATGTGAATCCTTAATATCAATATCCCGTCTTACATTGTCACGGATTTTCGTTAGGTAAGCCTTCATTCCGTCACCATCTTTATTGTCAATAATCTCCAACAATTCCTTGAGCTCCGTACGGATCTGCGATACCTGATTGTGGGTATAGGGATTGAACAAGATTTCCTGCAACAGGTAATCATCTTCGTTGAGCACGCCCTTGGCGATTCTCATGTGTCGCTTGAAGGTGGTTCCCGGTGCATCCTGATGTTTCATCACTGCGGCGAAAACAAAGGTAGACACGAAGGGAATACTCAGTGAGTAGGCCACCGTCTTATCATGCTCCTCGAAGGTATATTCGTAGATATTCAGTCCCAGTTTCTGATAGAGGTCCTTGAAGAAGATACGTCCCATATAGTCGCCCTCGCTGATGATGATGGCGTTCTCCTCCGACAGCTGTTGGAGGTTGGCAAATGTAGGACCGAACATCGGGTGAGTAGACACATAGCGAAAGCCTGTCGATTCGTAAAAATCTTTCAAACCTGTCTTAACGGATGATATATCACTGATGATACAGTCTTTTGGCAACAGTGGCAAGATCTCGTTGAAGGCAGGAATGGTGTATTTCACCGTCACCGCATTAATGACCAATTCGGGTTGGAAGGCACGAATCTCCTCTGGGTCGGCAAACCGCTGACAGTTATACGTAAATCGCATACGCCGGATATCTTTCTCAAAGACCGCCACCTCATGATCAAAACTCAGCAGGTCGATAAAGAACGACCCCATCTTTCCGGCTCCTAATACTAATATTTTCATAGAATTGAAAAATCTTACTTATTTACGATCTCTATCTGCTGACGGACACTCTCCTCGTGGATGCTCTCGAACACCTTGGCAACGAACTCAGGCGACATTCCAGTGAGTGCGCCTTGTACGCCTCGTTTCTCCAGAATCTCATTATAGCGGTTAGCCTGTAGCACGGTCATGTTATGCTCCTTCTTGTACTTACCAATCTCACGGCACACATCCATTCGCTTGGCCAGCAAGTCCATCAGTTGGTTGTCAATCTCATCAATCTTCTTACGCATCTGTGCGATACCTTCCGTTGTGACATTCTCGTCACGGATGATCAGCAGCGACAGGATATAGTCGAGCACCTCGGGTGTCACCTGCTGACGGGCATCGCTCCACGCCTTGTCGGGATCGCAGTGACTCTCAACAATCAGACCGTCGAAGCCCAGGTCCATCGCCTGCTGACAGAGCGGAGCAATGAGCTCGCGCCGTCCTCCGATATGCGAAGGATCGCAGATGATAGGCAAATCGGGTATTCTACGGTGCAGTTCGATAGGTATCTGCCACATCGGTGCATTACGGTATATCTTATTATCAAACGACGAGAAACCGCGATGGATGGCTCCCAATCGTTTGATGCCCGCCTGGTTCAGTCGCTCCATCGCTCCTATCCACAATTCGAGGTCAGGGTTCACTGGGTTTTTGACGAACACAGGGATGTCGACACCTCTCAATGAATCCGCCAAAGCCTGCATAGCGAAGGGGTTGGCCGTCGTGCGGGCGCCTATCCACAGGATATCCATCCCATATTTCAGTGCCAGTTCTACGTGTTCTGGAGTGGCCACCTCTGTCGAGATGAGCATATGGGTCTCCTCTTTCACCTGTTTCATCCAGGGGAGCGCCTTCTCACCGTTACCCTCGAAACCTCCTGGTTTGGTACGTGGTTTCCATACTCCTGCACGGAAGTTATGACAGCCTTTCATCGCCAGTTGGCGTGCTGTTTCCATCACTTGTTCCTCCGTCTCTGCAGAGCAAGGGCCTGCAATCACGAAGGGACGTTCGTTATCACTCGGTAAATTCAGTGGTGCTAATTCTAGTTCCATCATTATATTGTTTTTTTGATTCTTTCCAATGCTTGTTGTATTTTCTCTTCTTTGGCACAGAGGGAGATGCGGATGTAGCGCTCGCCGTTGGACCCGAAGATAAAGCCCGGTGTGATGAACACACGCGCCTCGTGCAGCACCTTCTCCGTGAGATCTTCCACATTCCGGATATGCTCAGGAATCCTTCCCCAAAGGAACATACCCACCTGTTGCTTGTCGTAGGTACATCCCAAGATGTCCATAATTTTCTCTGCCCACTCACGACGACGGGCATAGGTGTTGATATTATACTCACGATGCCACGCCTCATCATTCTGATACGCCTCAGCAGCAGCCAGTTGGATGCCTCGGAACGTACCGCTCTCGATATTCGACTGTACCTTCAGTATCCACTGGATAAACTGAGCATTAGAGGCACAGAGACCGACACGCCAGCCAGGCATATTATGACTCTTCGACATCGAGTTGAACTCGATACAGCAGTCTTTGGCTCCAGGAACCTGCAGAATACTCAGGTGCTCCTCGCTGAGGATAAAGGAATAGGGATTATCGTTCACCACCACGATGTTATGATCCTTGGCAAACTGTACCAGTCGCTCGTAAGTGGCGCGCTGTGCCCGTCCTCCTGTTGGCATATTGGGATAGTTGGTCCAGAGAAGTCTGATGTTAGATGTATGACGGATGAGGTTCTCCAGTTGGTCGAAGTCAGGTTGCCAACCGTTGTCCTCGCGCAGATCGTAGTTCACCACCTTGGCTCCTAATATCTTCGATAGCGACGTATAGGTGGGATAGCCGGGATTGGGCACCAGTACGGCATCGCCTGGGTTGACGAAGGCCAGTGTGGTGTGCAGGATACCCTCCTTCGAACCAATCAGCGGCAGTACCTCACTCTTGGCGTCCAGGTCTACATCATACCACCGTTTGTAGAAACCCGTCATCGCCTCGCGCAACTCGGGAGTTCCCTGTGTGGGCTGATAGCCGTGAGCATCAGGGCGTCGGGCCACCTCACATAGTTTCTCGATGGTCTGCTCCGATGGAGGCATATCCGGACTTCCGATAGCCAGACTGATAATATCCTTACCCTCGGCATTCAACTGAGCCACCTCCTTCAATTTCCTACTGAAGTAGTATTCGCTCACTAAACTTAATCTTTCTGCTGGTTGTATCATTATTCTTCAATTTTTCAATTCTACATCGTTTGTCTGCCATCCTTGTATTCTCCCAAGATTTTGAAGTCTTTAGTCAATGGGATAATCGCATCGATCGACTGTCGATAGCGTGTGAGGTCATCGTACATCACATCCACATAGAACAGATACTCCCATTCGCGTCCGATGATGGGCAACGACTGTATCTTCGTCAGGTTGATGTGATAGAATGAGAGGATGGCGAGCACGTGAGCCAACGAGCCCTGTTCGTGGGGTAGCGAGAACACCATACTGGCCTTGTTGGCCTCTGTCAGCGGTCGAAGCATATCAGCCTTATGAGGATTGCTCAGCACGAGGAATCGTGTGAAGTTGTGCTTATTGTCCTCGATATGGTCCTCCAGTACCTTGAGTCCGTAGAGCTTCGCAGCCTCCGCATGACAGATGGCAGCCCATCCCTGTCGCCCCTGTTCGGCAATCATCTTCGCACTACCCGCCGTATCTTCACCTTCGACAGCCTTCAGTTGGGGGTGCTGACTCAGGAACTCCCTGCACTGCATCAAAGCCACCGGATGAGAATGCACCTCTGTGATGGTCGACCAGTCATCATCGGGCAGGCAGCAGATACTATGGGTGATATGAAGCTTATGCTCGCCCACGACGGTAGCGCCTGAGTTGGTCAGCAGCTCATAGTTATGCAACAGCGAGCCTGCGATGGTATTCTCTATCGCCACCATTGCTATCGCGGTAGGATCGTTCTTCATCGCCTCAAACACCTGTTCGAAGGTAGCACAGCAGATGAGCTGTATCTGTTCATCCTCGAAATACAGATGGGCCGCTATATCGTGGAACGACCCTGTCAGTCCTTGTATCGCTATTCTCTTCATCGTTGGTCTTACCTTATTCTATTAAAAGAAACTCCGCTTTCACCTGTTGTAGTGAAGCGGAGCTGTATTTCAATTCTTCAATTTTTCAATTCTTCAATTCTTACATACGGCCTTCCGCTTCACAAGTGCTTGCAAAGTAAAAATAATAGCCGTAAAAGTAAGCGTTCAACATCTTCATATCTAAAACTTCAATTTTTTAACTTTTCAATTCTTGAATTCTTAATGCTTCGCATTGAGCCTGCTCACGCTCGACATAGCTCAAACAAGTTTGGCTCTGTTCTCGCTCAATCGCAGCCTTCAATTCTTTTGCAAAAGTAACGCTTTTTATCGAACCTCACAAACATTTTGGTAGAAAAATCACGTCTTTGCTTACATTTTTCTACAATTGATAGTCGCCGGTGATATGTGCCACCCTCTCAGGATCGAGTTCGAGCACTCGACGCATATCCTGTTCTGCTCCTTTTTTATCGCCCATAGCGAGCAGGAGTTCACCCCGTAGGAAATAGGCATCGACAGCGTCGTCGTTGAGGGCGATGGCCTGCGACAACATAGCGACAGCCCCTACCCTGTTGCCCTGTTCCAGGAGTCTCTTGGCCTCCTGGATACAGTTTTCTGCCGTTGGATGATTGCTATTCTCTTCCATTTCGTTCTTCTTTTTAATTGCGTTTCATCACTCATCTGGCAAGAAGAGCGGATCTTCGGGCATCACCATGATGGGCTTCTGCTCGTAGTCCTTCAGCAGTTTGTCGGATACATACTTCTTATTCACCACCAGACGGAACATATACTCACGGAACCAGCGGTCGGTCATGATCAGACAGCCATCCTGTCCCCAGTCGGAGCCCCATGAGTTCTCCACCTTCCATTTTCTGGCCTTTCCGTTCTCGTCGAGATCGACGGCAGTGAGGGTCATCGCGTGGGTCGATCCACTGTCGAAGGTAGCAATACGCTGTGCCTTGTCCATACCGAAGGTCACACCAAAGAGCGACTCATAGTCGAAGTTCTCCGTATCGGCATAGCCGCGTTTACGGTCGAGCATCTTTCCCACATCGTAGGAACTGTACAGTTTTCGTCCGTCCTTGATCGACGCGATGGCCATTTCCTCGATATCATCCATCGGCAGGTTCAGGTATTTCCAGTTATGTCCGTCGTAGGTATGACGGTCGTACTCCACCTCGTAGGTCTTATAGTATGGACGGCGCGGGTCGTTCATCACCATGATGAAGGTGCCATTCAGCTTGTCGCCCACCACTTCCTGATAGAAGCTCATCGGTGTGTACTTCCTGGCCTCCGTCAGCGGCTTACCTTTTTTGTCCTTGAAGGCATAGGTGAATTCTTTCACCGGCTCACCCAGCGTAAGGGTCAGCATACGATAGACGGTAGCGAGCATCTGGGTCTTGGCAGCCTCGATATCCTTGGTTTTCTTGCCCTGAGCCACCATCTCACGGAGCTGAAGACCGTACTCACGCAGCTTCGACGCCATCAGTGCACGCATCTTACTGGTATTATTACTCGAGTAGGTCTCGGGCATCACCTCTGTGGGCACCAGTCCGTATTTCTCGGCGAGGTCGGCCACACCGCAGAAGGTTCCGCCGTCGCCCAGCGGATGATGGAAGAAGAACTGCACGCGCTGGTCGTCGATAGGTTTTTCGGCCGTATCAATCACGCCTTGCAGCATCAGGTTGGCTTTCTCCAACTGATCCCAGAAGAAGAGATAGTCCTGCGAGAACTTCACCGTCATCGAGTCGTTACGCTGTGCGAAGTTGGCACGCAGCACGTTCATGCCGCTGAACATCCAACAGCGTCCGGAGCTCTTCTGGTCGGTGATACTCTGTTTCTTCGTCTCATGACTGAAATAGGTGTCGAGTGCCTTCGCATTGTCATGATTCTTGGCCAACACATCAATGTTGTTGGCAGCAATCGCATTTCTTATCGCCTTATCGGCAGGCGAGGTTTGCTGCGAGCGCTGAATTTTCTGTAGCATCTGGGGAGAAATACCGCCCTCTCGCGTCTGCGCGTACATATTATTAATACGCGTCTGCGCGTACATATTATTAATATATAAGGCAGATAACAGAATAATAATCGTTTTCTTCATTTTGGTTAAATTTAATCATTTTTGCAGGCACAAATATACAAAAAATTAACGTAAATCAAGAAAAATAGCACTAAAACTAAAAAAAGTTTAGAAAAAATTTGGAGGGTATTAACTTTTCTTATATCTTTGCACCGTCAAACAAGAAAATTATTATTCACTAAATTAAATTTTAAGAGAATTATGAAAAAGTTTTTAATGATCGCCGTTATGGCAATGTCTGCTCTTTCAATGAGCGCACAGGACAGCAAGTTCGCTGCTGGTGTAAACCTCGACTTCATCGCAGGTAGCGGTAGCTACACAACAATGGGTTTTGGTCTTAAGCTGCAGTACAACTTCACTGAGAACTTCCGCACTGAGCTGGGTTACAGCTACTATCTGAACAAGAAGCTCGATGCTGAGTGGTTGGGTGATGAGCCAAAGGATGGTCTGTGGACTATCAACCTGAACTTTGCTTATCTGTTCAAGGTTAGCGACAAGATTAAGGTAGGTCCTATGGCTGGTATCGCAATGAACAGCACTCACATGAATGACGCTGCTAAGGCTTGGTACACTGCCGCTGGTCAGGCTCTGGGCGCTACCCAAGAGGCAAAGAACACGATGGCTCTTGGCTTCCAGCTCGGTGTTGCTTCTGAGTATCAGGTATCTGACCACTTCAAACTCGGTCTGGATCTGATGTACAAGCACGCTAAGAGAGATGCTAAGATCACTGACGATGGTTACTTCAAGACAGGTATGGACTACAAGGGTTTCCTCGCTTCTCTGACTGCAGCTTACTGCTTCTAATCAATAGAGAGTTAGTTAAAATCAATAAGGTGCTACCTTCACAGGTAGCACTTTTTTTGTGCTGAAATTTCTGGCAAAAGATTTGGAAAGATGCAAAACATATTGTATCTTTGCAAAATCAAAATATATTTTATATAGAAATATGGAAAATACGAAAAAGAGAACCCCAGAAGAGGTTCGAACAGCATTCAAAGAATCAATGCGCAGAAAAAAAGAATGGTTAGAAGAAAGTAATGCTTTTCTTGAACAGATTCACAAACAAAGGCTGGCAGGATTAATATAAGAAGCCAGCCATTGTTAATCCCTTAATTCCATCTGACTATGAAACAACTTAATTTGAAAAACATCAATTCTCGCACCCCCTATTATGTACATGAACGAGAAGACAAACAACATGAGTTTTATTTTTGGGATGATAGGCAAATGTTTCGCAATAGGCTCTTTGTCATTTGGTTCAATAATTACGAAAACAAGGACAACTATTGTATGAAAACAGCAGAAGGCAAGATAGAAGGACAAGATAATTTTATCGCACTAATCGCAAAAAAAGATAATCCACACCTTGCTAAATCAATGGCTGAGTTTGATGAAACAGTGGAAATACTTTTTAGAACATGAACTTCCATCAGTGAAATGGCTTCTCGCTATCAGAGAAATTTCTGGCAAAAGATTTGGAAAAATACAAAACATATTGTATCTTTGCAAAAAGAAATAGAAAAACTCAATAAGATGGAGCCAAAGATAGGAGATAAGATGAAAGTTAGTCCACAGCTGACAGCGCAAGCAGATTGGGTTGATGGTGAGGTGATTGATGTTGAGCACAACCCTTTCTTAGGTCTTGTTATATCAATTAAAGATAAACTCGGACGCATATTTTTTGGTCAGAGTCGTTTCTTTGTAGCAATTTAACATAGATGTTTGCAATTGCATTTGATATGGACATAAAGGAACCCCGTAATTGTAAAAGATAACGATTAAATAGTTTTTTATAATTCTAATTAAGTATGAAAAAGTTTTTAATGATCGCCGTAATGGCAATGTCTGCACTCACCATGAGTGCTCAGGGAAAGATGGCAGTAGGTGCCAACGTCAACCTTGGTATTTTCAGCAACAGCCACACATGTATGGGTTTTGGTGCCAAGTTCCAGTATGAGTTCATCCAGAACCTACGTGGTGAGGCTGGTTTCGAGTACTATACCAACTGTGACGGTTGGGGTACATGGGACATCAACGTCAACGCAGCCTACCTCTTCCCCGTTGCTGAGAAGTTCAAGTTAGGTCCTATGGCCGGTCTTACTGTTGTAGGTACACACGGATTTGAATCCAACGTAACCACAGTAGGTCTGAACGTTGGTGCAGCTGGTGAGTATCAGATTTCCGACAGCTTCAAGCTGGGTCTGGATGTTTACTACAAGCACGCTCGTAAGGATGGTGGCGACCTCTCTTGCGGTCTTGTGATCTCTGCTACAGCTGCTTACTGCTTCTAATCAGTTATGCGCAACAAAAAAGTGCTACCTTTTGCGGGTAGCACTTTTTTGTTTGATTCTCCACGTAAATCCGTAGATTTACATACCGATTACTTTTTTGCCTCCTCGTAGTATTTCTTCGCCTCAGGCAACCATCCCTGAATACGTTTGATACGTGTAGCGTCGCTAGGGTGCGTACTCAACCAAGAGGTAGAGCCTCCACCGGTAGCCTCCGACATCCGTTTCCAGAAGTTGACAGCCACCTCAGGATCATAGCCTGCCATCGCTGCGAAGATAATACCTAAATGGTCGGCTTCGCTCTCATGATCGCGCGAATACTTCGCATTCTGTCCCTTGGCACCAATACCGATGACAGCGCTGGCGATACTCTGCATACTGGAGCTGGCACCAGCACCCGACATCAGCATACCGATGGCCTGAGCACCATACTGTTGACGAATCTGTGTGCTCATCTGCTCAGCCGCATGCTTAGCCACCGCATGAGCAATCTCGTGACCTAAGACGATCGCCAGGGAAGCCTCATCCTTCGTGACAGGCAACAAACCCTCGTAGACGACAATCTTTCCTCCAGGCATACAGAAAGCATTCACCTGCTTGTCCTGTACCAGATTGAACTCCCATTTGTACTCTGGCAGCTCGCTCGCCATTCCGTTGTTCTTCAGATAGTGCTCCACAGCCGTAGCCAGCTTCTGCCCTACCCGCTTCACGAGCGCCGTATTCTTGGCATCGGTCGACACCTTCGCCGTCTTCATGTACTTCGTATACTCCTGAGCAGAGAGACTGAGCAGCTGCTCGTTGCTCACCATCAGGTTCTGCTTACGGCCTGTGACAGGAACCGTACGTGATGTGCCACAGCCAGTCAACAGAACGGCAGCGGCCATCGACATCAAAATAACTCTAATTTTTTTCATATCTTATTTTTTAAAAAACTAAAATCTTACCAACTGCGAGCCTCGCAAATCCTGCATATCGCTATCCATCTGTACCACATAGACCGTATGAGCAGCAGGACGGAACGCAACAAAAGCCGACTGTGCACACACCTGTGTATCGGCCAGCAACGTGCCCGAGAGGGCGAAGATACGCACACGTACAGGCGAAGAAGGCTGCTCATCAAACAGCAGTCGGAGACCACCTTCGCAAGGGGTAACCCTCACACCCTCAGCCTGATACGTAGACACCCCTTCAATACTGGTGACTTTCAACACCTCCAACAGCCCCTTATAGCCGTCAATCTCACCTACTCCATACAGGTTGTTGGGATATTCCAACGCCTCTTCCGGGTGCCGGCAACTGCTACTGAGAATAGCGCGCACGTCGTCGGGAGTGAGCTTCGGATTGGCCTGCAACCACAAGGCGATGGTACCAGCCACCACAGGTGTCGACATCGAGGTACCGGAATTCAGACTCCAGGGATAACTTTTATCGTGAAAGTCGCTAAACGCGATAATATCACCGTCTCTCGATGGGTTTTTCTCCAGATAATAGGCACTGTAGGCAGAGACGATATTGGAGCCAGGAGCAGTGACATCAGGCTTCATCAATCCGTTTGAGGCTGGTCCAGTAGAAGAATACGTTGTGATGAGTCCTTCCTTATTGCCCAAACCGCCTATCCAGTTGCCCTTGTAGTTCTTGATCTTTTCACGATAAGCCGTTGCACCCACACAGATGACAGGAGCGAAACAGCCTGGTGCCAGGATGTTATGTCCTTTCTGTGCTGCGTTCCAACGTGTATCAGTGGTATGGGTGGTCAGTGCGTAGGTAGAACTGCCAAAGAGTTCTACGTGCGACGTTTCTCCCTCTACCACCAAGGCGATAGGTCCCCAGCTACTGAGTACCTTATTCGATACCACCTCTATCTGATAGACCTTCTCAGCCATGAACCAGGAGTCGTAGCCAACGACGTAAACGGCACAGGTGTCCTTATTGATAAAGATCGTATCAGGAATCCCCTCCTCGATGCGTTCGTCTGTCGATGAGAACGTCAGCGTGTGCGAAGGTGTGCCTATTGTGCCCTGATAGAGACAGAACTTCAACGTCATCTCCCCATCAGCCTTCATGCGATACAACGCCTGGGATTTGGTCGTATTGATAAAAGCGCCAGCTGCCTGAGTACCAACGGGTTTGTCGACATACGTCATCGACAGTCCCTCGTTACCTGCCGATGCCACCAGAATATGTCCAGGACCCGACAGACTGTCGAGAACGGCTGCATAGAGACTGTCCTCGCTGTCGAGATAAGGCGAATAACCCTCGCTGAACGAAGCCACACAGGGCTGTCCCACCTCGTCAGCATAGTCGAAGAGATACTTAAAGCCCAATGCATCGGTGGCCGACGTATATTTGTATAAGTCTTCAGGATCAATATATTTGATATCGCTACTCACAGCATTGCTGACCACACAGAGGTTACTCTCGTAGGCCACACCTCGATAGGGAGAACCATAGCCGCTACCTGCTGCGATACCTAAGGTATGGGTGCCGTGCGCCTGTGAGTCACCATCAAGGGAATGACCGTTCGCCAGGACCGCTTCTTCGCCTATGAACGAGCGTCCTACCGGCAAGTCACTGCCCTCCTCCGCCTTCAACAACTGATCCCAAAAGGCACCAATACGATAGATAGAACCAGTGGTGTCATAGAAAGAAGGATGCGTGAGGTCGAACCCTACATCCATCACCCCGACGACGACATCACGGCCTGTATATGCCTGATGCTCAGTCGTCTGCTCATACACAGGGAAGATATTCGTCACACGTGTAGTGGTATCCATCAGCACACTGGCGCACTGGTTGGCCTCGATACGACTGACAGCAGTCTCCTTCGACAGGGGAGCCAACGCATCCAATGGGATATCGGCAATGCAGATATCACCCCACTGCGCATATTTCCTGCAGCCGTAACGCTCAAGGACAGCATCCATCTGCGACGCATCGATGCGCAGGAAGGCCGTCATACGTGCCACAGGACTGGGTGATATACCTTGCGAGCGACTCACCGCAGGGCGACTCACCTGTGCCACCTTGCGCACGAGGGGCGACATCTTCGTCCACGCTGTCTGTTGCGCTCCCACCGCAAGAGTGAGACAAAGTCCTATGATGATCCAACAAATTCTATTTCTCATATCACTTGCAAAATAAACAAAAAAAATCGAAACAGGCAATTTTTGGTCACAAAAAAAGACCACCAGCTTTTCAACTGGTGGTCAAGATAACATTTAACTCTCTAATTTTACGATTACGAATACTCTTTTTTAGTCGATCAGACCGCGGTTACGCAGTGTGAGGTTCAACAGCAGCAGGTACTTACGATACTGCTCCTTGTTGAGCACGTAGTCCATATAGAGGACATTCTTCTGCAGAGCCTTGTTCATGAAGGCAGTACGATCCTCGCGGTTCATCTCAGCAGCAAAACGCATCTCGTTAGCGAACATCTGATTAATCTCCTTGACTGCATCAACCTGATCCTTGTTAAGATGAAGAGCATCTCCCAGCTTATTCATATTGACGTTCAGGTCGTATGCCTCTACATTCTCAGTGTTAGCAACACTCTCGTTCTCTGCAAATGCCATTGTCATGCTCATCATGACTACAACCATTAAAAACAATCTTTTCATTTTTCTAACCCTTTCTTTTCTTTACTCAGGCAGTCCGCAAGCGAACCACCCTACTTTTGACTTTTTGTCTTTTTTGACTTTACTGTCTTTTTACTTTTTTGTTATCCTTTTTGTCTTTCGACGGTGCAAAGGTACGGCGATTTTTGATACCTCCAAACGTTTTTGATGGAATTGTGTGCGCAAACACCCTTTTTTTGATGTAGGTCAATGAATCGCAAAAATATAAAAAAAGTAACGATTTTACATTAAACCCACCCCTTTTGGTGGCGATTTCAATTATTATTCGTACCTTTGCACTCTACATTATCATATATATAAGAAATGGATCAGAAAGAAAACAAATTTATCGTAGTCAGCTATCAGCTGTATTCCGTGAAAGACGGCGAAAAGAAGTTAGAAGAACAAACCAACGTAGAGCGTCCGTACCAGTTTATCAGTGGTTTCGGTGTATCGCTCGATGCTTTTGAGCAACATATCGTCCAACTGGAGAAAGGCAGTAAGTTCGACTTTGTCATCAGCAAGTCTGAGGCTTTCGGCGACTATGACCCAGAGGGTGTCCACAAGGTGAGCCGTGAGATGTTCTCCATCAACGGACATTTCGACCACGAGAATATCTACAAAGGTGCTGTTATCACCCTGATGGACAGTGAGGAGAAGCGTTTCATGGCCCGTGTGCTCAAGGTAGAGGACGACGGTGTAACAATTGACACCAACCATCCGTTGGCAGGCAACGACCTGAATTTCACGGGTGAGGTACTCGAGAACAGGGATGCCACCAACGAGGAAATTCAGATGATGATCAAGCACTTGAGCGGTGAAGGTTGCGGCTGTGGCTGTGACGACTGCGGGAGTGACTGTGGCGGTCATCATCATCATGATGAAGGCTGTGGCTGCGGGCACTGTCACCATTAAGTAAGTACTCATCAACAATCACCCAGTATGCGAAACACTTTCGGTCATCTTTTTACACTGACTACCTTTGGCGAGAGTCATGGAGAGGCGATTGGCGGCGTTGTCGACGGTATGCCGGCAGGTATCTCCATCGATATGGCGTTCATCCAACAGGAACTGAACCGTCGTCGTCCAGGACAGAATGCGATTACCACCAGTCGTCAGGAGGCCGATCAGGTAGAACTCCTGAGTGGTGTCTTTGAGGGGAAGTCGACGGGCGCTCCTATCGGCTTCATTGTCCGTAATACGAATCAGCACTCGCAGGACTATGAGAACCTGCGCCACGTGTTCCGTCCTTCGCATGCCGACTTCACCTATCAGCAGAAGTACGGCATCAGAGACCATCGTGGCGGCGGTCGCTCGTCGGCACGTATCACCATCAGCCGTTGTGTGGGCGGAGCACTTGCCAAACTGGTACTGCACCAGTTGGGTATCCATGTTCAGGCCTATACCTCACAGGTGGGTAATATCTGTCTGGACAGGGATTACCGACAGTACGACCTGTCGCTGACGGAGCAAAATGCCGTACGTTGTCCCGACCCAGAGAAAGCTCGTCAGATGGAACAGTTGATTGCGTCTGTCAAGGCGGAGGGCGACACCATTGGAGGCGTCATCACCTGTATTATCAAGGGATGTCCTGTAGGTTTAGGCGAACCAGAGTTCGGTAAGCTGCATGCCACCTTAGGAGCCGCTATGCTGAGCATCAACGCCGTCAAGGGTTTCGAGTACGGCGAAGGGTTTAGTGGTGTCAGCGAACGTGGATCGCAGCAGAACGATGTCTTCTCTTCGCACGACGGACATATCACGACAGAGAGTAATCACAGCGGAGGAATCCAGGGAGGCATCAGCAACGGACAGGATATCTATTTCCGTGTGGCTTTCAAACCTGTGGCTACAATCTTACAGGAACAGCAGACGGTCGATGATGAAGGGCGTGTGACCACCCTGAATGTCAGAGGGCGCCATGATCCGTGTGTCCTTCCCCGTGCCGTACCCGTTGTCGAAGCGATGGCAGCGATGACGATTTTGGATGCTGTCTTGATGCAAAAAACAACCGTAACAGATAGGATTTAGCCCTCAAAAGACGAAAAAACAGGCAAAAACCCATTTTTTGCAAAAAAATATTGGAAAAACTTTGGAGGATATAGAAAAAACTTGTATATTTGCAATCGTTATAAGGGTTTGTGAAAATCTAAGTAACGTTAGTTAAGTCTAGTTTAGTTTTTGTGTTGGTTGAGGGCTACCAGTTGGTAGCCCTCTTAATTTTACTTTCTATCTCCAACAGAAAGGGTGCTTATTTCAGCACCCCGATGATTTCTTCCACCGACTGACAGCCGTGTTTATCGAGCCATTCATTGATACCGTCGCGCACCTTGATGGTTACAGCTGGATCGAGGAAGTTCGCCGTACCGATCTCTACCGCCGTAGCGCCCGCCATCATGAATTCGATGGCATCCTCAGCGCTACAGATGCCTCCTAAGCCCACCACAGGGATATGGACGGCCTTCGCCACCTGCCACACCATTCGTAGGGCCACAGGCTTCACAGCAGGACCGCTCAGTCCTCCTGTACCAATACTCAGCACAGGTTTACGGTGCTCGATATCGATGGCCATTCCCATCAACGTATTGATGAGCGAGACACTGTCGGCCCCTTCTGCCTCCACCGCCTTCGCAATCTCCGCGATATTCGTTACATTCGGTGAGAGCTTCACGATGAGCGTCTTATGATAGCGCTCACGGACGGCACGCACCACACTCGATGCGCCCTCACACGTCACTCCGAAGGCCATACCGCCGTCTTTCACGTTCGGACAGGAGATATTCAGCTCGATAGCTGGAATGCGCTCTAGCGCGTCGATACGTGCAGCACACTCCGCATAATCCTCTGGTGACGAGCCGCTGACGTTGACGATGATATTCGTATCAATGTCTTTCACCTGTGGATAGATATGTTCGCAAAAATAGTCGACACCCTTGTTCTGCAACCCCACACAGTTGAGCATTCCCTGTGCTGTTTCTGCCATACGGGGGTAGTCATTTCCCTCGCGTGGACGGAGCGTCGTTCCTTTGACGATGATGCCTCCTATCTGATCTATGGGTACGAAATCGGCAAACTCCAACCCATACCCAAAGGTGCCTGAAGCCGTCATCACGGGGTTCTTCAGCGCCAGTTGTCCGATATTTACGTTTAATCTTGCCATAACAGTCGTTTGATATTGAATACAGGGCCTTCCTTACATACACACACATTCCTGGTCTCATTACCGTCAGCAGCACTGTCGTCCTTCGTTTTCTCCACACAACAGAGACAGGCGCCTACGCCGCAGGCCATCATATTCTCGAGCGATACCTCTGTATCGATGTCCTTCATCTTCGCCAGTCGTGCGACCGCCATCATCATCGGTTTAGGACCGCAGGTTGCGATACGGTCGAAAGGTGTCTGCAGAATGGTATGCTGCGTCACAAAACCTTTTTCACCGGCACTTCCGTCCTCGGTGGTGACATACACCTTGCCATACTTCGCAAACTCGTCCAGCATCAACAGGTCTGAGGCTGTACGGGCGCCCAACAAAAAGGTCGGTGCGGCACCCATCCTACGCATCTCTGCACCCATATATAATAAAGGAGCGACACCCACGCCGCCACCAATCAGGAGCAAGCGCTCATCAGTCGACTGAGGCATCGTGAAGCCGTTGCCCAGGGGGATAACGCAGTTGACGGTCTTTCCGGCTGTCAGCGAGCCCATCCAGCGTGTTCCCTCGCCGATGGTAGCCACCAGCAACCAGAGTTCGTTCTGGTCGAGATCCACGAAATGGATGGATATCGGACGACGCAGGAACGTGTGGGGCGACTGGTCGACCCTTATCTCCACAAACTGTCCTGGCAGCATCGGTGGAAGCGGTCGGTCATCAGTTAATTTCAGGAGCACATAACGGTCGTGTATGCGTTCCACAGACCTTACGGTCAAGTCAAGGATATATTTCTTCATAAAAAAGCATCTTTGCACCCAATAATGAGCGCAAAGATACACATTTTCAGTCAAACAACAAAATTATTTCTTCGTAGGAACAAACGTATCCCACGTCTGATCGTCGTAAAATACCTTAATTTCGATTACTTTTCGGGTTGTTTGGAGCGAAATTTTCGTTTCCTGACGCCCATTTTCCGGTGGTGTATTTCTCACACCCGATGAATAATGAGTCGTAGAAGGAATGGATTGAGGTGTAGTCGACGAATGTGCATCAAAATGCAACATGGGCTCCTGAACGGACTCCATTGGGTCCTCCGATAGGGTGGGATTCGGTGAATTTTGTTGAAACATTTCACCAGTTCCAAACATCAACCACTCCAAATTTATGTCAGGGATTTTCTTTTTGATAGCTTCTACGATGTTCAGGGTAGGACGGGTCCTTCCACTGAAGATGCTACTGAGTGATGCCGGTGACATCTCAATGAACTGAGCGAACACCTGTTGAGTCATGTGTTTCGACTCCATAATCTGTCGGATTCTATCTTTCATGCTTGAAATAGGGTAAAAAACGTGATTTTTTGAACTTTTTACAAAGGTAAAACAAAAAAATGGAATATGCAACATTTGTAGCGGAAATTTTCAAGAGTAAACTTTAAATTTTGAGTTTTGTATTTACAAATCGCGATTTCACAAAATCAAAGAAATGTACACAACATCACAAACTTAAATTTACATGATTAAATCACAACAAAGCATTTCAGTAGTTATTAGAGCTATTTGACTGGTTTCCAATATCGTATAGTTTCCTAAATATGGATATAACAGGGCGATTATGCATGTATGTTGTACCAGGTTTCTTTATATACGCGGCATTTAATTGAATAAAATCGTATAATGTGCTGATTTTGATTAAGATACACTTATAAACGGTGTGATGTATAAATATTGATAAGCATTTATAATGCGAAATATTCGGATATTGAAATGTTGATTCGGGTTTAACATCAATAACTTATTTGTAAATTTTTGCATTTCTATTTTACAATTATATCTACGATGCTAAACTCTTTTCAGTTGTAAATTAACAAAACAAACAATTAATTTTGGTTAAATGTAAATTTCAGGCGCTCCCTCGGACTCAAATTTTGAAATTCTAGCGTTTTTCGCACGAAATATGGGGCTAAAAAAAATACGCGAGTTTTGAGGGGTTATCAGAGGGTATTTTTCTCTCGGATTCCCTGATTTCATGGGCGATCAGGCATAAAAAAAAGCGTTCGTGAAGAACGCCCATTCTAGAAATTCAAACTGGTTAAAACCCGTTTTTTTAGTGTAAAATGTAAAAAATTAATTCCTTCATCAGGTCTCCCTGATCGGTATTTGGATTGTCCAATCCTTTCATTTTCGCATCCGTCTCTCTTAGTTTGCCGATAATCTGCATCACCTTCATACCTGAGTAATTTCTCATGCCCGTCATGTATTCTTTGGCTGCCCACACATTTTTGAGTTCCAACCACCCTGCTACATCCTCCTGACTTTTTGGATTGGGTGCATAATAAGCCATCATCAGGTTCTGGAAATAGCTAAAAAGCAAGGGAACGAGCTTAAAAGGTCCTCCAGACTTGGGATTTTCGTCGAAATACTGGATAATCTGATTTGCTTTGTACACATCACGGTTCACGAGGGCAGCTTTCAGCTCGAAGGCATTGAAGTCCTTGCTCACCCCTATTTGATTCTCCACCACCTGTGGAGTGACGTTCTTGTCGTTTTCCGGCAGTGCGATAAGCAGTTTATCCAGTTCGCTTGTCAAACGGCTCAGATCAGCTCCTATCGCCTCTACAATCATCTGTGTCGACTTCGTATCGATGGTCGCTGTATGCTGTTTCAGATAGCGTTCTATAAAGGCTGGCAGCTCCTTTTCGCCCAATTTTTTGCTCTCGAAGAGCACGCCATTTTTCTGTATTTTCGAGGCGAGCGTCTTTCTTTTGTCCAGCGTGCCGTTTTTATGGCACATCACGAGAATCGTACTGGCAAGTGGTTTTTCTACATAAGCGGCCAGCGCATCCGTATTTTTGATGTTCTGTGCCTCTTTGACGATGACCACTTGGTATTCCGACATCATCGGGTAGCGTTTAGCCACATCGGTAATCTGCGAGGCGTTCACATCACTACCAAAGAGCACGGTTTGGTTGAAGTCGCGTTCCTCGGGTGTCAGCACGTGTTCTGCGATATAATCGGTGATCTGATCGATATAATACGCCTCGTCACCCATCAGATAGTAGATAGGTGCGAATTTGCGGGCTTTTAGATCGCTCATAATCGCCTCGTATGTTGCATTTTTCGACTCTGCCATGTAGTAATCTCAATTATTTATTGTACTTTTGCACGTGCAAAGATAATAAAATGTATCGATTAAACCTACCATCCTACGATATAAAAATCAAAGAAGAGGGTACGAAGCGTGCGATTTTCGACATTTTACGTCAGAAATACGTGGCGCTGACACCTGAGGAATGGGTGCGCCAGCACTTCGTTCACTACCTCATCGAGCACAAGCACTACCCCAAGGCGCTATTCGGCAATGAGATTGAGCTAAAGATAGGCGATAAGCGTTTGCGCTGCGATAGTATCCTGTATACGAAGGAGTTGCAGCCCCGTATGATTATCGAGTACAAGGCGCCCACCGTTACCCTTCAGCAGAAGGTGTTCGACCAGATTTCCGTCTACAACCTCCTGTTGAAGGTCGATTATCTGATGGTGAGCAACGGTCTGGAGCACTATTGCTGTCGTATGGACTATGCGAACAACCGTTACGTGTTCCTGCGTGATATCCCCGATTACGAAGCGTTATAGCATGAAAAAGCGGCATTCAGAAGTGCCGCTTTTAGGTTTGTCTGCCGATGGTTTATTCCATATCCGTGGCATCGGTCGTCTTCTTCGAAGTAGCCGTCTTACGGATGGCGCGCTTACGCGTCGTTTTCTTCTCCTCAACGGGTTTCTCGACCTTCACGCCAGCCAGTTCTGGATCCACGAGAATACGTCCGCAGTACTCGCAAACGATTACCTTCTTGTGCATCTTGATATCCAGCTGTCGCTGTGGTGGAATCTTGTTGAAGCAGCCGCCGCAGGCATCACGCTGCACGTACACCACGCCCAGACCGTTGCGTGCGTTCTTACGGATACGTTTGAACGATGTCAGCAGTCGTGTTTCAATCTTCGCCTCTAGGTCTCTGGCCTTCTCCTTCAGCTTCTCCTCCTCTGCGCGTGTCTCCTCCATGATCTCGTCGAGCTCGCTCTTCTTGATTTCCAGGTCGTTCTGTCGCTCAGCCAGTGTCTGTTTGCTGGTCTCCAACTCCTCGTTTTTCTCCGCGATTCTTGCCTGTCCCTCACGAATTTTCTTATTACAGAGCTCAATCTCCAGCGACTGGAACTCGATCTCCTTCGACAGCGTGTCGTACTCACGGTTGTTCTTTACGTCGTTCAACTGTGCCTTGTAGCGCTCCACGGTAGCCTGTGCGTCCGTGATCTCGCCCTTTTTCTGATTGACAGCTTTCTGGAACTCGCTGATCTCCGTCTGAATCTTCTCGATACGTGTGTTCAGACCCTCGATCTCATCTTCAAGGTCCTCTACTTCGAGGGGAAGCTCACCTCTGATGGCTTTCTTCTCGTCGATAGCTGAGAGGGCTGTCTGCAACTGATAGAGCAGCTTCAAGCGCTCCTCTACGCTCAAATCATTTGGATTTTTCTTTGCCATAATTACATGTATTTAATAGGATTTGTATTTGTTTCTGCAATCAAAGTCTTCACGTCGGGACAGTTCTCCCGGATAATCTGTTGGAAGATCTCGGTAGTGAACTGTTCACTCTGGTAGTGCCCGATTACACAGATCTGAATCTGCTGTTCGTAGCCGAAATACTGGTGGTAGTGCATTTCTCCTGTGATAAAGGCGTCGGCACCGGCTGCTACTGCCTCGTCCAGCAGGAAGTCGCCTGCTCCGCCACAGATGGCGACACGTCTGACTGGGCGCTGCAGCTGTTCGTTGCACTGTGCGCACGCCACGTGGAATGCTGTTTTCACCTGTTGGATAAACGCTGCTGCCTCCACGGGTGTCGCATATTCGCCGACGATACCTGCTCCAACCTCAGTGCCGTCTACGGTCTTCGCCGCCAGAAACGTCACATTCTGTAGTCCCAGTTTCTCCGCTATTTTGAAATTAACCCCACCCTGTGCGTTGTCCATGTTCGTATGCATGGATATCACAGCGATATGGTTCTCAATGGTCTTCATCACCGTGCGTTGCACGTCGTTGAGGTCGGAGATTTGTTTGAGTCCTCTGAACAGCAGCGGATGGTGCGACACGATGAGGTTACAGCCTCTTCGTATAGCCTCGTCCACGATTTGCTCGTTGACGTCCAGACACAATAATGCCCCTGAAACCTCCGTCTCTGTCAGTCCCAGTTGCAGGCCAGCATTATCCCAGCTTTCCTGCAAGGGCAGAGGCGCGAATCGTTCAAGGGCGTTCATCACTTGTTTGATTTTCACGCTTCAATGTTTTATTTTGTGCTCCCGAAGGCACGTTCTTCTCCGTTTGCGGTGCAAAGATACGCATTTTCCCTGTATTTTTGGGTTTTCCCCCTCTCCTTTTGAGTTTTTTAACAATAAGAGACGTATAATAGGGGGCCCTGATGGACACCCCTCAAAAATAGTTTGCAAATGTTACTAAAAAACTGGAGAATTTAAAATAAATGAGTATCTTTGCAACCAATATTAGTAAATGATATATCATATGAGAAAGATTACGTTGTTTGCAATCGGTCTGATATCTTGCATTGGTGCATCAGCACAGGAAAACCTACAGAAGAGTGCGAAAACCTCGGAAGTAAAGAAAACATTCAAGGTCATCAAGGAGCTACCGATAACAAGTGTGAAGAACCAATATAGGAGCGGTACTTGCTGGGCTTATGCAACACTAGGGTATTTTGAGAGTGAAATATTACGAAAGACAGGCAAGACTTATAATCTGTGTGAGATGTATGCAGTCAACAAGGACTATATGGATTGTGCCACACATTATGTCCGAATGCACGGCTACAGTCAGATCTCTGAGGGAGGATCGTGTGACGACGTATTAGAAGTCATCCGCCAGCACGGCATCTGTCCTGAGGAAGCTATGCCGGCACCAGGATCGCTGACAGGAGACTCCTTAGCTAACTTCAAAGTATTCTTCCCTGAACTGGAGCAAACGATAAGAGGTATTATCAAGAAAGATGTCAAGACACCTTTACCACATTGGCAAGACAGTGTCCTGTCAGTTATTGAGCGCTATATCGGGCACTGTCCTCAGTCGTTTGACTATGAAGGAAAGACATATACACCAAAGACTTTTGCAGAAAGTCTTGGAATTGATTTCAATGATTATGTTAGTCTGACGAGCTTTACACATCATTCTTTCAATAAGTGGTTTATTATCGAGGCTCCTTACAAATGGCGGTTGAAACCTAGTTACAATCTTCCCATCAACCAATTGATGGAGGTGCTGGACAAAGCACTAGACGCTGGCTATACGGTAGCATGGGGTGGCGATGTATCAGGTGACTTCACACGTTCAGGCATTGCCATGTTATCCGATGGAGTCATCCCCACCCAAGAATTGCGTCAAGATCAATGGAATAAATGGGAGTTCACATACGATCATGTGATGCTTATCTACGGAAAAGCTCTTGACGAGCAAGGAAAGCCATACTACCTGGTGAAAAACTCATGGGGAAAATCCGGACAGTACGAGGGTATCTGGTATATGTCACGCGACTATATAACCCTGAATACCACCTATCTGTTTCTCAATCGTCATGCACTCCCCAAGAAATTGCGTGATGACCTCAATATCGCCGACTTCGACTAATCAAACCATTACGCATGATGAATAATAAAGGAAAATACAGGATTCTTTTCGTGTGTCATGGGAATATCTGCCGTAGCCCGATGGCAGAATTTGTCATGAAGAATCTGGTGAAAAAGGCAGGTCTCGAGGACTCTTTCCTGATTGAGTCGGCAGCAACATCAACAGAGGAGATTGGTAACAGTGTCTATCCTCCTGCAAGACGTAAATTGGCAGAGCATGGTATCAGCTGTCAAGGAAAGACGGCACGTCAGATGACCCGCTCAGATTACGACCGCTATGACCTGCTGATAGGTATGGATTCCTGGAATATCCGAAACATGCGGAACATCTGTGATGGTGATCCTAAAGAGAAAATTACGATGCTGATGGACTATACCCGCCGTCCAGGTGATGTTGCCGACCCGTGGTACACAGGCGACTTCGAAGCTACCTGGCGCGATGTATTAGAGGGTTGTCAAGCCTTATTGGATAAATATGAGAAAGATCATCGCAGCTATTGACTCGTTTTAAAGGGTGTTACTTCGTCCTGACGTCAAGCAAGCGTCCGTAGGCATCGAAGGAACGACGGTTGGCCAGCCATACTGTGATCATGATAGAGAGCATGGAGGCGGCAAAGGTGATGACGACAATCATCATCTGGTACTTGATAGCGACACCTGGCGCCGAACCACCCAAAATCTGACCGATCATCGTGCCCGGCAGTGAGACGAGGCCCATCACCGCCATATTGGCAATACATGGCTGACAGGCCTGTACCATCGCCTTACGCAGGAAAGGTACAATAGCCTCGAAATGACTGGCTCCATTGCCCAACAGGTAGTAATAGAGCTGATGCTCACGCTGCAAGCCGTCGTAGTAGATGCCTAAGGCGAACACGTTGACACCCAGCATATTACCCATCAGCACACCCATGATGGGAATGAAGTAACGGGCATCGAAGGGGTTAGACAGTCCTAGCACAATCCAAAGGAAGAAAAGACCGATGAGCACCGCCGTAGAGAACAGTCCTACGCTCAACGGCAACAGGATGACCCGCCACTTGAGTTGGGCACGACGGGCGGCAGTGACCGTAGCCACCATCGTCATCACCACCAGCCATAGGATATTAATCCACGGGCTGTTCCACTCGAAGAGATAGCGGAGGTAGAGACCAATGAACGCCAGCTGGATGATCATACGCGCCGTAGCGATGAGCGTGGAACGTACCAGATGACGGGCAAAGTGCCAGAAGAAATACAAGGGGATACCCATGAGCAGCAATCCCAATACCAGTCCCAGATAAGAAATATCTAATGTTCCCATACCTATAGTGAATCCATATTTTATAGTTGAATGACACGATCGCTACCTTGCGCGAACAACGGATCGTGACTAACGACGATGACTGTATGACCCTTCGACGCATAGTCGCGAAAATAGCTCAAGACCTTCTGCGAGGAGAAATTGTCGAGTGCCGACGTGGGCTCGTCGGCCAGTAGGATAGGCTTGTCCAACAGCACACTGACGGAAATCATCATACGTTGACGCTCACCACCACTCACCTCGCTCACCTGCTTGTCATAGAGCGACGCACTGAGCCCCAGTTTTTCCCACTCTTCCATCAACCGCTCCTTGGAGAAAACGATATGCTTGTTCTGGTGGAGCGTAAACGGCAGCGACACCATCTCCGCCACCGACTCACAGGGCAGCGACAGCTCCTGAGGCACATAAGCCATGAGGCGACGGAAGAAGACGGCAGAATAGCCGTTCAGCGGCTCACCATCGATACTGATCATACCCTCCTTCAAAGGTGTGAAACCGAGAATAGCCTTCAGCAACGTGGACTTTCCAACGCCCGACTCGCCCACGATAGCCACCAGTTCGCCTGCAACGGCAGTGAGTGAAAAATGACTAATGAGCGGGTTCCCATCGACCTCTAAAGACACATTTTTTAGTTCTATCATCGTATTTTTCGCGTTTTACGACGGCAAAGGTATACATTTCCGTTAAAAAATACGAAACTTATAGGCCAAAAAGTATAGATTATCACGTATTTTTTGTATCTTTGCATTATGAAAAAGAGCATAGTATTCATATTAATGATGGTGTTCACCGCTCTGGATGCGATGGCACATAACCCTCAGTTAACACTTGGTAAGATGTTCCCAGCTCCTAAGGAGTGGACGGGGTCTGCATGGGGCAAAGATCCCCTCGAATGGAATATCCTCGATTATCAGCACGGACTGGTGACCGCCTACTGCAAGGATAAGAACAGAGCACATTTCATCCGTTTCGACGAGGAGTTTAATATCAAGAGCAGTTTCTCTGCCAAGGTGCTGCCTGAGGCCGAGGAACTGAGTCATCGGATTTACGACCAGAAAATTCACTTCATTCTACAAGAGCATGAGGATATTGTACATCTGGTGTTTGACGAACAGAGTCTGCAACTTTTGAAACAAGAGACGCTCTTCAAGATGAAGACCACCAAGTATGCGGCGGTAGAGGTGAAATACGCTGAGCACGGTGATTTTGCCGCCATCGTGGTGAGATACCTCCCAAAGAAGGAGCTCTTCGATGTGGTTATCAGTCACGACGTGCATCTCTACGACATGAACTTCCAACCGATTGCCAATGGGGTGTTTGACAAAGTGAAATACCCGATCATCTCGTTCAATAAGCGTTTTGCCTACGCCTCTGCCTGGACAGTGACCGATGACGGGAAAGTGGTGCTTGCCTCCGTGAAGGTGGCCGAGAAGCCCAAGAGTCAGCCTCGTTTCGGAAAGAGTGGCGGACGCATGGATGTGGCCGTCCTGTCGCACGAAGGTATGCGTACCTGGTTTGCGAAGGATATCCCCTGGCAGGGACTTCCCGTGGGATTCGTGGGCAACACTACCGCTGAGGATATCGCCAAACAGGATAAGTCGGATCCCGTAGACATGAACCTAAAGACGGGTACGATCTTCGATTATGACGGCAAGCAGATGAAGCTCTACCTGATGAATATGATCTTCGACTACGACTTCGACCTCAACGAGGTGACACCGATGAAGCGTTTCGGACAGTCGCTCAACCCACCGTTCTATACGTCGGGTGCCTCTAACTATATCAACACGAAGAAAGACGGTATCATCATCGAGGAGGATCGTGGCTACGCATGGATCAAACCTGAACTGGAGGAGTCGTTCATCGGCTACTGGGGCGACCGCGATAACGTGACGAAATTATTCCAGAAGCGTTTCCAGATTGCAGAGGAGCAGTTCACCTTCTATTATCAGGACCGTTACTATCTGGTAGAGAAAATCACGAAATTCAAAAACTGGATAGCGATGGAGAACACGTTCCGTCTACGCATCAAGAGCATCGACAAAGACAACAAGATGACAGAGACGACGCTCGACACTGATCTGACGGGTAAGAAACTGCGCTTCTTCAGGATCAGCGACGGTAGATACTTATTCTGGCAACAGTTTGCCAAACAAGACAAACAGCTGATGCAGTGTCTGGGGTTTCTGGAGTTTTAAAGAACAGACAGCAACAATAAAGGGGAGCACGAATGCTCCCCTATTTTTATTGACCACCTAACTGATTAGAAGGGCAGATCGTCGGTAGCGCTGTCGCCCGACGGCTCCTGTGCTGGGGGGAAAGGAGCAGTAGCATCCTGTGGTGGGAAGGGTGCTGCACCTGCAGGAGCGCCCATAGGCACCTGACCGCGAATGACATTATAGGCGCGGATTTCATTGAACCAACGTCCGTTGTACTCATGCGCATCGATATCAAACTGAACAGTCAGATCCTCGCCATTCTGGATGTTAAACTGTTTGATACGGTCCTCACCAAAAAGGCGAAAGAGACATTTTCTGGGATACTGACCTGGTACTTCAATAACATACTCCTGAGACATCCAGGCGTTACCAGTGCGAGCAGATACGCCACTATTTGCTGGAAGTACTGCAATAATTTTTCCTGTTAATTCCATATAATTTTACTTAGTAATGATGTATTTTCATATTTTCGATGGCGAAATTACTAAAAATAGTTTGAAAACAATAATTTTCGTCTTATTTTTTTGCTTTAAACATATTATTTTTGTATTTTTGTAGTCAATTATGTCCATAAAGAATTAAAAAACAAAAATATTATGAGATTTACAGTTTCAAGTACCGCATTGAGCAGCCGTCTCGCTGCTTTGTCAAGAGTTATCAACAGTAAGAATTCACTGCCCATCCTCGGCGATTTCCTGTTCGAGATCAGTGGAAACAATCTCTGTCTGACTGCCTCCGACAGTGAAAACGTGATGAAGACCTCTATGGAGATCACCGAACCCGATGGCGACGGTCGCTTTTGTGTAGGCAACCACGACCTATTAGAAGCTGTGAAGGGTTTCTCAGAGCAGCCCATCACCTTCGACGTGAACTATACGGAGAATATCGCGAAAATCAGCTACCAGAACGGTATGTTTTCACTGCCCATCGAGAATGCCGACGAGTATCCGCAGGCACAGAGCATCAACGAAGGAGCGAACGTCATCAATATCTCCAGTGAGTTGCTCTATGCCAATATTAACCGTTCGATTTTTGCTACAGCACAAGACGAGTTGCGCCCCGTGATGAACGGTATCTATTTCGACCTCACCCCAGAATGCCTGGCAGTGGTAGCCAGTGACGGGCACAAACTGGTGCGCAACAAGATTTTCTCCATCAAGAGCGACCAGCCGGCAGCTTTCATCCTGCCTAAAAAACCCGCCGCTCTGCTGAAGAACATCCTGCAGAAAGACGGTGGTGATGTCATTATCAAGTTTGATGACCGTAACGCAGAAATCAACTACGGTGAGGGTGTCATCCAGTGCCGACTGATTGAAGGGCGCTATCCAAACTATAACTCCGTGATTCCACAGAGTAATCCTAACCAGCTGACCATCGACCGTCTGGGACTGCTCTCAGCACTGCGCCGCGTACAGCCGTTTGCCAACGACTCCAGCAACCTCATCCGCTTCCATGTGGAAGGAGGTACCCTACAGCTTGACGCTGAGGACTATGACTTCTCGAAGACTGCCACAGAGCGTATCGCCTGCGACTACAACGGTCATGCGATGAGTATTGGTTTCAAGGGTTCTTCATTTATCGAGATCCTGAGCAATTTCGAGTGTCAGGAGGTAATCATCCAATTGGCAGACCCTAGCAGAGCCGGTCTGGTACTGCCTTCCGAACAGCCTGAGAACCAGGATGTGCTCATGCTCATGATGCCGATGTTAATCAACGAATAGACTGATCATGAAACTGAAATTACAGAAACCACTTGTCATCTTTGATCTGGAAACCACGGGCCTTGATATCGTCAAGGCTCGTGTGATTCAGATTTCATATATTAAGGTGTACCCCAATGGTGAGGAGGAACGTGGCGACGAGATCATCAACCCCGAATGTCGCATCCCTGCAGAGGTGTCAGCGCTCACAGGTATCACGGATGCCGACGTAAAGGACAAGCCCACCTTCAAGCAGATCGCACAGAAGCTCAGTGAGAAGTTCAAAGGCTCGGACTTCGCCGGTTTCAATTCCAACCATTTCGATATCCCCCTGTTGGCGGAGGAGTTTCTACGTGCAGGTATCGACTTCGACTTCTCCAAATGTCGCTGTGTGGACGCACAGACCATCTTCCACAAGATGGAGCGCAGAAATCTCGCTGCCGCTTATAAGTTCTACTGCGGAAAGAAGATGGAGGAAGACTTCGAGGCACACCGTGCCGACCAAGATACAGAAGCCACCTACCGCGTGCTGATGGGAGAGTTGGATAAGTATGCCCCTGGTGTCAACGAAGACCCTGAGAAGGTGCTAGAGAACGATATCCAGTTCCTGGCAGATTTCTCCAAGCAGAACAACAACGTAGACTTTGCCGGACGCATCATATGGGCAGAGGCGAAGACACCCGACGGCACCCCCCTACTCGACAAGGACGGTAAGCCACAGATGATTGAGGTGTTCAACTTCGGTAAGCACAAGGGAATACCAGTTGCTGAGGTGCTGCGCTTCGATCCAGGCTATTATAGTTGGATTCTGGGCGGTGACTTCACCTATAACACCAAACAGGTATTGACACGAATCCGTCTGCGTGAATCAAAGCGATAACAGCGATCTAAAAGAAAGATATGTTAAAGGGTAAAAAGATTGTGCTGGGCATCACCGGCTCTATTGCTGCCTATAAGGCTTGTATAATCATCAGAGAACTGGTGAAACGAGGCGCTGAGGTACAGGTGGTCATCACCCCTGCAGGGAAGGAGTTTATCACCCCCATCACCCTGTCGGCACTCACACAGAAGCCCGTCATCAGCGAGTTCTTCTCACAACGCGACGGCACATGGCATAGTCATGTGGCGTTAGGACTATGGGCCGACGCGATGCTCATAGCCCCCTGTACGGCCTCCACCTTAGGGAAGATGGTACACGGCATCGCCGACAATATGCTCATTACCACCTACCTGTCGATGAAAGCACCGGTCTTCGTGGCGCCTGCAATGGACTTAGATATGTATGCCCACCCCTCGACACAGGAGAATCTGTCGACGCTGACGAAAAGAGGCAACCATATCATCGAACCCCAGAGCGGATTTCTGGCTAGCGGACTTGAAGGAAAAGGGCGGATGGAAGAGCCGGAACGTATCGTCGACACACTGGATGCGTTCTTCGAGCCACAGTCGTTGGCTGGGAAGAACATCATGATTACCGCAGGACCTACCTACGAGAAAATAGACCCCGTAAGGTTTATCGGTAATTACTCGAGTGGGAAGATGGGATTTGCACTGGCAGAGGAATGTGCTCGCAGAGGTGCAATGGTGACCCTCATCGCAGGACCAGTAGCCCTGAAGACCGTTCATCCCCATATCTACCGTATTGACGTGGATTCGTGTGAGGAGATGTATCAGGCTGCTGTCACTTATTTCCCTGAGACCGACGTAGCCATCCTCTGTGCTGCTGTAGCCGACTTCAAACCGGCACAGATAGCTCCGCAGAAAATCAAGAGAGAAAAAGACGAGCTCACCATCCGTCTGCAACCCACCCACGATATTGCGGCGGCACTCGGAGAGATGAAGAAAGGCGGACAGCATCTTGTGGGCTTCGCACTGGAGACCAACGACGAGCAGCAGAATGCCCTGTCGAAACTCAAGCGTAAGAACCTGGACTTCATCGTGCTGAACTCCTTGCGCAACGAAGGCACCTGCTTCCAGTCGGACGAGAACCAGATCACGATTCTCTCCAAAACAGGAAGAAAGGGTTTTGAGAAAAAAGACAAGGGATTGGTGGCCAAAGATATTATCAACGAAGTGGAGCAGATGATATGAAGAACTGGAAAGGATTCATCATCGGATGCCTGTTGCTGGCATTCGCTACGAGCGCACACACTCAGGAGTTGCAGGCAAAGGTGAATATCAACACCCAACAGATCGGTGTTACGGACAAGAGTGTGTTCGACGACCTGCAGCAGAACCTGGAGCGGTTTATCAACGAACGACAGTGGACAGAGTTGCAGTTTCAGCAGAATGAGCGTATCGTATGCAACTTCAATATCACCGTGACGAAATACGACAAGACTATCAACCGCTTCGAGTGTACGGCGCTGATACAAGCCAACAGACCCGTCTATAATGCCGCCTACACCACCACGCTGTTTAACTTCCAGGATCAGAACTTCCACTTCGACTATGCGCAGTTCGACCAGTTGCAGTTTAATGACGATATCATCGACCGACAGTTGACCGCCATCGTCGCCTACTATGTCTACCTCATCATCGGTCTCGACTTGGACAGCTTCGCACCCTTTGGAGGTACAGAGATTCTACAGCGTTGTATGAATCTGGTCAACAATGCCCAGGAGTTGGGATTCCCAGGTTGGAAAGCCTTCGAGGACAGTAAGAACCGCTTTGCACTGATCAATGACTATATCGACGAGGCCATGAAACCCTTCCGACAGTTTCAGTACGACTACTACAGGAACGGACTCGACGAGATGGCAAATAACGCGGAACGCGGAAGAGCCAATATCACCACTGCGATGGAGAACTTGAAGAAAGCCCATCAGGACAAGCCACTGAGTATGGTGCCAATGATATGGACCGACTATAAGCGCGACGAGATAGCCAATATCTATAAAGGTAAGGGTACCGTCAAAGAAAAAGATGCTGTATACAACATCCTCTTTGATATCAATGCCTCACAGAATAACGCTTGGGAAAAAATCAAACAGTAATGCTTACACAACTATATATTAAGAACTTCACACTGATAGACTCCTTAGATATCCCTTTTCACAAAGGGTTTTCCGTCATTACGGGTGAGACCGGTGCCGGAAAGAGTATTATCCTGGGAGCAATCGGACTGCTGTTAGGACAACGGGCCGACTCCAAGACCATCAAACAAGGAGCAGAGAAATGTGTAATAGAAGCCCATTTCGACCTCTCACGCTACCAGATGCAGACATTCTTCGAGAGCAACGAGATCGAATATGATGCCCACGACTGCATCATCCGTCGCGAACTGACGGCAGCAGGCAAAAGTAGGGCGTTTATCAACGATACCCCTGTGGCGCTGACATTACTCAAGGAGCTGGGAGAACGACTGGTCGACGTGCATTCGCAACACCAAAACCTGTTGCTCAACAAACAGGATTTCCAACTCAGTGTGGTGGATATCATCGCCAACGACCAACGGCAACTGGAGCAATACAAAGACAGCTATCAGCAATATCTCGACGCCAAAAAGCGGTTGGAGGAGATGACAGAGGAGATTGAGCGCTCACGTGCCCATGCCGACTTCCTACAGTTCCAATATAACGAGCTCAGCGGCGCCCAACTGTCGGAAGGCGAGCAAGAAGAGCTGGAACAGCGCAGCGAGACGATGGCGCACGCAGAGGAAATCAAGGGCTCACTTTACACAGCCGATCATGTGCTCACAGGCGAAGAAACAGGCGTTGTGGGACAGTTGAAGACGGCCGCTACCGCCTTACATAACATCGAGAACGTATATTCCGCTGCGTCGGAACTGGCGCAACGGATGGACAGCTGCTATATCGAAATCAAAGATATCGCACAGGAAATCAGCGGACAGGTGGAAGATGTAGACTTCAACCCGTCGGAGTTGGATGCTGTCAACAACCGACTCGACACCATTTATACATTAGAGAAGAAATACCAGGCAGCAACTGTCGCAGAACTGTTGGTACAACAAGAAGAGCTGAAACAGAAACTCAGTCAGATAGAGAATAGCGAAGACTGTCTGGACGCCCTCCGTCAGGAGATGGAAGAGAAGGAAACCACCTGTCATCAGTATGCCGACAAACTCTCCCAGCTGCGTCGAAAGACCGCCCAACAGATTGAGAAAGACCTACAGAAGCGACTGGTTCCACTGGGGATGCCACACGTGCGTTTTGAGATACAAGTATCGGAAGATACATTGGGACGCAACGGACAAGACAAAATCTCCTTCCTATTCAGTGCCAACACCTCTACTCCACTCCAGCCCGTTGCTCAGGTAGCTTCTGGCGGAGAGATTGCCCGTGTGATGCTTGCTCTCAAGGCAATGATTAGCGGAGCCGTCAAACTGCCCACAATCATCTTCGACGAGATCGACACAGGCGTCAGCGGAAAGATTGCGGAAAAGATGGCAGAGATCATGCAAGAGATGGGCGAGAACGAGCGTCAGGTAATCAGTATCACGCACCTACCCCAGATTGCCGCTTTGGGAAGCACCCATTACAAAGTGCTCAAGGAAGAGACGTCAAAGGGGACTACCAGTAGGATGGAGCTCCTCACAACCGACGAGCGTATCAGCGAGATCGCACAGATGCTGAGTGGCAGTGATATCTCGGATGCGGCGATCGCCAATGCCAAACAACTGTTGAAAATCAAACAATGACATCATCAAATATGAAAAAACTAATTTTTATTCTGATCATACAAGTCTGTCTGATGCCTGCGCTGCTCTATGCACAACCTAAATGGGCAGGAAAGGCAGCCAAATCAGTATTCACCTTGAAGACATTCAAACAAGACGGTTCACTGTTAGCCAGCGGCAACGGTTTCTTTATCGGTAACGAGGGAGAGGCTGTGAGCAACTTCTCACCCTTCGTAGGAGCCTCACGTGCCGTGATTATCGATGCCTCAGGCAAAGAGATGAAGGTGGAGTGTATCACAGGCGCCAACGATCTCTACGATGTGGCCCGTTTCCGAGTGAGCGGTAAGGTCAGCGGTCTGCCCGTCGCCACGACAACCACCACAGGCAGCACAGCATGGGTATTACCCTATAGTGCCAACAAATCAGCCCGTAGTCAGCAGGGGACGATAGAGAAGATTGACAAGGCTGGCGATTACGACTACTACACATTGGCGATGCAGATGCCGGAGAACACGGTGGGCTGTCCTTTGCTCAACGAGAACGGTGAGGCTATCGGTATCATGCAACTCTCTGTTGGCGATTCTAACAAAAGTTATGCGATTGCCGTACAGTTCGCCCTCGGACTGAAGATTACAGGACTCAGCTTCAACGAACAGGTCTATAAGAGTACCTCGGTGAAGAAGGACCTGCCCAACGAGCTGGAACAAGCAATCGTCGCCCTGTATGTGAGTGGTCCGCAGATGACGAAAGAAAGCTATCGGGAAATGATTGATGATTTTATCCGTAAGTTCCCCACCGCCGCCGACGGATATACCTATCGCGCACAGGAAGAGGTCAACGACAACCTGTTTGATGATGCCGACCGTGATATGCAACAGGCTGTGAAAATGGCCAGCAAGAAGGATGAAGCCCATTTCAGCTTCGCGAAGCTCATCTTCCAAAAGGAGATCTTCAAGAACGACCGCACTTATAGTGGATGGACTCTCGACAAGGCTATCGCTGAGGCTGATGAGGCCTATCGTATCAATCCTCTGTCTTCATATCTCGAACTGAAAGGACGTATTCTCTTCGCTCAGAAGAAATATGCGGAGGCTTATGATGTCTATCAAAGGCTGACCACCTCCGACCTCAACGCATCAGAGATGTTCTTCAATGCCTCCCGATGCAAGGAGATGTTGGGAGATCACACAGCGCAGTTAGCACTCCTTGACAGTACTATCAACCGCACCTCACGTCCCTTCACCAGAGAGACAGCCGCCTATCTCTTCATTAGAGCACAGGCCTACGAGGGACAGGAGAAATACCGTCAAGCAATCAGCGACTATAACGAATATGAGCAAGTGATGCGCAGTTCGTTAAACGGACAGTTCTATTATATCCGTTCGCAGGCGGAGGTGAAAGCCCGTCTGTTCCAACAAGCCCTCAACGATTTGAGTAAGGCTATAGAGTTAGAGCCGCGTAACACACTGTTCCTGGCAGAGAAGGCTTCGTTGGAGGTACGCGTCAATCTCAGCGACGCAGCCATCGAGACCGCACAGAAGCTGATTGTCATCGACAGTCAGCTCAGCGACGGCTATCTGTTTCTGGGTATTGCACAGTGTCAGAAAGGACAAAAAACAGAGGGCCTCCGTAACCTGCAGAAAGCGAAGGAACTCGGAAACCCTCAAGCAGATAAGTTGATCACCAAATATCAATAGGTTAGAATGGAAGCGGTCCGTTGTCTGATGGCAACGGACTGTTGACATCAAACGGGTCATAACCCTGCGGTGGCTGTACCTCTCCTCCATTGACACGTGAACCTACAATCTCACCGTCTGTACTATTCTTCTTAGGCGCTAAACGTCCGTCCTCAGGATTCTCGAAACGGGTGAACTCGCCCCTGAAGTTCAGCAACACATCGCCTGTGGCACCCTTACGGTGCTTAGCAATGATAATCTGAGCCATTCCACGTAAGTCACGTCCCTGTTCATCCTGATAGATATGATAATACTCCGGGCGATGGACGAAGAGCACCATATCGGCATCCTGCTCGATGGCTCCCGACTCACGCAGGTCGGAGAGCTGCGGACGCTTTCCTTCCAGTCCTTCACGCCCCTCGACACCACGATTCAACTGAGACAGTGCGATGATAGGAATCTCCAACTCTTTCGCGAGCCCTTTCAGTGAACGGCTGATGGTAGACACCTCCTCCTGACGCGAAGAGAAACGCATACCCGAGGCATTCATCAGCTGGAGGTAGTCGATCATGATAATCTGCACCCCATGCTCGCGTACCAGTCGGCGTGCTTTCGTCCTCAACTCAAACACAGAGAGACTAGGAGTATCGTCGACATACAACGGTGCACCCAACAGTTTATTCACCCGTTTATCAAGCCGGTCCCACTCGTCGGGTTGCAACTGTCCGTTCAGGATCTTAGAGCCTTGAATCTCACAGACATTAGAGATCAGACGGTTCACCAGTTGAACATTCGACATTTCCAACGAGAAGAAAGCCATTGGCACCTGATATTCGGCAGCGATATTTTTCGCCATCGACAAGGCAAACGAGGTCTTACCCATCGCAGGACGCCCCGCAATAATTACCAGGTCAGACGACTGCCAGCCACTAGTAATATCATCAAGCTTATGATAGCCCGTCGGCACACCCGTTAGTCCGTCTTTATTCGCAGCAGCCGTCTGAATCACCTTGATGGCCTGCTCAATCACCGGATTGATTTGGGTATAATCCTTCTTCATATTCTTCTGAGAGAGCTCAAAGAGCGATCCCTCAGCCTCATTCATTAGATCGTCGACATCGATGGTCTCATCAAAGGCCTTAGTCTCTATCGCACTAGCGAATGAGATGAGCTGACGAGCCAATGACTTCTGAGCAATGATACGGGCATGATACTCGATATTGGCCGACGAAGCCACACGGGAACTCAACTCAGCGATATATACAGGACCGCCTACATTCTCCAATACACCATCCTTAGCCAACTGATCGGTTACCGTCAACACGTCCACAGGACGCTCCGCCATAGAGAGGTCGCGGATAGCGGTAAATATCTGTTGATGACGGGGCTCATAGAAACTCTCTGGATGGAGAATCTCACAAACAACGGCGTAGGCATCCTTGTCGATCATTAAAGCGCCCAATACGGCCTTTTCTACCTCTGGAGCCTGTGGCTGGAGGTGTCCGTATGTATTATTGACAGGCTGCTGTCGACGCGTTCTTCTTGGGGTTTTATTCTCTTGTTCTGCCATAAGTGACGACAAAATTACAAAATCATTTGCTAACGAGCGAAGGATTTAGGAATATTTTGAAAACTTTGCGCTTTTCTCATTTATTCTTTATACCTTTGTCCGCACAGAACATCAAAGACATGATCGTATTTCCCATAGCCAAAATCAACTTGGGGCTCAATGTGGTAGAGCGCCGACCCGACGGGTATCATAATCTCGAGACCGTTTTCTATCCAGTAGCTATTAACGACGCACTTGAGGTGCAGGCGATGGACGAGGCTTTCCCTTCTCCCTACGACTGCGACCTGAAGGTGAGCAACCTACAAATAGAGGTTGACGAACAACGTAACCTCGTGGTACGTGCCTATGAGCTACTCAAACACGACTTCCCTGCCCTTCCCCGTATCCACACCCATCTGTATAAGGCGATTCCTACGCAAGCGGGTATGGGTGGTGGTTCTAGCGACTGTGCGTATATGATTATGCTACTCAACCAGTTGTTTACCCTCGGACTGAGTGAACAACAGATGATCGACTACGCATCACAGTTGGGTGCTGACTGTCCGTTCTTTATCTTGAGTCGGCCATCATATGCAGAGGGTATCGGCGAACGATTAGAACCCATCCGTCTCAACCTCAGCGGTTGGTATCTGGCCATCGTCCGTCCGGCAATTCCTGTCTCCACCAAGGAGGCATTCTCACTGATTACCCCTCATCGTCCTGTAAAGAACTGTCGGGATATTGTTCAGCAGCCCATGGAAAGTTGGCGTCACGAGTTGGTGAATGATTTTGAGAAGAGCATCTTCACCCTTCACCCAGAGATTGCGGCCATCAAAAAACAACTCTACGATATGGGAGCTGTCTATGCCGCTATGAGTGGAAGCGGAAGTGCTGTCTTCGGATTCTTCCAAAAGAAAGTCGCCTTAGAACAGGTGTTCCAAGGCGACGAAATGTTTACTTGCTGCTTACAGCTATAGTCATTATTTATACAGCGGACCGAAGTTAGCACAAGCACGATAGTCGGCTCCCTCCTTATCCATACCGAAAGCGTTCCAGCAAGATGGACGGAAGATATCAGCATCCTTGATGTTATGCATACATACAGGAATGCGCAGCATCGCACAGAGTGTGATCAGGTCAGCACCTACGTGACCATAGCAGATTGCACCGTGATTAGCTCCCCAATTGTTCATCACACTATAGACATCCTTGAAAGCATCCTTGGTAGGATCGAGACGTGGGGCAAACCATGTGGTAGGCCAAGTAGGATCCGTACGTTTGTCGAGAATATCATTAGTCTTCTCATCGAGTTCCACCGTCCAACCCTCAGCCAATTGCAGCACAGGACCTAACCCTGCCACGAGGTTCAGACGCAGCATCGTCATCGGCATTCCTCCACGTGTGAGGAAGTGAGAACTGTAACCACCACCACGGAAGTAGTCGCGATCGGCAGGCATCCAACTGGTAGCCTTCAGACAAGCCTCCATATCCTCGTTCTTCATCTCCCAGAAAGGTTTGATGGTAGGATTGCCGTCCTTGTCGCTCATAGCACCTGTAGCATCAAGGGTAGTAGCACCCGAATTGATGAGATGAATGAATCCGCCAGCGGCAGCGCCCTCAGGACGTTTGCCTGCCACACGCTCTACAGCCTCTGGACTCCAATAGGTACGGATATCGGAGAACATCACACCACGATTAGTGAGCAGGTGTCCGAAAAGCATCGACATTCCATTCAAGAAGTCATTCTCGGTAGCTAACGTATAGGCCTCACGGGGGCCGTTCCAGTCGAACGAAGTACACATCATCGACTCAGGGAAGTCGAAGTTGGGCTTATAGTCAGTCCACTGACGTTGTCCTTGTACACCAGCTGCAATTGCATTGTGACCAATAGACTCTTCCTTATATCCCATCTTCAGGAGTTTCTCACTTCCTTGCATGAGATCGCGGATAATCATCATATTCTTGACGGTGAACTCCCAGTCCTCATCTTTCTCCTGGCGGTTCTTACCTTTACCCTTGCCGTTGAAAGTGGTCATCGGCACACCAGGGAAGAGTGGACGGTCCTCGTTGTAGTCGTGACCCTCCTGTGGCTTGCAGTATTTCTCTACCCACTGCATGGCTTTCTCAAATTCCTCCTTATCATAGATACCGAAGTCTACGCGGCGCAGGATCTCCACCAGTGACACGTACTCCGTACGCATACCGAGATACTGTTGCAAGAAGTCGGCATTCACGATAGATCCAGCGATACCCATACAGGTATTACCGATTGAGAGGTAGCTCTTTCCACGCATGGTAGCTACTGCCTGTGCAGCACGAGCGAAACGCAGTATCTTCTCTGCTACGTCGGCAGGAATGGTGTTGTCATTGAGGTCCTGTACATCGTGACCATAAATACCATAGGCAGGCAGTCCTTTCTGTGCGTGGGCAGCGAGAACGGCAGCGAGATAGACAGCTCCAGGACGCTCTGTTCCATTGAAGCCCCACACAGCTTTCGGATAGGTAGGATTCATGTCCATCGTCTCCGATCCGTAGCACCAGCAAGAGGTAACGGTGATGGTAGAGCCCACACCCTCGCGCTCGAACTTCTCGGCACAGGCGGCACTCTCGCCTACTCGCCCAATGGTGGTATCACTGATGACACACTCCACTGGACTGCCGTCACCGTTCTTCAGATTGGTTTCAATCAGCTGTTTCACGGCCTGGGCGAGCGCCATCGTCTTGTCCTCCAGACCCTCACGAATACCGCCCTGACGTCCGTCAATAGTGGGGCGTATTCCGATTTTTGGATAGTTTACTTTCATGATTTGTTGTTCGTATTTTATGACTGTTTTTTTCAAGACGAACGAAGAGGCGCTTTGTCACCTCATCAGAACGTCATTCTAAACGTATAACGGATGCCCCACTTCGAACTGGTAGGTAGTTCGAGGTAAGTCAGGCGGCGCACAAATTCCACTTGCAGGATCTTGAAGATGTTATGCACACCAATCACCAGTTCCATATACGGGCGATGGGGATTCATGATGTTACAGCCTTCGGGGAAGTACATCAACCGACTGCTGCCCGCATTTTCAGGCAGGTAAGGATTGTTTTTGTCAGAAAGTCCTCCCCAAAGTACATTGATAGCGATAAACTCGCGACACTTGAGTTTATGGATGAACGGTATGCGATTGAAGATTTTACCGTTCATATCCCACGACAACAACAGTGACATATATCGGTCGTTGAGGAACTCCATATTATTGATCAGGTTGAACATCTCATCTTGGATGACAAACGACTGATTGGCCATCGGGTGGATGAGCAACAGATAGGGCACCTGATTCCACTGAATGCCACCCTTGAGTCTGACGTCCACCTTTCCCCAGCTTTTCAGCCAGAAGCGCTTGTAGATTTTCGCCTCCGTGAAGTTCGAGGTATATTGTCCACCGAGGAAGTTACGGAAACCGATGGTGTGACTGAGTGTAATGGTCGGTGCATCACGGTTGATGGTGACACGACGCTCCTTACTGTTCACATAGGTCTCTCCAGGGGCATAGCGAAGTTCCGCTTTCAACTCAGTGGTACGCAAGTACTCCTTGTGGGGAACCATCTCGTGATAGTCGGCAGGCGGTTGGTTGAGGCGGCGGAACGACATCGCACCGCAGGCCTCATACTCCTCAGCTTTCAGTTCTAAACTGGTTTTCAGTCCGCCATACATCTCATAATCGAACGAGATACGCTGGCGGTTGCAGATCATCAGTTTGTCGATGGTCGACCACTTAAAGGCCAGAAGGAAGTTATCCTTATCGGTGGGCAGGAACCGATCCGACGGTGAATAGACGTCGTAATTGCTACCGATGGTGAGCGTTCGCATAGGATATTCCCACGTAGAATAGTTCTTATCGATGAACGAGTAGGTCAAATCCACATTATAGTAGTTCTTGTGACTCCCCCACCCATGGGCATAATAAGCCGACCAGAACCAGCGTTTGTTGAGGTTGGCGGTAGAACGTGCACTTAAACGAGTACGGAATCCGTCAACCTTGTTGGTACTGAAGATGGTGTTCACCGGCGAGATGTCCACCTTATTGGGGTTTCCTGTCTCGATAGAGTTCTCGATGAGTGCCTTGAGGGCGAAGATGAAATACTTGAAACCCTTGATGTTGGAGATGTTCTGGATAAAACGGTCCATACTACTCTCGCTCTTGGTAAGCTTCACCTGTCGATACTTGTTCCAGAAGTCGTCATCACGCATCTCTGCATCAGGATCCTTCACCTCCAGTTGCTTACCTTTAAACAGTTTCTGCGAGATTTCCTCAAAGGCATAGTCGCTCTGTCGGGTATTGCGGATGACGATGAGTCGCTGGATAAACTTGGCGAAGCGCAGCTCGGTAATCATATCCTCGTTGGTGAGCACCCACTCACCGTTATCCAACTGTGCGAACTCCTGATCGATGCGCATATTCTCCACAAAGTTCACATCGCTCTGCTTGGGCAGTGTCAGCGAGCAACGGCGTACATGATAGCTCGAGTCCTTGAGAATATATAGGTCACCACGAAAGCCGAAGTCCTGCTGGTTGTTGGGCAGGAAGTGTATGTGGAAACACGAGTCGCCACCAACGGAGATCAGTTGTCCGTCTACCTTCGGTCGCTCTATCCACACCGTATCCTGAATATAGAAACGGTAGAAGGCGATAGCGTCCTTGCCGATAGGTGAGGTGAAAGGATACTGCAACAGACGTATCTGATCGTCGTATAGGTTTACGTCCGTGAACACTTCCTTGAGTACTACGTTAATGATATCTCCCGTCTGAAACAGGTCGTTCACGCCCGTCGACTGCTGTCCGTGGATAATTGTCTTCTCCGAATGAGGCTGCTTACGATATATTTTCTCCGATACGGTCTCGTCGATGCTCACGGGCAATATCATCTTACCGTTATACGGACAGAGCTCCACCTGGTCGAGTACCCACTTCTTGTTCTTGTAGGGTTTCTTCGCCAGTTTCTCGGACGTCATATCGTTGGTGGCAAGGGTAATCTTCTCGTATTTATTGTACTTGTAATAATCGTGATTACTCAAGTCTGTCTGCCGCTTGGCGGCTATCACCCGTTTCATCAGTTCCACAGCAGGGTTGTTCTTCCGGTTGTACTTCTCGCGCTTAGCCCTAACCGTCACCTCGTCGATGCGCTGCGTACGGTTAAACCATTTCGTCGTATCCTTGTCGACATCATCATTCAACTGTGCCTGCAGAGGCAGGCACAGTTGAATGAGGGTTATCGCCAAAAGTACTTTCTTTGTCATCACTTCTTTCTAGTCAGTCGGCGGAACTCGGCCTTCGCTTTCTCCAGCTGCTCACAGAAAGCGGTGCTGGTGTGCATCTTCATATAAGCTACCGATGCAGCCAGTCGTCCAGCTTCGATATCACTCTGCCAGTGGGCACCTACGATCACACGACTCTCGCTATACATAAAACCGCGAGACATAATGGTATCAGCGTTGGCGGGATTGATTTCTGACAGTATCAGAGCTGCACTCCATCCTCGGATGGTATGACCAGAGGGATAGGAACCGTTGTGCGACAGCTCTTCGTCGTCCTGCGGATAGAGCGACGGTTCCTTGAAACGGTCGAAGGGACGCTTACGCATATAGTAGTTCTTGGGTTTCCTACCAATAAGATCGGCCGTAGAGAGACTATTCTCAATCAGATTGTAGATTGCTGGTGTCGTCTCAGGACTGATGGTCAGTCCGAAGGGCACACTGAACTCCTTGCAGATATTCAGGGTGGTCCAGTCGGCATCGCGGATGGCGATGGCAGAGCGCTCTGGGTCGAGACGCATCTGCTTACCCCAGAAGTAACGCATCACATCGTGTGAGAATGCCTCACTGGTGGTGTCGGGCGGTGCCGGTAAGAACTTTAGCATATCGGGCATCTCATCAATATTGAAATACGGTTGTGCTTTCTGTGCATTTACTTGTAAAAGGGCACCCATCAGGATGGCCATCATGATATACATACGACAATGTTTCATAATCATAACTGTTTATTTATGTTTAAAAAGAAATGTTACGCAGAAACCTACCAAGAAAATGACAGTCGTGCCAAGCACGATAGCCAAGTAGGGATGCAGATGGATACCAGGCAACTGCCACATCGAGGCGAGCGATATCCATGCAATAACGAAGATGCCAGCCAAACAGCCAAGGATAGCTGCCAGACGGTTGATCTTCTGGGGAATACAACCCAACAGGAACAGTCCCAGCATACCACCAGAGAAGATACTTGAGAGTGTCCACCATGCATCGATAATACTTTCGACTGAAAGCATCGCAATGGCTACACAGGCACCCAGGATGCCTACACCGAAACTCGATAGGCGGACGATAGCTAACTCCAGTTTCTGATGCTTGTGGTGATCAGCTGGATCGTGATGGCGCAGTTGGTCGGTCACCCGACGGGCTTTCAGGAAGAACGGACGCACATAGTCGGTCAGGATAATCGTGGCAGCACTCGTCACACTCGTAGAGACAGTAGACATACCAGCAGCAAAGATACTCGCGATGAGCAGACCGCGCAAACCGACAGGCAGACCGTTGACGATAAAGTATGGGAAAACATAATCGGGCTTCTTAGCGATCTCCTCAGGCAACGCAGCTACTCCTGCCTGGTAGTAGCTGTACAGCGCTGAGCCAATGAGAAAAAACAGGGCTGAGACTGGAATGAACAGATAACCTCCAAACAGCGCCGAGAACTTCGCATCTTGATCGGTCTTCGCTGCATGGTAACGCTGCACGTAATTCTGGTCAATGCCGTAGTTCTGTAGGTTGATGAATATACCGTAGATCAAACACACCCAGAAAGTGCTGGTAGTGAGGTCGTCGGTGAAGGCACCCAACGAGAATTTATTGCCCATAGGCGAGTTGGCCGCCAACTCAAACGTCTGCAACGGTCCTTCGGGCATTGAGAACATCAGGATACCCAGACACAACAGAGCGCCGCCAATGAGAATGATACCCTGAATGGCATCAGCCCAGATAACAGCCTTCAAACCGCCCATCATAGAGTAGACAATGATACCGATTGACGTCAGGATGATCACGGTATGCATATCCCATCCCATCAGGATGTACATAGGAACGGCCAAGAGATAGAGAATCGAACCCATACGGGCTATCTGCGTCAGGAGATAGCAAGCCGAAGCATAGAGTCGTGCCCAAGCCCCAAACTTCTCCTCCAGGAACGTATAGGCCGATACACTACCGCTGTGACGGTAGAACGGCACAAAATACTTCGCTGCAAAATAGCTCGCTATCGGAATAGAAAGTGAGAACACGAACGCATTCCAGTCGGCTGCGAAGGCTTTACCTGGATAACCGATATAACTGATGCTACTGACATAAGTGGCAAAGATGGACATACCCACCACCCAACCGGGAATGGAGTGACCAGCGGATGTGAACTCGTCGGCCGAGGAGCCTTTCTTGAAGAAAGAACAGCCGAAGACGACTACGCCCACCGTAAACACGATAAAGACGATAAAATCAATGACGTGCATATCAGAGACGGATGATAGTCATTAAATCTTCAGTTTACCGTTCTCGATAGGCAACGCAGCCAGTGCCTGACGAATCTTGTCACGCTCAGGTGCATTGAACTTATAGAAAGGAGAAGCCACGAAGTCATCGTTAATAACGCCCAGTATCGACAATGCACATTTCAGACCTTTCAGGTAGCTGGAACCGTGCTGCCCTACCGTATAGATTGACGTAGATATCTGCATGATATACTGCTGTAACCGCAACACACGATCGATATCATGGGCTTTGGCGGCATCATACATACCCACATAGAGCTCTGGGAACATATTGGCACCACCATTGATACCACCGTGACCGCCCAAAAGCACACATTCGCCCGTAATCTCCTCCGGACCTACAAGCATAGCGAAGTCGGGACGCTCTTTCATCTTATACATCACCGACTGGAAATAGACTGCATTAGCGGATGAGTCCTTGAAACCAATCACACGTGGATTCTGGGCTATACGGCGTACGGTATCGGGAGCAAAGCTCACTTTCACGTGACTCGGCATATTATACAAGAATACTGGGAGCGGCAACTGAGGAACCAGTTCCTCATAGAACTGTGCCAACTCAGGCTGTCCCGTAGCAAAATAATAGGGCGGTGCAGAAACAACACCATCGGCACCACAGTCGGCTGCCACCTGTGCCAGACGGATACTCTCCACGATAGAGGTGTCGGTGATGCATACCAATAGCGGCAGACGACCGCGGTTGATGCGGCATGACTCCTGAATCATCTGCTTACGTACCTGATAACTCAGACTCTGCTCTTCACCTGTCGTACCGAGGATGAACAGACCGTGAACACCTCCGGCAATGAGGTGCTCGATTAAACGCTCAAGACTCTCTACGTCAAGGGTCTCGTTATTTTTCAAAGGGGTTACAAGTGGTGGAATAATACCACACAAGGGTGAATTTGTTATCATATCAGTAGTTTTTAAGTTTAAATGTTCGGAAGATGAAAGTGATAGCTGTCATCGAGGGTTTCTTTGACTGTGTTGATCTCCAGGAACTTCGTTCCGCCACCACCGGCCACATTACCAGAGAGATAGGCAATCTTATCTTCGAGTTCAACCAATCCCTTCTGGCGTAACATCCGTACGGCTGCCTTAAAGAGAGCATCACCGGAAAGATGGTCTTTCTGATAAACAGGAATCACGCCATAAGATAAGTTCAACAGGCGCTGCAACTTATCCTTATAACAGATAGCCAACACAGGATGAGGTCCCCGGAAGGCTGCGAGCATACGGGCGGTATTACCCGTCACGTTATCAGTGATAATACCTTTTACCCCCAGTTTCTCCGTTGCCTCAATGGCGCTATAGGCCATAAACTCACGGATATCGCAGTGCTCTGACAGAGGCACGTCGATCTGTCCACGCAGACTCAGGTCACGCTCCGCCTGTTCCGCAATAGTGGCCATCGTCTTCACGGCCTCTATAGGATACTTACCACTGGCGGTCTCACCCGACAGCATCAGTGCATCGGTATGAGAATAGATGGCATTAGCAATATCCGTCACCTCAGCACGCGTAGGACGAGGGTTGTTGATCATCGTGTGCAACATCTGAGTAGCCACAATCACAGGCTTTTTCGCCATGATACACTTATGGATAATCTGTCGCTGAATACCCGGAATGCGCTCAATAGGCACCTCAATACCTAAGTCGCCACGGGCAATCATCACACCATACGATGCCTCGATAATCTCGTCGATATGGTCCACACCTTCCTGATTCTCAATCTTCGAGATAATCTTGATATCGCTATTAAAAGCATCGAGAATAGCCTGAACAGCACGGACATCAGCAGCAGAGCGCACAAACGAGTGAGCAATAAAATCGATATCCTGCTCAATGGCCA
>ONWA01000021.1 GCA_900321425.1 uncultured Prevotellaceae bacterium | reverse complement strand
GGTATAGCTGATTTTCTTAATTCATTCAGTTCATAGCAATATTCTGCAGTCCAATGAAACGTATTACAGGTATGCTCCTCACCTTTATTATATACAGATTCATAGACAATATGAACTGGTTTTTCTGTTGAAAAAACCAGTCTAAGCCAAAAAATATAGTCTTCACCCATCATGATATGACGGGGAATATCAAACAAATAATAAGTAACTACATTTCTACGGTAAAGACTTCCCCAAGGTAAGCCGATAGTTCCCTCTGCTCTTACCGCCAGATGTCTGAATTCATCAATAGGTATAGCGGTTCGTGATTCTGGAGAAAGACTATATCCGTTACCTAACACGATATCGGTATTTTCGCTAATACCTGATTGAAGTAATCGTAATGAGTCAACAGGTAATGTATCATCTGAGTCAACAAAACATATCCAATTACCTGTTGACTGATTAACTCCAACCCATCTGGCTTCTGTCCTGCCTTTGTTTTCTTGATGAATTACATGTATTCTATGATCTCGATTGATATATTTATCACATATTTTACTGCTATCATCAGTACTGCCATCATCAACAATAATGAGTTCAAAATCAGTGTATGACTGATTTAAAATACTTTCAATACACGCAGCAATAGTGTCTTGAGAGTTATAGACAGGTACGATGACAGAAATTGACATCAGCTCAATTGAAGCATCCTTTCTATAGGTTTCACAGCATCCTTAGCGATGGTTGGATCTACCTCAACAGCTGGCCATTCATATTTGAGTGTATTGTATATCTTCTGAAGAGTGTTCATCTTCATATACTGACACTCATTACAACTACAACCAACACCACCTTCACTGATTTCAGGAGGAACAGAAATAAATTCCTTATCAGGACAAGTACGCTGCATCTCATGCAGAATACCTGCTTCTGTAGCTACAATAAATTGTTTTTTATCACTTTTCTGTGCATAGTCAAGCATAGTAGCCGTTGATCCTTTTACATCAGCAATAGCCAATACAGGACCTTTACATTCCAAATGAGCCATTACAATAGCATCTGGATATGCTTGTTTTAATTTGGCTATCTCGGCGACAGAGAAACGCTCATGTACATGACAACCACCATTCCAAAGAAGCATATGACGGCCTGTTACCTCATTAATATAGTTACCTAAATTATAATCAGGACCAAAAATAAGCTTAGCATCTTTAGGTAGCTGATCAACGACTTTCTTTGCATTACCTGAGGTAACGACCACATCAGTCAAGGCCTTTACTGCAGCTGTCGTATTGACATAAGATACTACCTCATAACCTGGATGCTCCTCTTTATATTTCTTCAAATCTTCAGCTTTACAAGAATCTGCTAAAGAACAGCCGGCATTTAAATCAGGACAAAGAACTGTTTTCTCTGGTGATAACAACTTACACGTTTCAGCCATAAAATGAACACCACACATCACCATTACCTTGGCATCAGTATCAGCTGCTTTACGAGCTAAAGCCAAAGAATCACCTACAAAGTCAGCAATATCCTGGATATCACCTGTTGTATAATAGTGAGCCAAGATAATAGCATCTTTCTCTTTACATAATTGACGGATTTCAGATTTTAAATCAATACCTGATTCTACTGGTTCATCAATAAAACCTTGCTCTAACCACTCTTTTTTCAACTTCATAATATCATTATTTTATTTTTTATTTTTTTTTCAAATAGAATATGAGTATGATGATATACTGTGAATTCGTTGAAAACTTTTTGTACTTTATCTTGTATGTTAAGTTATCACCTTGTGGTTTTTGATTTTCCACAACATATGTGAATACTTAGTAACTGATAATGAGCAAGTAATTCATTTTATCAACAATTTCATATTCTGGTGCAAAAATAATAAGTTTATATCTTTTATTATCAAAAAAACGTTGAAATCTTACTTAAATCACCAGAATAAAGTGGTTGATATCCCTAAAAATGGATGGTGTATGGATAATCACTCAGTTATTAACCACGTTTTCAACATAGTTATTAACACATTTATCCACAATTTTTATTACCTTTGCAATCTTAATATTAATTTATGATGAGAAAGTTAAGAACCATAGAGATGAATCGATTGTCAGTTGATGAATTTAAGTCGGCTGATAAACTTCCGCTGATTGTTATATTGGATGATGTACGATCCATGCATAATGTGGGAAGCGTATTTCGTACTTCAGATGCCTTTCGTTTGGAGGCTGTCTATCTTTGTGGCATCACTTCTACACCACCCAGTGCGGAAATCCATAAGACAGCTTTAGGAGCAGAAGATAGTGTAGACTGGAAATATTATACTGATGTTTGCGAAGCAGTCAGAGAATTACAGTCAAAAGGATATGAGGTATATGCTGTGGAACAAGCTGAAGGTTCTACTATGTTACAAGACTTCATACCTCGAAATAATAGAAAATATGCGGTTATATTAGGCAATGAAGTAAAAGGTGTACATCAGGAAGTAATAGATATGTGTGATGGATGTCTGGAAATACCTCAATATGGTACTAAACATTCAATGAATGTGTCTGTTACTGGTGGTATTATCATTTGGCATTTTCAAGAATCTTTGTTACCTTTGCACACAAAATAAAGATTATGAGTGAAATCAATCATTTGGGTGAGTATGAGATTATGGCTCCAGTAGGTTCCAGGGAATCATTAGCTGCAGCCATTCAAGCAGGAGCTGATTCCGTTTATTTTGGAATTGGCAAACTGAATATGCGTTCTCATTCAGCCAATCATTTTACCATTGACGATCTACGAGAAATAGCTTCTACTTGTAGTGAACATGGTATTAAAACGTATCTCACCGTCAATACTATTATATATGGTGAAGACTTATCGACGATGCGTGAGATTTGTGATGCTGCCAAAGAAGCTAATATTTCAGCTATCATTGCCAGTGACGTGGCTGTGATGACCTATTGTCGTAGTATAGGTCAGGAAATACATCTCTCTACTCAGTTGAATATCTCGAATATCGAAGCCTTGAAGTTCTATGCTCAGTTTGCTGATGTAGTGGTATTGGCCAGAGAACTGAATATGGACCAGGTAGCAGAAATCTATCAAGGTATCATCGAACAGAATATCAGAGGACCTAAAGGTAACCTTATCCGTATTGAGATGTTCTGTCACGGAGCTTTATGTATGGCCGTCAGTGGTAAGTGTTATATGAGTCTTGATAATGCCAACAGAAGTGCCAATCGTGGTGAATGTATTCAGATTTGCCGTCGCTCATATACGGTGACGGATAATGAGACAGGGCATCAGTTGGAGATAGATAATAAGTATATTATGAGTCCTAAAGACTTGAAGACCATCCGTTTTATCGATCGACTGATGAAGAGTGGAGTACGAGTCTTTAAGATTGAGGGACGTGCGCGTGGTCCTGAGTATGTTTATACGGTAGTCAAATGCTATCATGAAGCTATTGAGAGTGTACTTGATGGTTCTTTTACTGAAGAGAAGAAAGATGCATGGGATGAACGTTTATCAACGGTTTTCAATCGCGGTTTCTGGGATGGTTATTATCAGGGACAGTTATTGGGAGAATGGAATAAGAACTATGGTTCTAATGCTACAGAGCGTAAGGTATATATCGGTAAAGGAGTGAAATATTTTTCCAAGTTAGGCGTTGCTGAATTTACGGTTGAGGCTAATACTTTTAAGGTTGGTGACAAGATGCTGATAACAGGTCCGACAACAGGAGTAATGTATGTAACGGCTAATGAGATACATGGTGATCATGGTCCTGTACAAGAGGCTCAACAAGGTACCCGTGTAAGTATTGCAGTTACAGGAAAAATACGACCCAGTGATAAACTATTTAAATTAGAGAGACAATGACAATCAACGAGATACAAGACGAGATTATTGAGGAATTTTCAGGTTTTGATGACTGGATGGACAAATACCAGTTACTGATAGATTTGGGTAACGAACAGCCACCACTGGATGAAAAGTATAAGATAGAGAGTAATCTGATAGACGGTTGTCAGAGTAGAGTATGGTTGCAGGCCGATTATGAGGAAGGTAAAATTCATTTCTCTGCTGAAAGTGATGCGCTGATAGTAAAAGGAATTGTTGCGCTACTTATCCGCGTATTTAGTGATCATACACCACAGGAAATATTGGATACAGAAATCTATTTTATCGACGCGATAGGACTGAAGGAGCATCTTTCACCTACTCGCTCCAACGGTTTGTTGGCGATGGTGAAACAGATTCGAATGTATGCATTAGCCTTTCAAGCCAAACAAGCTTAGAATTTCCTTTTTTTATTGTAGTCATCTAACTTCTTCAGATAATATTCCTTAAAATCATTCCAATGATAATAAGGAGCATCATCTGAAGGAAGGGGTAGGGTAGCTTCATTCTCATTCAGGAATACTTTGAGAAGAATATCTTTGTCATGTTTGTCTTTACGATAGAAGACAAACTGGATATTAGCTGCCATAGGAATGATCATACATGCCCACCATTTATGAGATTCTATATCTTCTAAATTCATAGTTTGATAACCATAGCCGTTGAGGTCCAACAGACATGTCAGAGGAAGAACAATCGTTTCATGACCATACCTTAAGGAAGCTCCTGTCTTCTCATTTTGAATATAGAAGTCAGCATCATCTATGATTTTTTGCAGTAGTATACGTTGGGTAAAGGGTTGTTTTCCTCCGTTGAGTAATGAAGGTCCATACATAAAATACCACCAGGCATTCTCATATTCCCAAAAATGATAAATCTCTTCATCTGTAAATAAGTCAGCAATTTTTGACGTGTCACGCATACTGGTATTCTGCTGCATCAATCCAGTTTTTAGTAGATAATAATTAAACCATCTACTATCGACATACTCCTTGATATATGCAGAATCATTGAAAAGCAGTTTCATCATCCTGTCTGTCTTAATTCTTTTATTTGCAAATTTTGCAAAGGCCTTTTTGGTAGCATAGGTCATCATACTATCACGAAGTTTCTTATCCTGGAAATTGAGATATACCATATCATGCTTTGATGCATCCATCTGTATATTCAATTTAGGATGTTGTGTCACGATCTCTTGCATAGCGGTAGCCATAGAAAGAATACATCGTATAACCATTGTACTCTTAGCATCAATGATAGCACTGTCGACAAATACTTCAGGGAATCGTTCCATCATTCGTCTGGCAATTCCACGGTGTTGCTCTTTGCCTAACTCTGTCAATTCACCCCATTGATTTTCTGTATTCCTGACAATATATTTAATTTGTCCTAAAACCGCCTTTCCTACAGAAGTCAGTTTGTTGAGTGAGTCCGCTTTCTCTAGTGTGTGATATGGCATATCAAAAGCATATCGATTATTCAGATATCGAGATCCGTGTCGTCCGTAATGACTAATATAAAAAGGTTTGTATCCTGTTGGTGGAGGTGTTTGTTCTTTAAAGTTACTATCTGGATAGACATAATAATTACATGCTGCCAATAATCTGTTACTGCGTATGGTATCATATGCTGACTGTGCACAAACTGATGTGGTCAGCAAGAAACATATCATTAAAGGTATCCATCGGTGAAATAACATATTATTCTGCATAGGTAGCCAACAAATCTAAATAGTACTTTCGTACGTCTTTCCAACGATAATATGGTGCATATTTACTCTCCAGAGGTAAGGTAGCTTCCTTCTCATTCAGAAGTACTTTAACGAGAACATTTCTGTCTCTTTTATTATTGCGATAGAAAATGAACTGAATATTCGCAGCCATGGGAAAAACATGATAGTTGATCCATCCCTGTTCAACCAGTTTCTCCATATCATCTATCACTTGACCATAACCATTGATATTCATCAGACAAACAAGTGGCAGTATCATCGTATCATGTCCATAACGCAAGGTAACTCCTGGTTTTTCCAAGGCGATACAACTGTCAGCTTGCTCAATGATTTTTCTAAGAAGGTTACGTTGTGAAAAAGGCTGCTTTCCTCCATTATATGGATTAAATCCATAGTTCAGATACCACCATACGTTATCTGTCATCCATAAACGATAGATTTCATCAATGGTATAGATATTAAACAAGTCTATATCTTTTCCTTTCTCTGAATTTTTGGCATTAGTAGCCAATTCAAATAAAGCTTCGTTAAGACTTTTCAAATCTAAGCTTTTGGCATAAGCTGTATCGTTGAAAAGAGAAAGCATGGGACTAAGATAGTCTATGTACTTAGCATAAAATGCTTTATATATCTCTTTCGACTCTTTATTCATCTTATGTAGATACAAGGCAGTATCACGTAAGTTCATATAATACATATCTTTCTCACTGGCATTGTGCTGGATATGAAGTTGAGGATTCATTTTAATCAACTCCAACAATCCATATTCCATGGAGAGAATACATCTGCTGACAGGGGTACTCTTAGCATCAACATGAGCTTCACCATTGAAAATAGCAGGATACTGCTGAAACATTCGACGGAGTATCTGCTGACTCTGATAGATTCCCGTCGGAGTCAATTCACCTTGTCTTCTTCTTGATTCGTTATATAGGATACTCACTTTCTTAAATGTACTTTCACCAAGAAGACTGAGTTTGTTTTCTTTCTGGGCTTGTAAAAGTACACTGAAAGGTAAGTCATAATACTTCTTGTGAATGAGAAAACTTGATCCATGACGTCCATAATGACTAATATAGAATGCTTTCTTTCCTTTGGGAACTGGGGTATATGAAATGGGTATAGAGTCAGCATAAACCACGTTATTACTTCCAGAGTAATAAGGGTTTTCTCTGATTTCATCTCGTATCGAAAATTGTGCCCAACAACTGATATTAGAGAATAATGATAATAAGACTATTAATAGAGTAAATCTCATTTTAAAAGGCTATTACGGTGCAAATATAAGAAAAAAAGTCGACAAATGGTGGAAGAGTGAATAGTTTTTTGTATTTTTGCAACATAAAATGATGAATTATGGCAAAAAAGTCTAATTGGTCGGATGATTATTGGTTGCTAATCATGCAGATTTACCTATATAAACCAGTAGGTGTTAAGCCATTGTACAATAGGATGATGGTTAACTTAGGTATCGAACTGCACATTCATCCTTCTGTGCTTCATGAAAAAATGCAGCAACTGGCTAATTTAGACACCCCCCGTATCGAACGGTTATGGAATGCCTATAGTGGAAATCCTCAGAAACTGAGTCGAGCTGTCAAGTTACTCCGAGAAATGAATGGTTTTCATGATGCTGGTGCATTCTATGACGGAGTAGATGTCGTAGAGACTTTCGAGAGCGATTTTAAACCCATCATTCCTTCATCGCCTATCAGCCCAGTGATGCTGATATTGGTCCTTGATTTATATTTCCGATTAACTCCTGCTACTATGGTTTCTGCTACACCAGAGATTCAGGAACTGGCAAGAATGATGAAAATCACGACAACGGATATTATAGAGATCATGGATATTTATCAGCATTGCGACCCTTATCTGAATCGTAGGGATGTGATATTCAGCGAGTGGCTGATAGCTTGTCAGAAGATATGGAGTCAATATTCAGGAGACCCTATCAAACTCGCTGATTTTGCAGAGGAATTAAAAGCATATTTTAGTTAGTGGCACAGCAACAAATACAGGAGCAGAAACAGGAACAGGTACTCAAACTCTCACAGAGTATCTCGCAACAGCAACTATTACAGGCATCGCTGGTAGAACTTCCTGTCACTCAGCTGATGGAAAGAATCCAGACAGAGATGGATGATAATCCTGCCCTAGAAGTGTCAGACGATGACTACAATGATTATCCTGATTTGTCAGAAAATACAGATTACCAGGAATCATCAGATGATTTCGAACGCGAAGAGCGCCAGTCAGCATTAGATGATGCATTGAACAGTATTGGTCGTGACGATGAGGAATTACCCGTTTACCAAAATGGTAATAATTCTTCTGAGGAAAGGGAAGAGATGGTCTATGGTGAAACTCTTTCTTTCTACGATCATCTGAAAGAGCAGATGGGTGAAGTGGATATCACTGACAGTGAACGTGATATCATGGAATACTTGATAGGCTCCTTAGATGATGATGGACTGCTCCGTAAAGATATAGAAACCATCGCCGATGAACTTGCTATCTATCACAATATTGATGTTAGTAAGACGGAAATCGAGAAGGTATTACACATCTTACAAGAGTTTGATCCTGCGGGAATAGGAGGGCGCAGTCTTCAAGAATGCTTGCTATTGCAAATCGACCGTCGCGAACCCTCAAAGGTAAAAGAGCTTATGGCGACTGTCATTGATCGTTATTTTGAGGAGTTTACAAAGAAAAACTGGAAACGAATTCAGTCGGTATTGAAACTCAACGATGTTCAGACAGAAGCACTGCAGAAAGAGTTACGTAAACTGAATCCCAAACCAGGTGCTTCGATGGGTGAGACGGTGGGCAGAAACTTACAACAGATAACTCCCGACTTCATCGTGGAAACGCAAGATGATGGTACGGTCTCGTTTTCGCTGAATGGTGGTGAGATACCCGAACTCCATGTGTCACAATCGTTCATTGACACTTTGAAAGCGTATCAGGAGAATAAAGAGTCGATGACGCGACAGATGAAAGAGGCTCTTCTCTATACTAAAAAGAAGGTAGAAGCCGCACAGAGTTTTATTGATGCGTTGGTGGGACGACGTAATACGCTGATAATGACCATGAGGGCTATTATCCAGTGGCAACATCGTTTTTTTGAAGATGGTGATGAGACGTCTATACGTCCGATGATTCTTAAAGATATTGCAGAGAAGACAGGATTGAGTTTGAGTACCATCTCGCGGGTAAGTAATTCAAAATATGCACAGACGCGCTGGGGTACCTATCCCTTGCGTCATTTTTTCAGTGACAGTTATGTGACAGAGAGTGGAGAAGAGATGTCGACACGACAGATCAAAGCCACTTTGCGTGATATGATTGATTCTGAGGACAAGCAACATCCACTCAGCGATGAGGTACTAAAGCAATTATTAACGGAAAAAGGTTTTCCTATTGCTCGCCGTACTATTGCCAAGTATCGTGAGCAGATGGGTATACCTATAGCACGACTAAGAAAATGAGAGAAAAGGACATTATACTAACGGCGAAAGTCATCAGTGTGCTGTTTACGCCTTTCTACCTGCCACTGGTGGGTCTGTTGGTGTTATTCTTGTTTAGCTATATGGGTATGCTTTTCCCCTGGAGCTATAAATTGATTGTACTGATTCTTGTCTACCTATTTACGATTCTTTTACCTACCGTGATGATTTATGCCTATCGTCGTTATCATGGATGGACACTGATAGAATTGGGGAATCGTAAACGTCGTATGGTACCTTATATCATTTCGATGATATCTTACTATTGCTGTGTTTATGTCATGCAGCGACTGCACATGCCCCATTTCATGAGTTGTATCGTCATTGCCGGTTTAATGGTGCAAATTCTCTGCGCATTAGTAAATGTATGGTGGAAAATCTCCACACACATGGCAGCTATAGGAGGAGTAGCAGGAGCTTTAATGGCTTTTGCAGAATTATTCAGTTTCAACCCAGTATGGTGGCTTAGTCTTTTGTTCATCCTCTCAGGAATATTGGGAAGCAGTCGACTGATTCTTCGTCAACATACACTATTACAAGTAGTGGTAGGTTTTTTCTTGGGGGTATTTTGTGGAATGATAAGTATATTATTTTTATAAGAAGATATGAAACCGTTAGTCAGTATTATTATGGGCAGTACAAGCGACCTGCCTGTTATGGAGAAAGCGTGCAAGCTACTTGATGAGTTGCATGTACCTTTTGAGGTGAATGCTCTTTCCGCCCATCGCACCCCTGATGAGGTGGAGCATTTTGCCAAGGAAGCGCTTTCGCGTGGTATCAAAGTGATTATTGCAGGAGCGGGTATGGCAGCAGCACTTCCTGGTGTGATAGCAGCCAATACGACACTACCGGTTATTGGTGTGCCTATCAAGGGAATGCTTGATGGACTTGATGCGATGCTATCTATCATCCAGATGCCTCCAGGCATCCCTGTAGCCACAGTAGGTGTGAATGGTGCGCAGAATGCCGCAATCCTTGCTGTAGAGATGTTGTCATTGAGTGATGCATCTTTAGCTGAACGTATGAAGACCTATAAGGAGAGCCTACGTGACAAAATAGCGAAAGCCAATGAAGAGCTCTCAAGCGTTAAATATAACTTTAAGACAAATTAGTCTATTCCAATATGATGACCTATTGCAGAAGACAATCATCTGTAGCCCAAGTGGGAACCATAGCTATTGGTGGTAATAATCCCATTCGAGTGCAGTCGATGGCTACGGTCGACACCAATGATACTGAGGGTTGTGTGGCTCAGGCCAAGCGAATTATCGATGCTGGTGGTGAACTTGTTAGATTTACGACGCAGGGCACTCGTGAGGCAGAGAACATGAAACAGATTTCTGCTCAGTTGAAAGCTGACGGATATATGGCTCCTTTGGTTGCTGATGTCCATTTCACTGCTCATGTAGCCGATGTAGCTGCTCAATACTGCGAGAAGGTCCGTATCAATCCAGGCAATTATGTGGATCCAGGACGTACCTTCAAGCATTTGGAGTATACTGATGAGGAATATGCTGATGAATTACTGAAAATAGAGCATAAGCTTATTCCTTTCCTGAATATATGTAAGGAACATCATACGGCTGTACGAATAGGTGTCAATCACGGTTCTCTTTCCGATCGTATCATGAGTCGTTATGGTGATACGCCTGCAGGCATCGTGGAGAGCTGTATGGAGTTCTTGAGAATCTTCAAGCGTGAGCAATTCAACGATGTGGTCATCTCCATCAAAGCCAGCAATACTGTTGTCATGGTACAGTCTGTACGTCTTTTGGTGGAGGCCATGGATAAGGAGGATATGCACTATCCTTTGCATCTGGGAGTCACGGAAGCCGGCGAGGGTGAAGATGGACGTATCAAGAGTGCTGTGGGTATCGGTGCTCTGTTAACAGAAGGTATTGGTGATACCATCCGTGTTTCATTGAGTGAAGAGCCAGAGGAAGAGATCCCCGTAGCTCGTGAACTGGTAGCGTCTATTCAGGAGTGTGCGCAGTTACGGGCTGAGGCTGAAGCTTCCATTGCTGATGACACGATCACTCTCCATATGCATGAGACATGCTGGGAAACACTTCAACTGAAGGCTGCGATGGCTGTGGGTGCCCTTTTGATTGATCGGAAGGCACACCAACTCGTCATCTGCAATCCTACACTTCCTACAGTCCTAGATTTTCAGAAGAAGTTGATTGACTTGGCTGATGCTATCCTTCAGGCAGCTCGTATCAAGTTCACCAAGACGGAGTATATCTCTTGTCCGGGTTGCGGTCGTACACTTTACGACCTGCGAACGACCATCGCACGCATCAAAGAAGCCACCAAGGATCTTGTAGGATTAAAGATAGGAATCATGGGATGTATTGTCAACGGTCCAGGCGAGATGGCGGATGCCGACTACGGATATGTAGGAGCGGGTAGGGGAAAGATCAGTCTCTACCGTCGTAAAGAGTGTGTAGAGAAAAATATTCCTGAGGCTGAAGCAGTAGAAAAACTCCTCCAGCTTATCCGTAAGGACAAGAACCAGTGACATCAATGTCTATAAAATAATAGGGAGCGCTTCACCATGAAGTGCCCCCTATTTCTATTTCTATCTTTGTTTACAGAAGATTCATCGTATCAGTAGCAATCATCAACTCCTCATCGGTTGGGATGACAACCACCTTTACCTTAGAGTCGTCAGCAGAGATGATACACTCCTCACCGCGCTTCGTGTTCTTAGATTCGTCGAATTTCACACCTAAGAACTCCAAACCTTTACATACTTCTGAACGCATACTGAGCTGGTTCTCACCAACACCGGCTGTGAAGACAATCACGTCGACACCACCCATGGCGGCAGCATAGGCACCGATATACTTCTTGATACGGTAGAAATACATCTCCTGAGCGAGAATAGCGCGCTTTTCACCAGCCTTGGCAGCGTTTTCGACATCGCGCATATCACTGGAGCCACCTGTGATACCAGCCACACCGCTCTTCTTATTGAGCAGGTTCGACATACCATCTGCGTCAAGACCCAGTTTCTTCTGGATGAAGGTGACTGCACCACCATCGATATCACCTGAGCGAGTACCCATAACGAGTCCCTCGAGTGGTGTCAGACCCATAGAGGTGTCCACACACTTACCATCGACAACAGCAGCAATAGAGCCACCGTTACCTACGTGACAGGTAATCACCTTGGTCCCTTCGGCTTTCATTCCTAAGAACTCCAAAGCACGAGCAGAAACATATCGATGAGAGGTTCCATGGAAACCATAACGACGTACACCGTATTTTTCATAGAGCTCGTAAGGGATGGCATACATATATGCTTTGGCAGGCATTGTCTGGTGGAAGGCAGTATCAAATACACCTACCTGAGGCAGACCAGGCATCAACTCAGAAACGGCATTGACACCCTTCAGGTTGGCAGGGTTGTGCAGTGGAGCCAAATCACTAACAGCTTCGAAGGCTTTGAGAACCTCGTCTGTCAGCAATACAGACTTATTGAACTTCTCACCACCATGCACCATACGGTGACCTACAGCATCAATCTCACTAAGACTCTTGATGACACCTATTTCTGGATCAGTAAGCAACGAGAAGATGAACTTCACACCTTCTGTGTGCTCAGGGATATCATGCATGATCTGTTTCTTCTCTCCATTGGCCAGCTTCACTTTTACAAAAGCACCGTCCAGACCTACACGCTCTGCACCACCACTGGTCATCACACTCTTGTCGTCCATATTGTACAAAGCGTACTTGATAGAGGACGAACCACAGTTTAATACAAGGATTTTCATATCTTCTTAACTTCCTAAAAACTTAACTTCTTAACTACTTCTTTGCATCCATTGCCTGACAAGCAGTGATAGCTACCATGTAATAGATATCCTCTACAGAGCATCCACGACTGAGGTCGTTGACAGGACGAGCAATACCCTGCAGGATTGGACCGATAGCGATAGCATCACCCAGACGCTGAACGAGCTTATAGCCGATGTTACCTACCTCAAGGTTAGGGAATACCAATACGTTTGCATTTCCTGCGATATCAGAGCCAGGAGCCTTCTTCTTGCCTACACTTGGAACAAGGGCAGCATCAGCCTGTAACTCACCGTCGACCTTCAAGGTTGGATCGAGTTGCTTAGCTAATTTTGTAGCCTCAATCACTTTGTCGACAACCTCATGGCTAGCACTACCCTTAGTAGAGAAGCTGAGCATAGCTACACGTGGGTCTTTAAAACCTGCCACTGATTTAGCGGTCTGAGCTGTGCAGACAGCAATCTGAGCTAATTCTGTAGCTGTTGGCATGGGAGTAACAGCAACATCACCGATGACGAGAACACCATTCTCACCATACTGTGGTTGTTTGGTAAGCATCAGCATACCACCACTCACACATGAGATACCAGGGGCGCACTTGATAATCTGAAGAGCTGGACGCAGGGTGTCACCAGTCGTAGAAAGGGCACCAGAAATCTGACCGTCAGCACCTTCGGTCTTGATGATCATACAACCCAGATACAATGGGTTCTTCACCAATTCACGAGCCTGCTCGATTGTCATACCCTTTTTCTTGCGGAGCTCAGCCAACAGTTGTGCGTACTCCTCGCTCTTAGGATTATTTTCCGGGTCAATGATTGTGGCCTTATCAATATGGGTCAGACCCCACTCTGCAGCGAGTTTCTTGATCTCGTCAGGGTTACCAATCAAGATGATGTTTGCGATGTCGTCTGCCAATACCTGATCAGCTGCACGAAGTGTACGCTCCTCAGTAGCTTCTGGGAGCACGATGCGCTGCTTGTTACTCTTTGCACGCGCTACGATTTGAGCTAATAAATCCATAGTTTGTCTTTTGATGATTATTAATAATGTCTATTTGGCGCAAAAGTAACAAAAAAAATAGAAATTCTCGCAATTTTTTCACTTTATTTACGAGTTTCTGTTATTTTCGCGCTATCAACAAAAAAAGGTACACCGTCTGTGCAGTGTACCTTTTCCTTTATTTTGCAAACAGGCTGATAGCAAATCCTCCACCTGGTGCTTCATTGATCTTTAGGACATCACCTTGTTTGACTATCCGTTTGGTGATAGTATAAGCCTTTGGGTTTTTCTCATAATGTGCATCCTTAGCATCGGCATAGATGGTACATTCATATTTCCGTCCTTTATCAAGGAAATCAAGCTTCATCTTACTCTGATGTCCCTGCTCATCACATTTTCCACCGATGAACCAGTTGTCCGTACCTTTTGCTTTGCGAGCGACTGTGATATAGTCGCCAGGTTCTGCCTCCAGATATTTGGAGTCATCCCAGTCGCAGGCTACATCGCGAATAAACTGGAAGGCATCATCAAAGCGCTCGTAGTTTTCTGGGAGATCGGCAGCCATCTGTAGTGGACTGTACATCGTAAGATAGAGTGCCAATTGTCCTGTGAGTGTGGAGCGAGCCCATGAGGGATTATCGCTCCAGGTAGAGAGCTGTGTCTCAAAGATGCCTGGCGTATAATCCATCGGACCTCCTTGCAGACGTGTGAATGGCAGGATACAGGTATGGTCAGGATTATTGCCGGCAAAGGCTTCGTACTCCGTACCGCGTGCACTCTCACCACCCACCAGATTGGGGTAGGTACGACAGATTCCCGTTGGGCGTGTTGCCTCGTGACTGTTCACCATGATATGGTGCTTAGCGGCCTCTTTGATGACATATAGATAATGGTTGTTCATGGACTGTGAGAAATGGAAGTCTCCGCGTGGGATAATATCACCTACGTAACCAGTCTTCACTGCGTCATAGCCATACTTGTTCATCAGAGCAAAGGCGTCGTTCAAATGACGCTCGTAGTTCTGTGTCGACGACGAGGTCTCATGGTGCATCATCAGCTTCACACCTTTGCTGTGCGCATACTCATTGAGCATTTTGATATCGAAATCAGGGTAGGGAGTCACGAAGTCGAACACATCACGTTTCCACATATTGGCCCAGTCTTCCCATCCTACATTCCATCCTTCTACGAGTACTTGGTCAAGACCGTTTTTGGCAGCAAAGTCGATATAGCGCTTCACTTTCTCATTATTAGCGGCGTGACGACCATTGGACTTTACTTTCATCCAGTCTATCTGGTCGAGTTTGATGCTGGGATAATCGTCAGTATAGTGCCAACTGCTCTTACCCACAATCATTTCCCACCAGACACCACAGTATTTCGTAGGATGAATCCATGAGGTATCTTCAATCTTACAGGGCTCGTTAAGATTAAGGATGAGGTTCGAGGAGAGCATATCCCTTGCGTCGTCGCTCACCATCACTGTACGCCAAGGCGTCTCACAAGGTGTCTGCATACAACCTTTCAGACCAGTGGCATCAGGTGTCAGCCATGAGGTGAAGACAAAGGTCTTGTCATCCAGGTTCAGGTGCATGGTGGCATAATCCAGACAGGCAGCCTCATGGATGTTAATGTAGAGTCCATTATCGGTGACCATCTGCAATGCTGTCTGCACACCCGTTTCTGAGAATACGGCCACTGATGAGTTAGTCCAGTTGACAGCTTTCTTGAATCGTCCTCGTATCTCTGACAACTTCGTTTCCTGTGTTCTTTGCTCTTGTGTGTCATAGTCACCAGGCAACCAGAATGCTTTGTGGTCGCCATCCATAGCAAATTCCGTTTTCTCCTCTTTGATGAGGAAATAGTTCAACTCCTTCTGTTGAGGAAACTCGTAACGGAATCCCACACCTTCATCGTACACACGGAAGCGGATGATGATCTCGCGTTGTGTATCAGGCTGTGCGAGTGTGACAGCCAGTTCGTTGTAGTGGTTACGGATGGTTGCAGTCTCGCCCCACACAGGTTTCCATGTCTCATCAAACGTAGAGGTCTTCTCCTCCTTGATGGTAAAACCGTCCATCAGGTCAGTTTCCTTAAACTTCTTCGAGGCATGCTTGTCCTTTGCCAGTTGCAAGCCCAAGTGAGAGGGTTTCACCACTTGAAGTCCTTTATATGTCATCTCATAGACAGGTCGCCCGTCTCCATCAACGTGGAAACGAAGCGCTACCTGTCCGTTAGGTGACTGGATGGTTCCTGCCATCAAGGTCAGTGGCATCCAGAGGCTGAGCCATAGAAATAGTCTTTTCATTTTCTTCCGCTTTGAGTGATCAATTCTGCGATTTCCTGATTGAACTTCTCAGCTTTCATCAGTTGCTCTATTGTCATATGCATACGATAGCGCCAGTAGTGGCGTGGATTAGCCGGAATATTAATACGCTCTGCGTTGGCATCTGGCAGACGGAGTTCTTCATCGATGGAGAGCCAGTCTTGCAGCGAGAGCAGACAGAGCATAGAAGGACTGGTCAGATGTCGGCTGACAATATCCTTTGCCAACCATCCTGGCAGTGGATGAGGTGCAGCATCACCTCTGCGAAGAATCGTGTTGAAATAGTCCTGAGTACGTTCTTCGTCCTCATCCCACCACTGTCGTAAGGTAGCCATATCATGGGTTGAGATGGTACAAACAGAGCGGTAAGGGTTATGCGACAATCGTCCAAAACGGTATTTCGGATCTTTTGGCATGGATTGGATCTCAAGACTGAGGATGCGCAATTCGTTCATTACCCAGGGAACACAGTCGGGTACCATTCCCAGATCCTCTGCACAAACCAGCATACGGGTGGCTTGCGTGAGTCGAGGCAGTTTCTTCATGGCCTCTTGATACCAGAACTGGTTGTTGCGACGATAGAAATAGTCGTTATACAACTGATTGAATCGATACTGCTCTCCCTCGTTCAGCTGACGGTAGCCCTCCTGGAACTGTACGGCGATACGTGGATGCCATCTATCATTACGTTTATGATCCACCAAGAACAAGTTATCGCGGAAAGGCACGCCATAGCTTTCTATCTCCTCGCGACTCATTCCTAAGGCTGGTGAGAACTGTCCCATCAATCCAGACTTGTAGGGCATAGGAATCTCCCAGATACGGAAGAAGCCCAACACGTGGTCGATGCGATAAGCATCGAAATACTCCGACATCTTACGGAATCTGCGTACCCACCATGAACAGCCGTCTTTCATCATCTCGTCCCAGTTATAGGTGGGGAATCCCCAGTTCTGTCCATCGGCAGAGAAAGCATCGGGTGGTGCTCCAGCCTGTCCGTTCAGGTTGAAGTACTTGGGTTCTATCCATGCCTCTACACCATCACGGCTGATGCCGATAGGAATATCTCCCTTGAGGATGATACCACACTTACGTGCATGTTCATGGGCACCACGCATTTGTTGGTCAAGATTAAACTGCACGAAATACCAAAACGCAATCTCCTTATAGATTTTAGTCGTTGGTTTTGACATCTCCTCCCGTTCCTTCTGACTCAGTGTGTGATGGTCTGGCCATTCGTTAAAGACGGCCGATCCATACAGATCGCGGTAGTGACAGAAGGCAGCATAAGGAACAAGCCATTCCTGATTGGCTTCAAAAAAGGTTTTGAAGGCCTTTGTCTTCATCATCTTCTCGCCCTCCTGAGCATAGATTTCGCGCAGGTAAGCCAGCTTACCATTATTCATCCGCTCATAGTCAATCTGTGGCAAGGCGTTCAGTTCTTGGCGCAACTGTTCGAAGGCCTGTTGTTTTTCAGGATCTTTGATGGCAGGCAACTGACGCAAGTCAGTGTATTGTGGATGAAGGGCATAGATGCTGATGGAGTTATAGGGGTAAGAGTCCTGCCAGGTGAACGTCATGTTTGTATCGTTGATAGGCAGGATCTGTAGGATGCGCTGATGCGTCAGTGCACACCAGTCAATCATCTGTTTCAGATCACCGAAGTCACCCACGCCAAAGCTACCCTCGCTACGCAAAGAGAAGACAGGCACGACAGTACCCGCTCCTCGCCATGCATGGATGGGGAAGTAGGCTTGCGACAATTCATAGATGACCACCTCACCGGCTTCCAGTTTTGGCAGTAGGATAGTACGATTCTCTCCCTGCTCCCACATGGGTACTCCTCTTTCTTTGTTGACAACGATGAACTTAAATTCAAAACTGTCTGTCAGCTTACTGGCATCTAGGTTGATGACCCACTCATGACATTCATGTTCAGTCATGGTCAGTGGCTTTTGGGTATTCCAGTCACCCAGATAACTGCCATTTCCGATGAGTGCCAGTCGGTCTTTGCTGCGCAACTGTGGTGCACGCACTTTCAGACGGATGGTTGTCGAGAAATCCGTTTCTCCGCACAGCTCACGTTTTCTGGCCATCACACAGTCGGTGAAGGCTGAGCTGTACATAAAGGAATCCTCAGGAATGTCCAACCAATGGTCATAAACCTTATAGTTGGTTCCTTTTGCGGAAGCGAACTCCAGCCGATGAGGCTCTGTCAGCCACTCATGGCGCATCTCCTGATCACCGTTATATACACTATAATAGTAATCGATGAAGGTACGGTTGATCGCCGCTTTCTTGATTTCACACTCCCAATGCATTCCGTCATGGGTTGTCATTTTGAATTGTTTTACCTTACCACTATTCTCTTCTGGCAAGATGTTTAATACCAACTCCTCACCAAACGGAGTCTGATATTCCACTTGAAATTGTATTTTCATCGTCGTTGATCAGTTAGTTTTTCTCCTTAATAAAATACACACACAAGCCACCTAAGGCAATCAGCACACCAGCCACTATCATCATGGTCGACTGATGTCCTCCTACGAGAGTGAAGATGGTTCCTCCTACGAGAGCAGCAATAATCTGAGGCAGACAGATGGTACCATTGAAGAGTCCCAGATAGGCACCCATGTGTCCGTAGCCTTGCAGGGCGTTAGTGACAAAGGTAAACGGCATGGCTAGCATCGCTGCCCATCCGCAACCAATCAGTAGGAACGGCACAATCATCAGGTATTGGTCGTGTACGAACGGAATCATCGCAAAACCTACTGCACCTATCAGCAGACTGGCTGCATAAGCCCATTTGGTGCTCTTGAACTGAGGTAGTATCGTGGCCCATACCACACTGCCGATAGCCTGCAAAGCATAGAGCACACCCGTCCAGTTTCCTGCAGTCTGATAAGCTTCAGTAGCTGAGTCAGTAGTACCCCATACCGTCTCTGAAACGGCATCGGTCACGTAGGTCCACATATACAGGAATGCCGACCAGCAGAAGAACTGTACCAGTCCCACTTTCCAGAACGTAGACGGTGCGTTTTTCAGTAAGATGAACCAGTTGGCCGACTCTTCCTTTTTCTCTGTATCACCACCTTTTCCGTTATACATCGCATACTCCTGTGGATTCCATTCCTTCACTTTGAGGGTGGTGTAGATGACACAGAGGATGAGAATGGTTGCTCCTACATAGAACGACCAGATAACAGAGTCGGGGATGACCCCCTCAGGAGCTACGTTCTTCAGTCCTATCCATGTGAAGATAAAGGGGAAGAGGTAGCCCATCACACTACCGGCATTACAAAGGAACGACTGGATGGAGTAGGCCTTTGCCTTCTGTTTTTCATTGACCATATCGCCTACCAGCATTTTGAATGGCTGCATTGCCATATTAATAGAGGTGTCGAGTAACATCAGGGCGAAGACGCCAAAGATCAGTGCGGTAGAGACAGCCATTCCCAATGAGCCGGCATTGGGTAGCAGACACATCACAGCAACAGCTACGGCAGCACCAATAAAGAGGTAGGGGATACGTCGTCCAAATCGTGTCCATGTCTTATCCGACATCGTACCAACGATAGGTTGCACCAATATTCCCATCAACGGGGGGAGGATCCAGAAGAAGCTCAGCGAGTGAGGATCGGCTCCCAGTGTTCTGAAAATACGCGAAATATTCGCACTCTGGAGCGCATAGGCTATCTGTACTCCGAAAAATCCGAAACTAAGATTCCATAGTTTCCAAAAACTTAAATCTGGTTTCTGTTGCATATCTTTCTATTTATAGTTTTAATTATTTGTGCACACAAAAGTAAGAATAATCTATGAAATACTCAAACTTTTTATCGTTTATTTCATTGTCTTCGTTGTTTCACGAACCACCAGACGGGTACGTACGATTCTTCGTTCTACCTTGTCTTTGGGGATAATGCCTTCCACCTGGTCAATCAGGATATTGGCAGCTTCCTCACCTACTTTCCTTCCACGTTGCTCTACGGTCGTCAGCATTGGGTCGCAGGCAACGGCTCGCTGTCCGTTGGTAAATCCACAGACAGCCACATCGTCGGGTATACGGAACCCAGCACGTTTGGCTGAGTGAACGATACCGATGGCTGTGTCGTCATTCACAGCAAAGAAGCCGTCAGGTGGGTTGTCCATCTGCAGCATCTTGGGCGTCATCCTCTCAGCCTCCTCCCTGTTATCACAGATAGCGATGATACTTTCATCAAACTCTATCCCGTGTTTGGCCAACGCATCCTTATAGCCGTTATAACGATTCTTCGAGATTTCCAGTTTCATGGTAGCCCCAAAGAAGGCGATGCGTTTGCATCCCGTCTCTATCATATACGAGACGGCATTCATGGCTCCCATATAATCATCCACTACCACTCGGCTCGCATTCACCCCCGTACAGATACGGTCGTAGAAAACCATCGAGATGCCTGCATCCAACAGTTTCTGGAAGTGGGTGTAGTCGTTGGTGTCTTTTGCCTGCGATACAATCACCCCACACACCTTGTGTCGGAGGAAGTTCTCACACGCGGCTACCTCTTTTTCGTACTGTTCGTTGCTCAGTGCGGCAATGATGGAATAACCGCGTGCAGCGGCTGTCTCTTCGATACCTGTGAGGATAGAACTGAAATAATAATGTGTAAACTCAGGTACAATCACGCCTATCATCTTTGATGACATGTCCTTACTGTGGCGAAGTGCTTCACCAATCAGGTTGGGATAGAAATTATGGTCCTTGGCATACTGCTGAATAGCCCTCCTACGCTCTATAGAGATGCGCGGACTATCCTTCAGTGCCCTAGAGACCGTAGCGACAGAAATTCCAAACTCCTTCGCTATATCTTTCATGGTCATGGGTCTAGTCTCTTTCATTTGCTGTCTTAGGTTTTGTGTGGCAAAGTTAAAGGAATCTTCGTTTTGTTGTTCTTCTATTCGCGGTAATTAAGTCAACAGAAAGCGCAAACGTTTGCACGGTTTAACGGGTGAATTTTTTTTCAAGTAGAGAATAACGTATTCCAAACACAATTATCTTTGTAACATGAAATGTTCCGATATTGATGATTTCGGAGCAGACACTACATCGACTCTGATTACTCTGTGAATAGAAGGAGCAGGTAAACACTTTGAGAGAACAATAACTAAAAGTAAATAGTATGAAGCGTTTTATTACATCAATTGTCGTGATTTTTTCTGCTATCTGTATGATGGCTCAATCACAAGGATGGCCAGCCAACTATGATGGTGTTATGTTGCAGGGATTCTATTGGGATTCTTTTTCTGAAACAAGTTGGAAAAAGTTAGAGAAACAAGCTAACCAATTTGCAGGAACCTTTGACCTTGTCTGGATACCTCAAAGTGGTTATAGTGGATACAACTCCATGGGATATGACGACTTTTACTGGTTTGAGAACTACGACAGCTCATTTGGTGCTGAGATTGAACTGCGTTCCATGATCAATGCCTTTAAAGACAGGGGTATCGGTACGATTGCCGATGTGGTCATCAATCACCGAAAGAATGTCAGTAGCTGGTTCGATTTCCCCAAAGAGACCTATAAGGGTGTAACGTATGAGATGACGTCGACCGACATCTGTAGGAACGACGATGGTGGTGCTACGTATGCTCAGGGTCAGAAGCAGAATCCGCCTGTGTCTCTGAGTCAAAACGACGATACAGGTGAAGACTGGGGTGGTATGCGCGACCTCGACCATAAGAGCACTAACGTACAGAATATCGTTAAGGCTTACTTGGATATGCTACTCAACGACTTCGGTTACGCAGGTTTCCGTTATGATATGGTGAAAGGCTATGCTGCTACGTATACCCAGATGTATAATGAGAGTGCCCACCCCCAGTTCTCTGTAGGTGAATGCTGGGACAGTTCCAACACGATTAAAAATTGGATTGACGGAACTGGCAAGACCAGTGCCGCTTTCGACTTCCAGTTCCGTTATACGGTGAGAAATGCTGCCAATAATGGTGACTGGAGCAAACTCGCCGCACAGAATGACGGAAACTGGCCTCTTATTTCTGATAATTTTGAAAATGGTGCTTACAGACAGTGGGCAGTTACTTTCGTAGAGAACCACGATACTGAGAAACGTCCAAATGCTGATCAAGATCCCATTAAGAAAGATACACTGGCAGCCAATGCCTATCTGTTGGCGATGCCAGGAACCCCCTGTATTTTCTATACCCACTGGAAAGCTTATCCAAAACAGATTAAGCAAATGGTTCATGTACGCAAGTTTGCTGGTATTACCAATACCAATGTTTCAGTTCAAAATGTTTATTCGGAAAAGAATCGTGCTGTCAGAAATGTAAAAATAGACAATCAACATCTTCTTTGCGTAGCTGTTGGAAGTGGTGCAGCCGCATACTCACCTAATGCTGCTTTATATCAACAGGTTCTTTCTGGCTATCATTTTAAGTATTTTTTAGCAAAACGTTTGGAGAAGCCCTTTGTTGATATGCCTTCAGGCGAATACGAAGAATCGTTCAAGGCCACCATGTACGCCCTTTCACAGCAGTCAGGAGCATCACTCGTTTATACGACCGACGGCTCAGACCCAACGGCAAGTAGTACACAAGCTTCCAATGGAACTGAGATTACTATCTCACAGAATTGTACACTAAAAGTTGGTCTGTTGGTGGGTACCGAGGTCAGCGCCATCCAAACCTATACTTATACCTTTAAAGAAGAAGAGAAGGTAGAGATTCCTTCATTCTGCACTGTGGAGGAGAATGAGATCTGTGCATTCTTCGAGGCGCCGGCTTCATGGACAGGCACCATTAAATGCTGGGCATGGTCGGAAAGTCCTTCAGATAATTTCACAGGTGGTTTATGGCCTGGCGCAACATGCACGTACCTGGGAGAGGCCAACAATGGTAATAAGGTATGGAAATGGTCTTGGGATGGAACAAAACAGGAGGGCTCTTCAGCCACACAGCCCCAGAAGATTATTTTTAGCAATGGTGGTAGTCCTCAAACGGAAAACTTAGGTTTTGCAACTGGCGGCTACTATGATGATGAGAAGTTACTTACTGTAGTGACTCCTACTGGCATTGAGGCCATTGCGGTAGACACCAAGACGATGGAGACCAGTAGTAAGGTATTCACCCTCGACGGTCGACTGCTGAACACCACGGGTTCGTTAGACGGCCTGCGTAAGGGCATCTACATCGTGGGTGGAAAGAAAGTTATTAAGTAGTCAACGGATGAAGGTGCGGACAACAAACCACAGATGCATCAGCAGTGTCGTTATACGACCATAGTGATGACACATCACCTGAAAGCGTTCGCGTAAGGATTCACGATGATGACGGGTGGTTGCCCCCTCTTCCGTATAGTTAACGATCACTGCCTCTACGTTGCGTAGGGGCAGTTTTTGTTGGGCTGCTGCCTTCATCACACGAATGCACCAGTCTACATCGCCAGAATACTTATATTGTGTATCGTAATGGATATCCTTGGCGATGTCCAGACGGGCATAGAACGCCTGGTGGCATACGAGCATACCCTGACGGAAGGAGCGCCACGAAAGGGATTTTGGAGGACGTAGCCTACGAGGATACAGATAATGTCCTTCACCATCGTAGATGGCTGTGTCGCCATAAAGCACAGCAGGTCCGTCAGCAGCCTTCTCTGCCACTTGCTCGAGGGTATCTGTCGAAGGCAGCCAGTCGCCGGCATTCAGAAACACGACATAGTCGCCTGTCGCCTTCGCCAGTCCTTTGTTCATCGCGTCATAGATGCCTTTGTCTGGCTCCGACTGTACGATAACCGTATGTCCGTTGTGCTGTGCATCCGACTGTTGCTGATAGTTCTTAGCTATCGCTAGGGTGCCGTCTTTCGAGGCACCGTCCACAATCAGATGTTCAATATGGGGATATGTCTGTGTGAGCACACTGTCGAGTGTGCATTGTAGGACGGCTTCCGCCTGGAAGGTAATCGTGATGATTGAGAAAGTCATTCGTATTTTTTTGCCTTTGCTAGTAGCTGCTCGTACAGTTCAATATATCGATGGGCCACGTGCTGTTGTGAATAACAGGTCTTTACTTTGTGCAGACATTGTTGTTGCAGTTGTTCGTAGTTGCCCTCCTCCAGTACCCAGTGGATACCTTTCGCCAGTTCGTCGGCATCGCGTTCTTTGGCCACAAAGCCGTTCTGTTGGTGGTCAATCATCTCTGGTATGCCCCCTACGTTGAAACCCACGCAAGGCACGCCACAGGCCATCGCCTCCATCAGCGTGTTGGGCAGGTTGTCCTCGAGTGATGGCAGCACGAACACGTCTGCCGTATTATATATATGTACGATACGCTGTTCGTTGTTTACGTATCCTAATGGATAGACGGGTAGTTTTAGCATACTCTCTATCTCTTCTGCATGTCCTCCTAAGATAGCCACTCCTGTGGTGCCCTTCATCGCTGGATAGGTATCTGCCAACTTGTTCACTGCCTCCACGAAATAGCGCATACCCTTTCGTTCGTCAGTCACCCGTTGCGATACAAAGAGAATCAGTCGTTTGTCTGTAGGCAGTCCTTCTTTCTCGCGTGCCTTTTTCTTGTCTATGGGTTGGAATGTATGGGTATCGATGGCATTGGGGATATCTATGATGTGCTGTTTCTGTATGAGCGCACTCTTTGCGGCTTCGTTGCGCAACCATTGGCTACAGGCGACGAAGGCTACCTCTCTGGAGCCTAGGACATCCTTTTTCTCTTTCCATATGCTGGAGGCCAGGTCTTTGTCCGATCCGTTGCCAGGAAGCAGATGACAGTGGCAACACTCTGTCTGGTAGTGGTCGCATCCTCGTGTATAGTGGCAGATGGCGGTGGCAGGCCACATATCGTGCATCGTCCATACTACAGGTTTCCCACTGAGGAGGATCTTCCTCAGCACTTTCAACGACAGCATACCCTGGTTGATCCAGTGCAGGTGTATCACGTCGGCCTCCTTGAACTCATGCATTTGGGTGATGTCAGTACCTGTATTGGCGATGTCAATCTCAAAGAGGTGTTTCCTTGAGCCATGACAATGGAACCAGATGACTAGTCGTTCCCAGAGGAAGTGCCAGCGTAACCAAGGGGTTGGGGGGAATCCTATCACTGTGAGGTGGTCTGTCTCCTTCTCTCTGACCAGCATCTTAGCTTTGACACCATGATTGTTCAGTGCCTCCATCAGTCGACTGGCTGCCACAGCGGCACCACCGGTCTTCTCGCTTGTGTTGACAATTAATACTTTCATCCTTGCAAAGATAGCATTTTATCATGAAAACGCAAAACAAAATGACAATATTGTTGTTGTGGTCGCACACATCCTATTGATTTAAATCAAGAACAGACGTAATAATTACACTTTTATTATCTAATTTCTTGCAGGCATCACAAAAACTCCTTACCTTTGCAAAGACAAAAGGTTAATAGATTGTTTTAGGTTAGTAGTAATATTTATAGTTTTAGGTTTTTAGTTATTGGTAAAAGAAAGTTTTCAACTGTAGGATAACAGGAGGTCGCTGTGAAGTTCCCTTTTAAACTTTCAATTTTGAAAAAGGATTTTTAGTTAAACATAGGCTGGTTCGCTGTAGCTCGAGAGAGTTGCAGCGAACTTTTTTTGCGTTTGCGTATCAAGTAACTAACGAGGTGACAGGGTATCAAAAATTGAGAGAGCGACCTTCGCAGGCAGCTCTCTCCTCAGATAGTTATTAATAATGTGTTAATCATAGAATAACCAAATTGATTTTTCTGGTGCGAAGATACACTTTTTCGACAGATCTACCAAACATTTTGGGATAATCTTTGGTGTGATTAAACATTATTAAGAAACATAACATTATTTGTGTATAATACACACGTAAGTTATTGAGTTTTAACGTTTTAAATTCTTTATAGAAGGTAAAAAGAATTAACTTTATTCATTTTTTCGATATAAAAAATCTCCTGATTTCTATCATGTTTCTCAAAAAGTTTATACCTTTGTCGGCCGATGGGAATATTTGATATTATCTTACTGGCTGTCGCCTTGGCGATGGATTGTCTGACCGTTTCGATGGTTAGTGGTGTGATTGTACGTCAACGGCTATGGGGCACAATGCTCCGTATGGCCCTGCTCTTTGGTGGGTTTCAGGCACTGATGCCCCTGATAGGATGGGTAGGCATTCGACTGTTCAGTCAGTGGATAGAAGCCGTAGACCACTGGATAGCCTTCGGACTATTGGTGGTGATTGGAGGGAAGATGTTGATGGAGGCATTCGAACAGGAGGAAGAGCATACCTTCAATCCTCGCAAGTTGACCATCCAACTCCTCCTAGCGGTAGCTACGAGCATCGACGCCCTGGCGGTAGGCATCTCTATGGGTTGTACAGGCTATCATAGTATCAGTCAATTGACGATGCCGCTGGTCATCATTGGCGCCGTCTCGTTCCTATTCAGTATCACAGGCTATCTGGTGGGCATTCGTTTTGGGCGACAGGTAACAAAGCGTATCAAACCAGAAATCATTGGTGGCATCATCCTCATACTCATTGGTGTGAAGATTCTATGGACCCATTTAATGGAGTAAGCTATACCACTTCAGTCAGGTACTGGCGTAGGGCAGCGACCAATAGGTCGTTGGCCTCAGTACATTGGGTGGAAATTCTGAAGTATTGTTGATTCAGACCTTCGAAGTTTGACGCATCACGAATCAGGATGCCGTGCTGATGAATCAGATAGTCTTTCAGCGCAGTCGCATTTCCCTCTTTTAACTGTATCAGCATGAAATGGGTCTGACTATCTAATACGCGTAGACCGTCCATCTCTTCCAATGCCTTCTTCAGGCGGTCGGCCTCGTTGAGCAGCGCTCGTAAGTCGGGGATGATCTGTACGCGATGACTCACTAAGTACTTACCAGCCTCGATAGCCAGTGAGTCTACTGACCAGGGGCGACGCAGGTAGCGCAGCCTGTCGAGGAGAGTTGGCGATGCCACGATATAGCCGATACGCAAGCCAGGGATGGCGTATTTCTTCGTCATGGAGTGGAGCACGAAGAGGTTGTTGCAGTCGACCGTCTCGCATGCCTCAAACATCGGCATCAGCGTATAGTCCTCATAGGCCTGATCGACAACGTAGAGGTTTTCCGGATGGGTGCGTACCACATGGTTCAACAGTGGTTTCAATAGTACGTTACCAGTAGGGTTATTGGGGTTGCATATCCAGTAGATCCTGTTTTTTGGAGAGTGTTCCAGTTTGTCATGGTTCTGGTGGGACACGATGTGCTGGAACGTGCGACAGGCATCGGCATACTCGCTGAACGTGGGTTGGGGAATCACAGATTCGCTTCCTTGGAAGGCTTGGGCTATCAGGTAGATGGCTTCTGTCACTCCTGCTGTCACCATCACAGCCCTAGCAGGCACTCCCTCCTGCTCAGCAATCATTGCCTCCAACTCCAGCGGTTCTGGCTCTGGATAGGTCGTGATACAATCCATACAGGCAGACAGATGGCGCTGCAGCGCCGACAGGTCGGCCTGACCATACATACAGGAACTGAAGTTCCAGCGTATCTTGTCACCATAGCGGTAGGCATCGTCGCCGTGTCCGAATATCATGCTTTTGGAGTGTAGTTTTTCTCTATTCGTACAGAGAGGGTTGAAGGGTCGAAGAAGATGCCGTCGCGCTCCACGAAACGGCTTAGCACTCCTTCGTCGGCCAACTGACGGGGAGTGCCCACATGTAGCGCTGAGGCTTCCATCAGCCAGATGGTATCAGCAATCTGTAGTGCCAGCTCCAGGTCGTGGGTAGAGAGGAAGATGGTCTTCTGCATCTCCACCGCCAGTCTACGGAGCAGTTGCATCACCTCCACCTTACTGGGGAAGTCGAGGAAGGCAGTGGGTTCGTCGAGGTAGATGACAGGCGTTTCCTGGGCCAACGCTTTGGCAATCATCACCTTCTGTCGTTCTCCATCGCTCAGGGTGTGCATCATCCGATCAGCAAGCCTTTCGATGCCCACCATACGGATGGCCTCGTCAACGATACGGAGGTCCTCAGTAGAATAGCCTCCCCAGAAACCAGTGTAGGGGGAGCGACCCAAGCTGACGAGCTCGCGGACGGACATATTCCGTACGTCGGGCTTCTCCGTCAGTACCACACCAATCAGTCTACTCAGCTCCTTGTCTGTATAGCCCCCAATCTCTTTCCCTTCAATGAACACCTCACCACCTATCTTTGGCTGGAAGGCAGAGAGGGTGCGCAGAAGGGTGGACTTGCCGATGCCGTTGCTGCCCAACAGACAGGTGAGCTCGCCACTATAGATGGCGGCATTCATGGCAGCAGCCACCACCCTGACATCCTTCTTGCCCTGATAGCCGATACTCAGCTCACGCAGTTCTATGGTCTTCTCACGCATGGTTTATACGTTTTGTTTGAGTTGCTCCACGAGCTCGTCTAACTTCCGCAGCTCGCGAGGGATGCGGATATTCTGTGGACAGTGGGGCTCACACTGGCCGCAACCGATACAGTGACTGGCCTGTCG
>ONWA01000004.1 GCA_900321425.1 uncultured Prevotellaceae bacterium | reverse complement strand
AACCTTGTTGCTATTCAACTGTTCCGTATCTATGGTCACGATATTGACAATGGACGTATATTCTTCTATCATGACGGCTATGAGGTTGATTTCTATATTCCAGATGACGAGCTGGCTATCCAAGTATGCTATTCCCTGCACGATGAAGAAACCAGGAAGCGCGAAACGGAGGCCTTACAAAAGCTACCTAATCGTTTGTCTTGTAAAAGGAGACTGATTCTGACTTATGACGAAGAGGAAACCATCAACGACAAGCATGGCACTATTGAGGTTGTTCCAGTATGGAAATGGCTTCTTGAATGAAGGCAAGAAAAATTTTGGGGTGGGGATGTAACAATTCGGATATTTTTATTATTTTTGCAGCAGAATGACAGCAAAAGTGAAAAACCTCCAGGAGGCTTTTGCGGGTGAGAGTATGGCACGTAACAAGTACAGTTATTTTGCTTCTAAGGCTAAGAAGGATGGATATGTGCAGATTGCCGCCATCTTTGAGGAGACGGCTGCCAACGAGAAGGAGCATGCCAAGATGTGGTATAAGTATCTGAATGGTGGTAGCGTGAGTGATACTGCTACGAACCTGGCTGATGCTGCCAATGGTGAGAACTTCGAATGGACGGATATGTATGCCCGCATGGCCAAGGAGGCTCGTGAAGAGGGCTTTGATGAGATAGCTGCGAAGTTTGAGATGGTGGGAGCTATCGAAAAGCATCACGAGGAACGCTATCGTAAGTTGCTGAAGAACATCCAGGATGATATCGTCTTCTCTCGTGATGGTGATGTGATTTGGCAGTGTGCTAACTGCGGTCATATCGTTATCGGTAAGAAAGCACCAGAAGTATGTCCGGTATGTGACCACCCACAGAGCTACTTCCAAATTAAAGCAGAGAATTATTGATTCGGAGTACGAAGGCTGCATCGAGTGAAAGAACTGAATGGAGATTGATATCAATCAGAATCGGGAACGGAGGACACGGTGGTATGACCCAGTGTGGGCAGCACTGATCTTCTTTACACGGCTGCCGTTCTGGCGACTGTATCAGCCTCCTAAGGAGAGCTATCGGGCGGTGGTGGAATACTGGCCGCTGACGGGATGGCTGACGGGTGGACTCATGGCTGTCACACTATGGGTGGGGAGCCTGTATCTGCCCTATATCCTCGCGGTACTGTTGGCAATCATCGTACGACTGCTCGTGACGGGAGCTCTCCACGAGGACGGACTGGCTGACTTCTGTGACGGTTTTGGTGGTGGGGGAAGTGACCGTGAACGGATTCTCGCCATCATGAAAGACTCACATATCGGTACATATGGGGTGCTGGGACTGATCCTCTATGAGTTGCTGTTGGCAGCAACGCTGTATTCGATGACACCTGAGATGGCAGCACTGACCATTGTGGCTGCAGCACCTTATGCGCGAATGGTGACGTCACAGCTGGTGACGATGATGCCCTATGCCCGACGGGAGGAGGAAGCGAAGAATCAGACGGTGTATCGTAAGATGGACATCTGGGCAGGGGTGAGTCTGACACTACAAGGACTCCTGCCGATGGCGGGATATCTCTGGTTCACGAATGCGGCATGGGAGATGATTCTCTTCATTCCCTGTATCGTGATGTATTTCCTCTATCTGCTCATCTGGCGACGTCTGCATGGCTATACAGGCGACTGTTGCGGAGCGGTATGTCTGTTGGTGGAGTTGGCTGTTTTGATTGTTAGCACGCTATGAAAAAGGTGATTCTGATAACAGGCGGACAACGCTCGGGGAAGAGCGAACACGCAGAACAACTGGCTCTTAGTATGTCACCAACGCCCGTCTATCTGGCTACTGCCCACGTGTGGGACGAGGAGTTCCGTGAACGGGTGCGTAAGCATCAGGAGCGTCGTGGACCTCAATGGACGAATATCGAGGAGGAGATGTGGTTGAGTAAGCACGACCTGACAGGACGTGTTGTGGTGGTAGACTGTGTGACACTGTGGCTCACCAACTTCTTCTTTCATCACGATTCCAACGTGCAACAATCGCTGGAACTCGCCAAAAGGGAGTTTGATCAGCTCACGAAACAAGAGGCAACATTGATCTTCGTGACCAACGAGATTGGCTCGGGTGGGGTGAGCGAAAATGCTATCCAAAGACGTTTTACCGACCTGGAGGGCTGGATGAACCAGTATATCGCCTCGAAAGCTGATGAGGTGATCTTGATGGTCAGTGGTATAACCGTGAAAATCAAATGAAAACATTCGATATACAACCCGTAGACCGTTCGCTGCAAACAGCGATACAAGCAAAGATAGACCATCTGAACAAACCCCAGCACTCGTTGGGACGACTGGAGGAGTTGGCTATGCAGGTGTGTCTGATTCAACAGACACTCACACCTGCGCTGACCCATCCCTGTCATCTGCTACTGGGTGGCGACCACGGTATCGAGCGCGAGGGGGTGAGTCTCTCACCACGAGAGGTCACCTGGCAACAGATGATTAATTTCACCCATGGAGGAGGCGGTGTGAATATGTTCTGCAGGCAACATGGGTTCGACCTGCGCATCGTGGATGTAGGCGTGGATTACGACCTCAGCACTGTGGAAGGTATCATCGACCGGAAGATCGCACGGGGCACGAAGAATTTCCTGTATGAACCGGCCATGAGCGAAGAGGAGTTTGAGCAGGCGATCGCTACGGGCTGTCAACTGGTGGACGACTGTGTAGCAGTAGGCTGTCAGGTGCTGTGCATTGGAGAGATGGGTATCGCCAACACCTCACCATCGAGCATCTGGATGAGTATCTTCGGACATCTGCCCCTGAAAGACTGTATCGGAGCGGGCTCCGGACTGAATGATGAGGGGATACGGCATAAGACGGAGGTGCTCACTGAGGCGATGCGACGATTTGAGGAACAGATGCCTCATCCTACAACAGTTGATGTGATCCGTTACTTCGGAGGTTTCGAGATGGTGACAGCCATCGGAGCGATGATGCGGGCTGCCGAGCAACACCTCGTGGTACTCGTTGACGGATTTATCATGACGGCCTGTGCAGTGGCTGCCATCCAACAATGTCCTGCCATACAAGACTATCTGATCTTTATGCATTGTGGAGATGAAGCAGGACATCGACAAATGCTTGATATCGTGCATGCCAAACCGCTGGTTTCCTTAGGGTTAAGACTTGGTGAAGGAACGGGAGCGCTATGCGCTTATCCTATCGTAGACTCTGCCGTAAGGATGATCAACGAGATGAATAATTTCGACCATGCGAAGATTACCAAATACTTCTAAGTAAGACGATGATCACCATCCATAACTCAGCCATCCGATTCACCCGGATGGCTTTTTTCATGTCGTAGATATTCAGCAGACGGTCGTTGTCACCAATATAGGGCTTATCGAACCGTTGTCCGAAATAGGTGTGTGGTCCACCGAAACGACAGTTCAGGATGCCAGCAAGGGCAGCCTCCGGATAGCCGCTATTGGGACTGGCATGTTTCTTCCCGTTACACCATACGAATCTGTATAGCGAAGGAGAAAAGCAGTTCCTCTGTGATAGAATCATCAAGAAGGCAGTAAGACGGGCTGGGAGGTAGTTGGCGATGTCGTCTATATGTGCCGCCCAACAGCCAAAGTCACGATAACGTGCCGTCTGATAGCCGATCATCGAGTCGAGGGTGTTCACCATCTTATAGGCTAACATACCTGGCGTGCCTAACAAGGCGAACCAGAAGAGTGGGGCAATCACCCCGTCACTTAGGTTTTCTGCCAAAGTCTCCAGGGCTGCCGTGCGCACTTCCTGTGCAGACAGCTCGGTGGTATCGCGCCCCACGATACGGGCCACCTGCCGGCGTCCTTCGTCCAGTGAACGGTCGAGGGCACGAAAGACAGCCAGTACTTCGCGAATCAGGGTGGTGCCTGCCAGACAGTAGAAGATGATGATAGCATCAAAGAGGATGGTGAGGTAGGATGGATAGGGGGAGAGAAGATAGCGAATACCCCAAGTGACCAGGAAGACGACTCCAACCAAGAAAAGGACAGTCAGCGCTCCCTTCAGTTTGCGGTGTGCGCCCTTGTTCAGCCGGTGTTCAAGGAAAGCGATCATCTTACCAAACCATACAATGGGATGGGGAAGACGGATAGGATCGCCTATTAGTAGGTCGAGCATCCAACCGATGAGGAGGGAAATGGCACTATTCATGACGGAGTATCTGATAGATTCGTGGGATATCGACATACTGACGTACATGGGCCGCCAGTTTGTTGTATTGCTCCTCCTTAAACGTATGGAGGTCGAAGGAGGTGGCAGATGACCCGTCAGATGTCTGGGGACAGTCACGGAGCAGGTGTTCGATGACGGGAGCGTTGTCAAGGAAGCCGTGGATATAGGTGCCAATGCAATGCGGGGTGGTGAGGATGGTCTCACGGGTATCACTGATGCCCTGATGGATCTCGTAGCCCTGACAGGGATGACCATCGAACTCGAAGCTCACTTGACGGGTGGTCTTCTCCGGAGTTATCGTGGTGTGGATGGGGAGGAGTCCCAAGCCAGGCAGACGGGTGATGGGACCTTCCAGACCGTCGGGGTCTTCAATCATCTGACCCAACATCTGGTAGCCTCCACAGATGCCTACCACCATCTTTCCTTCACGGTGAGCGTGTTGGATGGCCTGAGCACAACCGTTACGACGCAGTTCCAAGAGGTCGTCAAGGGTAGCTTTTGTACCTGGCAGGATGATGATGTCCGCCTGTTGGATGTCCTTGGTATTACTTGTATAGAAGAGGTTCACACGAGGGTCGCGCTCCAAGGTGTCGAAATCGGTGAAGTTGCTGATATGTCTGAGCAGCACCACTGCCACGTTGACCTTGCCCTCAGTCAGTTGACGCTGTTTCTGTTCGAGACTGACACTGTCTTCTTCATCGATATAGATATCCTTGAAGTAGGGAATCACGCCCAAGACGGGTATGCCACAGAGGTCTTCGAGCATCTGCCGACCTTCCTCAAAGAGACGCATATCTCCACGGAACTTGTTGATGATGATACCCTTGATGCGTTTCCGGTCTTCTACGGACTGTAGCATGATACTGCCATAGACGGAGGCGAACACGCCCCCACGATCGATGTCACCCACGAGAATGACATCAGCTCCTGCATACTGTGCCATCGACATATTCACCAGGTCGCGGTCTCTCAGGTTGATCTCTGCGATACTGCCGGCACCCTCCATCACGATGGGGTTATAACGTACTGCCAGACGGTCGAAGGCATCGCACACTTCGCGACGGAAATCGAGCGATGACTGCGATGGGGAGTCTTGATGTGTACGACCCTCACGCCAGAAATCGTAGGCGTCCTTGTTGCCGAGAGGTTTGCCGTGAAGGACCACCTGTGAGGTGTGGTCACTCTGCGGTTTCAACAAGAGCGGGTTCATGTCTGTATGACAGGCGATGCCTGCTGCCTCCGCCTGAACAGCCTGTGCACGACCAATCTCCAATCCGTCGGGGGTGGCGTAGGAGTTGAGGGCCATGTTCTGGGCTTTGAAAGGAGCAGGCGTATAGCCATCCTGAAGGAAGATCCTGCAGAAGGCGGCTGCCACGATGCTTTTCCCTACATCGCTGCCTGTGCCTGCGAACATGATGGGGTGAAGGTGTTTCATATCTGATAAAGGTGTGTATAGCTAGCCAATACATTCTTATACCGGAATACAGGGGTGGTCACAGGATCGCCCTTGGCATCATAAACTTGTACGACAGAAGGTGTCGTAGCATCCAGAAACTGGGTATAGTGGAACTCATGTCCTCGATATTCCATGTTGTCTAACACAAACTGCCGATAGCCCAAGGAGAGCTTACGATGTTCCTGACGGGCGGAAATGGAGTAGGGAAGGACACCACACATCGGGTAGATACCATCGTCTGCAATGATCTTCGCGCAGAGGTACATCATCCCGCCACACTCGGCAATCACCCGACCACCTTGTTCGGCAAACGACTTGATGACCTGTCGACAGACATCGTTCTGACGTAATGCTTTCAGGTGTTTCTCGGGATAGCCACCAGGCAGATAAAGGATATCGGTCGTCTTCAGCTGAGGTACGTCGCGCTCAGGATCGAAGAAGACCACCTGTTCATAACGGTCGAGGTTCTCTTGGTACAAGAACGAGAAGGCTTCGTCGTTGCGGGCCACGACAAGACGGTAGCTCGTTGATGAAGAGACGGTACTGCGTGGGGCATGAACGAGTAGGTCGTTGGTGGTCTGCTCCTGCTTCGTCAGTTGCAACAGTGTCTGCCAGTCGATATGCTGATCCATCAGGGCGCGGAGCGATTCCATATCGCTCTCTTTCGTGAAATCCAGTCCTAAGTACCGGGAACCCTGTTGTAGCACATACTGTTTGGGAATACATCCCAGACAACGGATATGCAGGTCATCGCACACCTGACGGAGCATCTCGGCATGACGGGCAGAGCCCACCTTATTAAATATAATACCGGCAAACTGCAACCCGTTTCTGAAATGAAGGAACCCCTGTAGGAGAGCAGCGGTAGAGTAGGCTGCACTTCTGGCATCAACCACCAGTACGATGGGTAGGTGAAGGATCTGTGCGATCTCCGCTGACGAGCCTTTGTCGCGGTCATAGCCATCGAAGAGTCCCATCATCCCCTCAACGATACAGACATCAGCCTCTTGGGAGTAATGATCATACAGGTATTGGATGTGCTGGGCATCCGCCATGAACGAGTCGAGGTTGATGCTCGGACGCTGACAGACTGCGGTATGAAACTTCGTATCGATATAGTCGGGACCGCACTTATAGGGTTGCACCCGATAGTCCTTCTCCGTCAGCAACGCCATCAGACCTCTGGCAACAGTCGTCTTACCAGAGCCACTATGGGGGGCAGCGATGAGAAATTGCGATTTCATGCGACAAAGGTACGAAAAGCCGTGTGCAGTACAAAAGAATTTAAACTTTTTTTTGTCATTTCGAAAAACATTCGTACCTTTGCAGCAACAAAGCGTTCTTTAGAAGAATGAAAAAGGCAATCAGGCTCCCGATGGAGCTTCGATGTAAGGGAATCAGGTGAGAATCCTGGACAGTACCTGCTGCTGTAATCCCCCAAGAAAGAGTTTGTCTGTATAACGCCACTAGATTCGTCTGGGAAGGTAAGACAGGCTGGGGAAAGTCAGAAGACCTGCCGAGAAACGTAGAGAAGCACGCTCAGGAATAAGCGTAGCGGAAAAGTATTTTTTAGATTTATGAGACAGCAATGGATGATGGGACTGGTACTACTGTGCCTTTCTCAAACGTCACAAGCACAGTCTACCCACGAAGACGGCCTAAAAGGCGAGCATAGTCTTCAGGAGGTGGTGGTGACAGGTACTGGTACACAGCACCTGTTGAAAGATGCGCCCGTACAGACAGAGGTGATCACGCAGAAGATGCTGCGCGACTATGGTGGACGTACCCTGGAGGATATCCTCGCAGGACTCACATCGTCGTTGTCGTTCAACGAGAGCGATATGGGATCGGGTATGCAACTCAATGGTCTGGGTAACTCGTATATCCTGATACTGGTAGACGGCAAACGGATTCACGGAGATGTGGGAGGCGAGAACGACCTGTCGCTCATTGACCCGCAGAACATCGAGAAGATAGAAATCGTGAAAGGTGCCTCGTCAGCCCTCTATGGGTCGGATGCGATCGCTGGTGTCATCAATATCATCACGAAGAAGCACGACAGTGGACTGCTGTTGGAGAATACCTCACGTGTGGGTAGCTATGGTGACCTCAGACAACATAATGGTATCGGTCTGAGAATGGGCAAATGGAGCAGTTATACGAACTTCCAGTTGCAGCATTCTGACGGGTGGCAGAACACCTCGACAGAAGACCCGCACCAGACGGAGTACCTGATTACGGACAGTAAGAACAAGACGGTGAACAGATATACCAACTGGCAACTGGCGGAGCACCTGACGTTCACACCCAACAAGAGATGGGAGTTCTATGCTGATGGTAGCGTGTACTGGAAACGTATCTATCGTCCGATGGGATCACATCCGGGTGTGGATATCAAGACGTGGGACCTGCGGTATAACAACGCATCGGCTGCCATAGGCGGAAAATGGAAGTTGAATCAGAACGACTTCATCAGTCTGGATGTGGACTGGAACAGACATGCTTACTATTATGACTTCACGGCCACCACACTGACAGACGGCTATCATAACGGTTACCCGACAGCTTACTATCCTTACTATGCAGGACAGTCACAGTTGCAGAGCGACCAACAGCGTACGATGGTGAGTCTGAAGTCGGTGTTCACCCTACCATATAACAACCGTCTGAGTGCTGGGTTTGAATGGCGCTACGACTGGTTGAAAGCCCCCAACCGTGTGGAAGGCGGGAAGGCTACCGATAATACAGAGGCCTTGTATGTGCAAGACGAGTTCAATCCGCTGCCGTGGTTGAATATCACAGGAGGACTGCGTCTCAACAGAAATGAGCAGTTTGGCTGGCATCTGACACCAAAGCTGTCTGCGATGGCGAAGGTGGGCGACTTCCGTATCAGGGCCACCTGGAGTCAGGGGTTCAAGACACCCACACCCAAGGAACTGCACTATCGTTATGTGAGAGACATGAACGGCACCTATCTGTATCTGGGAAATAAGAACCTGAAGCCCCAGACCTCCGACTATGTATCGCTGGGTGTGGAGTATAACCGTGGGGGACTGAACATCACCGTGACAGGATATTATAATAAGGTGAAGGATATGATCACGCTGGTGACCATCCCTCACAGTGAGGTACCTGCTGACCTCTATACGACCTACCTGCCTATCAAGAGTCGTCAGTATCAGAATCTGGAGTCGGCCAAAACCTATGGTGTAGACGTGTCCGTCAGGTATCGGTATAAGGCATGGATGGCAGGAGTGAACTATAGCTATCTGGATACGGATGCGAAGATCTATGACACTGACAACGATGTGTTGCGTAACGTGACCATCGATGGTATGGCTCACCATAAGGCCAACTGGTTTGTGACGTGGAACCATCCGTTTACAAGGGGCTATCGTCTGGGCATCGGACTCTATGGACGTTGCTCATCGAAACGCTACTACCAAATCAATGGCAACGGCAAGGGCTATCAGATTTGGCGACTGGCCACCACCCATGAGTTTGGTAAGAACGAGAAGATGAAATATCGTGTGGAGGCAGGTATCGATAATATCTTCAACTACGTGGACCGTACCTATCACGGTCTGCATCTAGGAACAACGACACCAGGAACAACCGTCTATGCCTCGTTCTCCATACGGTTCAATCAAGGAAAGAAAGTCAATCAACAATATAAGTCTAACATAAAAGAACAAAGCAATGAAGAAAATTAAGCTGTGGATGATGGCTCTGGCAGCCATCGTGTTGACCGCCGGAATGACGGCATGTAGTAGTGATGATGAGGGTAATACGGGTTCAAACTACGACAAGTATCAGAAGGAAGTGAACAACACTGTGAATACCCAGAAGAAGCACAACAAGGTGATTCTGCTCGTGGCTTTCGGTTCTACGTGGGGACAGGCTTACGACACCTTCGACAAGGTGGTGGAAGAGTACAAGGCAAAGTTCAGCGGATGGGATGTATTCCTGTCTTTCTCGTCGGCTATCTGTATCAACCAGGCCCGTGCCGGTGAAAACGTGGAGCCAAGAGACTACTACGATCCCGAGCACTGGTTGACCGCCATAGGACTGGCTGGATATCAGGAGATTATCGTACAGTCGTTGCAGGTAATCCCCGGTGAGGAGTATCGTCGTGTGCGCGACTCGTATGTCAAGGACTTCATGAACAACCGTAACGGTGACTTCACCGATGCTTATATGAAGAGCATCGACAAGAAGGTGATGGTGGGTACGCCGCTGATGGCAGAGGAAACCGACGCCCAGGCACTGGCTCAGGTGCTGAATAATGAGAGCGATGTGAAGACCGCCGTTCAGAACGGTATCGTGGCATTCATGGGTCATGGTAACCCTGAGGGCTACGACTACTATGGTGGCAATATCCGCTATCTGCAGTTGGAGGATGCCCTCCGTGCGCTGAGTACCCAATACTATGTAGGTACGGTAGATATGGACGAGACCTATGCTACTGATGTGCTTAACCATATCGGTGGTGGTAGCTTCACCTATCATGTGGGTGATAAGACAAAGACCGTCAACTACCCACAAAACAATTCTACCAAGGCGCAGCTCTTTGTGCTGATGTCTATTGCTGGTGACCACGCTCATAACGATATGGCTGATCCTGACGATGACGAGAGCTGGTACAGTATGTTCAACAATGCAGGTATCGAGACGAAGGCCTATGAGTTCAACTTCCCCACACCCTGTTGGAAGAACCATCAGGCAGAGATACAGACTAACGGTTATATCCCAGGACTGGCAGAGCGTAATGCTGTCCGTCTGCTCTGGATGAAGCACACACAGGATGCTATCGACGCTATTGCCAAAGGTGAGGGTTTGTCTACTCCGACAACCGCACCAGATGAAGAGTAATTTCAATCGGCTAATATTTATATAAGTTCTACGCAGGGAGATGTTGTCGTGAGACAGCGTCTCCCTATTTACAGACAATGAAAAATATCATGAAGAAAATCATACTTATTTCCTTATTTTCGACCATCGGTGTGATGAGTCATGCACAGATACACCAATCAGTCAACCGCGACACCCTGATGACACAGCGCACCTATAACCTGAACCCTATCGTGGTGACAGGTTCGGGACATCATCAACGACTGAAATCAACAACGACACCTGTTCATGTGCTCAGCAGTCAGGAGATCAAGGAACAAGGACTCACCACGCTCGACGCCGCACTTACCCGTATGATGCCACAAGTGTCGATGGCACCCAACTCGATGGGTACCTTCCTCCGTCTGAACGGACTGGGAAATAAGTATATCCTGATTCTCGTCAACGGACAGAAATTGACGGGTGATATCTCGAATAATGTAGACCTGAACCGTATCAATATGGCAAGGGTGAAACGAATAGAGGTGCTCGATGGAGCTGCCTCCTCGCTCTATGGTAGTGATGCCATCGGAGGTGTCATCAATATCATCACTGACCAGCCCGCCGACCAGCTCGTGAGTGTGACCAATAACACCCGTGTGTCGGGCGAAGGACAACTCACGGAGGCTGTCAACGTGGATGTCTACACGAAAGGCTTCGGCTCGTACACCTCGTTCTCACACGATCGTGCAGACAGTTATCAGACCACCCATTGGGAATATAAGAAAGGATCGGATACGGAGATACAAGAGACGATTGCACCGCTCTTCACTGGTTACCGCTCCAATATCTTCGCACAGAAATTTACCTATACGCCCAACAGGAAATTGGCGATGAATGCGGGCATAGAATATTTCCGAAAAATCACAGACCGTCCCAATACGAATGCGGATATCACGGGTGGAACGGACTATGAGATGCGCTACAGAGGACTGCGATGGAACGTGGGCGGTATCTATAAGTTGACAAACCGTCACTCGTTGCAGGCTGACTTCGTGATTGACCGTTTCCGCTATGGAAAAGAGTATGATGTGGTGACCAAAGACTATCAGATAGGCGACTATGTGCAGTCGAAGAAACAACGGTCGGTGGAAGCAGAGCTGAAAGCCATCCTGGGATTCTTTAAGCATGCAACGACGATCATTGGTGCCAACTGGCGACAGGACCGGTTGACGGCTACCTCAGGGAATATCCATCAAGCGGCCTATACGTTGGCTGCCTATGCCCAACATGAACATCGTTTCCTGAAGGATATGACGGCAACGATAGGACTCCGTTATACCCATCACCAGACGTTTGGCGACCGACTGACCCCTAAGTTCACGGTGATGTATGCCCCAGGTAATTTCCGTTTCCGTGCTTCCTATTCCGCCGGTTTCCGAGCACCAGGACTGGATGAGATCTACTATCATTATTTCTCTGTCAACAGGGGGAAAGCACAGATTATTTTCGGTAATCCGAATCTGAAGCCAGAGAAGAGTCACTATTTCTCTGTGAATGCGGAATACAGACATGAGAGACTGGCGGTGAGCGTGACGGGATTCATCAACAGAATCAATGATATGGTGGTGCGACAGGATATAGAGGTCGATGCGAACACACTGGTGATGCTCCGGCAGGAGTTTCCTGAGATGACCGATGATCAGGCCTCCAAGCTACAACGCTATTCCCTCTATCAGAACAGCGACAAAGGTGACGTAAAGGGTGTGCTGGTAAATATCTCCGCCAATCTCTTCAAAGGATTCAACCTCAGTGCGAACTACGCCTATACCTGTGCCCGTACGAAGAGTGGCGATGAGTGGATCACCCTCGAGCGAAGCATCCGTCATGCGGCTACTATCGCAGCCAATTATCACCATACGTGGCGACATTACGGGTTACATGTGAACCTAAACGGTAAACTGCAGTCGAAGACCTATTACACCTCCTATGAGGATGCCCCGGGGTTCGGGGTGTGGAACCTCAATACCGTACATACGTTCCGACCTAGTAAATGGCTGCTTTTGGAACCCAGTATCGGATTGGAGAATATCTTTAATCGCGTGGACCGGCGCATCGACTCATCCAACCGTAAATATGCCCTCTATTCACCTGGACGGATGCTGGTGATAGGACTCAAAGTCAAGTTCAACTGATATTTCAGCGAATAATCCTTGATTTATTTGGTCAGATAACGAATTTTTTATAATTTTGTGCCCGTTATTTTCAAACTGACACATTTTATAAGCATATTATGTCAAATCATCATTCAATTGTAGGAAACAAAATCAAAGGACTCCGAGAGACCAAGAATATCAGTATCGAAGAGATAGCTGAACGGAGCGGACTTACCGTAGAACAGATCCAGTCTATCGAAAATGATCAGACATTACCCTCCTTGGGACCGCTGATCAAAATAGCACGTGCCTTAGGTGTACGTCTGGGAACATTTATGGACGACAACGATGCCTTAGGACCTGTGGTTACTCGTGCCAAGGACCGTGAGCGCGACAGTAGTATCAGTTTCTCGAATGGAGCTACTGATGCCCGTAAACATATGGAGTATCATCCCTTGGCACAGCAGAAGGCTGGCAGACATATGGAGCCGTTTGTGATTGATATCAACCCCACGGAGACACAGGAATTCCAACTCTCAGATCATGAGGGTGAGGAGTTCATCTATGTGATGAGTGGTGAGGTAGAGATTGCGTATGGCAAGGATATCTATCACCTGCAGGAAGGTGACAGTATCTTCTATGACTCGATTGTCAAGCATCACGTGCATGGAGCTCCTGGTAAGAGTGCAAAGATTCTTGCAGTCGTCTATATTCCTTTCTAAGCCTCATCTCTAAAGACGAATCATCATGAGTAAATTAGATATGGCGGGACGACCATTGCCCGATAGAACATACCCTGCTGAGACGGGATCCAAAGGTTATCAGTTGCACGACAAGACACTCGGACAGTGGTTGGAGTACTGGGCTGCGAAAACACCCGATAAAGAGTATATCGTATATAGTGACCGCGACCTTAGATTCACCTGGAGTCAGTTTAATGAGCGTGTGGACAATCTGGCTAAGGGTCTGATATCCATCGGTGTGAAGAAAGGTTCCAACGTAGGTATCTGGGCTACGAACGTACCCGACTGGCTCACGTTCCTCTATGCAACAGCGAAGATTGGTGCCGTGCTCGTAACGGTGAATACCAACTATAAGCAGAACGAGCTGGAATATCTGTGTAAGGACTCCGATATGGAGGTGCTCTGCATCACCGATGGCACATGGGACTGTAATTATGTGGATATGACCTATACCATGTTGCCTGAGCTGAAGACCTGCGAGCGCGGTCATCTGAACAGCGAACGGTTCCCTTACCTGAAGAACGTGGTATATATCGGTATGGAAAAGTATCGGGGTATGTACAATACGGCAGAGCTCCTGTTGTTAGGTCAGAATATCGAAGATGATACCCTCAACGAGATGAAGAAGAATGTTGACTGCCATGATGTGTGCAATATGCAGTACACCAGTGGTACTACAGGATTTCCCAAGGGTGTGATGCTGACGCACCACGGTATTTCGAATGACGGTTACTTCACGGGTGAGAATATGGGATTCACACAGGATGACAAGCTCTGCGTATGTGTGCCCTTGTTCCACTGTTTCGGTGTGGTACTCGCCACGATGAACTGTCTGACGCATGGATGTACTGAGGTGATGGTGGAGAAGTTTGATCCTCTCGTAGTGCTGGCCTCTATCCATAAGGAGCGTTGTACAGCTGTCTATGGGGTACCTACGATGTTTATCGCTGAGCTGAACCACCCGATGTTCAATATGTTCGACCTGACGTGTCTGCGAACTGGTATCATGGCAGGAAGTCTCTGTCCGATTGAGTTGATGAAGCAGGTATCGGAGAAGATGTATATGACCATCACGAGTGTGTATGGACTCACGGAATCGTCGCCTGGTATGACACAGACCTGTCTGAATGATACCTTTGAGCAGCGCTGCACTACCGTAGGACGTAATTTCCCATTTGTTGACGTGAAGGTGCTCGATCCAGAGACCGGCGAGGAATGTCCTGTAGGTGTACAGGGTGAGATGTGCTGCAAGGGTTTCAATGTGATGAAAGGTTACTATAAGAATCCGCAAGCTACGGAAGAGGTCATTGACAAGAACGGTTATCTGCATTCTGGAGACCTGGGCGTGAAAGACGAGCAGGGATTCTATAAGATTACAGGACGTATCAAGGATATGATTATCCGTGGTGGAGAGAATATCTACCCACGAGAGATTGAGGAGTTCCTCTATCATATGCCGGGCATCCGTGATGTACAGGTGGCTGCCGTTCCTTCGAAGAAATACGGTGAGGCAGTAGGAGCCTTCATCATCCTGGAAGAGGGCGTACAGATGACGGCTGAAGATGTACAACTCTTCTGTCGTGGAAAGATTGCCCGTTATAAGATTCCCAAGTACGTCTTCTTTATCGACCAGTTCCCACTGACGGGATCGGGTAAGATCCAGAAGTTCAAACTGAAGGAGATGAGTCTTCAGTTGTGCGAGAAGATGGGCATCGTAGTAGAGTAACCCTGCCTACCTACTTACCACAGAGTTGTGCGTAAGGACAGGTACGACAGATTTTTGAATCATCAGTTGGTTGGAACGGGATGTCGGGATTGAATATCTCGTTGATCTTCTCCAACAGACGTGTACGGAAAAGGTCCTTGGTGTCTTTGATATCAAGGATTTTTTCTTTTCCAAACAACAGGGTAGGGTCATAATCCTCTCCTTGAGTGTGTTGAATGAACAGGAGGGCAGGACTGACAGGTAGCTGCATAGGATTAAAGCGAGAGGAGGCACTGATCAAGTGACTATAGAGGAATGTCTGCAGGTAATAGTCACTATGGTTGTGGATATTCGCCGGATCAAAGATCGCATCGACATCAGCCAGTGGACGGATACGACGGCTTCCCGTCTTGTAGTCAATCACACGGATACGTTCGTCGGAGGTATCTGCACCGATACTGTCCAGACGGTCGATGCGTCCTCCTATCCTGGTGAAGAAAGAATGGTCGCCCATCTGAATCTGCAGTTTTCCCATGACATCCACTTCCAATCCGATAATCGTAAAGGGCGCGAGTCGTTGGTCGATCTCCAACAGTTGTCGTAGGTATGTGATGATGACCTTGCGGTTGATCATCTGCAGTCCGTTGTAGTCGAGTTTCGAGGTGTCCGAAGGGCGTAGTTTGAAGAGATGGATGCGGAACGCTTTCTCTACCGCTTGTTCTATCTCTACCTGTGACTCCAGCATCCGTTGGATATCCGCTGGCATGATGGTATTCGACCGTTGTGTGAGGGCTTCATAGATGAACTGTGCAGCATCATGGAAGATATTTCCAAAGATACGGTTGTCAATCAGATCATCCTCGTCGTTGTCGGGTTCTACGATTCCCGCCACATACCGGTAGAAGAACTGAAGCGGACAACGCATATATTTGTTGATAGCTGTCGGAGTGAGAAGCACTCGGTGCTTATCCTGTTCCGATTCGATGACTTGGTGGTCGATGTCAAATCGGGTGAGGAGGGTATCAACCACCTGTGCGCTCTTCTCGATAGCTATATGCTGACGTGTTTGTGTCTGCTGTCCTGCCTGAAGGGTGCGTTGTTCTATCTGATGCGGACTCTCAACCATCAGTTGGAGCATGAAACGACTCATCTCTCCCGTCTTCCCATCTGTCGTAGCATTATTGTAGACGAGGGTGATATCGCTGGCTCTCTGTAGGAGACGATGGAAATAGTAAGCGTAGATAGCCACCTTATGGTCGGCAGTCGTCAGTCCGTAGGCTTTCCTGATGTTATAAGGGATGAACGAGGTGTCGTTGATGCCCTTGGGGATATTCCCTTCGTTGCAAGATAATACCAGCAGATGGTCGAAGTCAAGATTACGCGTCTCGAGTACGCCCATCAGTTGGATGCCCTCAGCGGGTTCCCCGTGGAAAGGAACGGACGTGGTATGGAAGAGTTGGTTGATGAGTCGCTGAAGGGTAGAGATATCCACCATGAGATCCCCCGCCTCGATGAGCGTTAGCAGTCGATTGAGCAGGGTATAGGTGCGGAACAGTGATTCCTGGAAGAGTGGATCGTCAGTCGTTGAGGATGCTTGCGTCTCCTGGTGGCTTCGTGTGGCTATGAAGGAGATGATACGCATCAACCATTGCAACAGATGACTGTTGAATGTCTCGCTGTCGGAAGGGTTCATGCCAAACAACAGAGAGAGTCCTTCATCCTCGCCATTCATCGTCAGCTGTGACTGTTCCGGATAGTAGATCTTATTCGTGTTAAGCAACTGGTAGAGTGCTATCTGGTTGTCTGACAGGTATTGTGTATAAGGATGACGGAGCACCTTATTGATGGCTTGCAGACGATAGCGTTGTCGCTGATGATGATAGCCTGTTGTCTGCAGACTGATGAGGTAGCTCACCAGTGAGGCTACAGGCGACTGAAATAGGGGATAGCCGGTGGTGATATTGATTTTCCCTACGTCGTCAGGCAGGCTGTGGATAGCCATCTGTAGGATACTCTCATCGCAGAGTACGATAGCCGTCTTTCGTCCGTCGCTGATACGATGATTGTTTTCCAACCAGGGAGCGATATATTTGGCTTGCAGATGATTGGTGGGTGCAGAGATATACCGGATGGTCTTCGGATGTTCAAACTGACGGTATATCTGTGCGTCATTCTGATCGAGCTCATTGGGAAAGTCCGACAGGTATTGGGCGATGAAATATCCAGCTTCCTTGTGTTGATAGGGCGATGTCGGCATATAATACGCATCGAAGTCCCAGTAGAATTTCGCCTTTCCTTGCTGACGCAGACGTTTGAACAGTTGTTGCTCCACTTTCTGCAATAGGTTGAACCCGACGAAGAGATAGCGGTCGTAGGGGAACTCCAGACTGTCGTTGGTGGCCACCTGACGGTATAAGGCTCCTTCGTAGGTCAACTGTTGGTCTGCCAACCGTTGGTTGTAGTGATGATAGATTTCTCCGAAATGCGACCATAACTGGAGGAAACGACGTTTGAGTTCCGTATTGTGGTCGCTACTGAAATTACTGAAAAATTTCTTGAGGATAGCCGTCTGCTCTTCCGTGAGGTACGATACGTCATCAAGTTCGTGGATATCCCTCAGGTTGGCAAACACCTTGTCGGCATCAGCCATATTCTTATCGATATCGTCGAAATCGCTGAGTAGAATCAGTCCCCATCCATAGAAATGATCGAGAGATTCCTCCAGACCGGTACACTCCACAAAACTCCGATGGAGGTCACACACCAGTTTGATGGAGTCGCCCACCTGTCTGTCGGAGTGGTTACGAAACAGTTCACTGATGGTCATATAGGTAGGACTCCAGAGCGGGCGCCCCGAATGACGGGCGAGATATTCGTTCATGAAGAGCGAGGCTCGTTTGTTGGGGAAGACGATCGCCGTGCGCGAGAGGTCCGATCCGTATTTGTTGAGGATATCCTCTGCTACATATTCCAAGAATGATTTCATCTGACTTCTACAATTTGGTTCTTATATACATACCACAAATACCCATTTACATGTGGGTGTCCCATCTCTCTTAGGAGTTCCAGATATTCCTGTACCTGCTGTTGGTGCTCGTCCTTCGGATGACCGAATTTAAAATCGATGACGATCACTTCTTTCCCGTCTGTCAACACACGGTCTGGACGTCGCTCCAGCAGTTTGCCCTCATCATCTACCGACAGGATCGTACATTCGTTGAAGATCTGCCAACGGTGAGAGAACCAGTCGGCCACCCGAGGGTCTGACAGTCGTTTGTGCAACATCTCCGACAGTTTATCCACCGTGATATTTTCGTTATAGAGGATACCTTCTGTCTGCAGACGGGCGATTGCCTGATGAACATCGTCAACGGTCTTGATGGTAGAGAAGATCTGGTGAAGTACGCTACCCAGTAGGATATAACCCTCCTGCACATCATCCTCTTGATCGCCCTTGACGAACAGCTTACTCTGATTACTCTGACGATATTCCGTAGGATGCTGATAAGCGTGTATGCGGACGAGTTCGGGCTGTGAAGGTTGTAGGAAGACGTTCTCACTGTGGGTCGTCTCCTTCTTGGTCGGTAAGGACAGGGAGCCTATCTCGAAGAGAATGTCAGCATCGTCATCCTCCAGTCCTTCGATGGTGGCTCCTTCCATCTTTTGCGCAACGAGCGGCAGACACATCTCGATGAGTGCCGAACGGGTATTCTTAGCATTACGCTTACCGATAACGAAGAGGTGACGACTGGCACGCGTGAACGCTACGTAGAGCAGATTCAGGTTGTCTACAGTATTCTGCAGATGTTCCGCCAGATAGTCTTTCTCGTAGATTGTTCCCATCATTCCCTTCTGACTATAGTCGATGGGGACTAATGGCAGTTCATCGAACGGTGCTGTCTTGGGTTGGCACCAGAGGATATTGCCGTAGGTCTTCTCCAACTGCCAGTCACAATAGGGGATGATGACGTTATCGAACTCCAATCCCTTACTTTTGTGGATGGAGATGAGACGGATACCGTCAGTCTCATCACTCTGTATGGTCTTCTTTCCGATATTCTCCTCCCATTCTTGGAGGAAAACCTCGATGTCGCCCGTATTCTCATTGATGAAGTCGCAGAGTTGGTCGAAGAAGGTACAGACATAGGCACTCTCTTTCTCCAGTTGCTCTAAATGGAAGAGGTCATAGAGCCGTTCTGCAAGGTCATAGAGGGATAGCGAGAGTAGTTGATCCATCTGGTGGACATAGTCTTGGGGCAGTAAGTCGTCCAACGACTGTTGGGAAGGGAACAGCGCATCATCGCTGATAGCGTTTCCCCTGATCTCACACTGGTACGTCTTCACCAGTTGGGCTTTCGTCAGCTGGTCGTCGGGATGTGTCAGCAATCTAAGGGCTTGTATGAGGGTACATACCGCTAAGGAAGCGTCGAGACGGAAAGCCTCATCGGAGACAATCTTCACCTCTGGCATCTGTTCCATAAAACATTTAGCGATGACGGGGATAGAAGCGTTGGTGCGTACCAGAATAGCGATCTCACGGGGTTGCACTCCTTCGTTGAGCAGTCGTTGAACGGTATCGACAAGCTGTTCGAGCGTACGTTCCTGATAATCCTCTGCAGACAACAGTTTAACTTGTACGTATCCCCCTTCCTTACCGGTTGCCGGTATCTGTTGCTCCACATCCGCATAGGCAGCCTTCAGTTGCTCTGCCGCCTGATCGTTCAGATCTTGCTGTTGTACATATTCGATATCGGCTGCCGCATGGAAGAAAGCATTATTGAAGCGGATGATGGTTTGCAGTGACCGGTAGTTCGTATCGAGGGTTTTGATGGTGAGCAACTCCTGCGGATGCTGAAACTGTTGTTCGATATGATTCAAAAGTCGCCAGTCGCCTGAGCGCCACCGGTAGATACTTTGTTTGACATCGCCCACAATCAGGTTCGAGCTACCTTCATGACTCATACACTCCTGCAGGAGCAGTTTGAAGTTCTGCCATTGTATGGTACTGGTGTCCTGAAACTCATCGATCATCACGTGTTCCAGTTGGGTACCAATCTTCTCAAAGATGAATGGGGAGTCGGTGTCACTGATGAGGTCGTGCAACAGCTGTTGGGTGTCGCTCAACAGAAATCTGTTTGCGTCCTCGTTGAGTTCCCTGACCTTTCGTTCGATACTACTGAGCAAGCGCAGTTGGTAGAGATGGCGCAGGGTGAGCTCTGCCGACTGGTATAGCAGATACTGCTGACTCCTGTTGTCTAATGCCTGACGCAGTAGGGGGATGAGCAGCGTCTCGGCTACTTCCACGACATGTTCGTATACTGGTGTTGTCTTCTTTCCCCATTTCTTTGCATCCTCCAGACAGTCGGTCACACGTCTGCCGCAGATGCTCTCATCGAAGATGCCTTTCTCCAGTTTGAGGAAGAAGCCGGCCACACCTCCCTTTCCATAGGACAGATCATCGATGGATAGTCCTTCACCATCAAGCGTGTCTTGGAAAGCATCCGCATACATCCGCATATGGTCTTGGGCTGCTTGTCTGATCTCCCGCAGTTTCTGGGTATAACGCTCAAAGAAATGCGCCTGAGTGATCTGCTGGTCTAAGGTCTGACTATTCTCCTTGTAGAAATCCTTGAAGATCGTCTTACCGAAACTCTTCACCTGTCCGATGATGTTCCATCCCTTGTCATCGGTGATATTATCGTTGATATACTCGATGAGCCATTGTAGCACACGATCGTGGGCCGTCAGGTTCTCAATCATCTCATCCACCGCCAATTCTGCCACCTGAGTATCGTTGAGTCCTATACGCAGGTTGGCGGTCAACTCCAACTCTCTGGCCAGGTTACGAAGTACACTCTGGAAGAAGGAGTCGATGGTCTCCACCCTGAAGTACGAATAGTTATGCAGGAGATAATCGAGGGCGATGCCAGCCTGTCGACTAACGAACTCGGGTGAAGCATCGAGTGCCCGACAGATCACCTCCGTATAGGGTTGGGAGTCGGTCAACTGTCGGGAGATACCATAGAGCTGACTGAGAATACGGATTTTCATCTCCTCCGTAGCCTTATTGGTAAAGGTTACAGCTAAGATGGTCTTATAGGCCAACGGGTTCTTGATCAGCAACTGGATATACTCTGTTGCCAAGGTGAATGTCTTTCCGCTACCGGCACTTGCCTTATAGACTACTAATGGTTTGCTCATAGGGTTTGTCAATGACTTGCTTATAGGGTTTACCAATGTCTGAAGAGTTCGAAACTGAACTTGAATCCGAACCGTTTGGGTTTGAAATTCTGGAAGCTGGTGAATAGTCCGATGGAGACGATCCTACAGGTGAATCCATAGCCCACCTCGGTGAAGAAGCCCAGGTTTTGAATGGAGAGCATACCCAAGTACAGACGCTCACGTTCGATATATTTGCCTACATAGGGAGCAAACGACAACATGAGCAACGGTGAGTCGTAGGAGATATTGGCCCGCAGGTAATAGTCTGAGGAGTTGTACCATCTACTGTTCAGGGTCTGGAAGTTGCCCGTCCATTTATCGTTCCATCCCTCAGGGATGTTCGTATCACGGAAATTGACATAGTCAACGAAGAAATTACTCTTACGCATCGTATAGAATCCTGTTCCAACACGGAGGTTGAGCAGTCGGAGTCGTTTCAGACGGTAGGTGACCGCAGCATCGATTTCCCAGCGCTCGTACTCTGAAGTCGACCCCATGATTCCTTTGAAGGCGCGCTCATAGTCGATGGTAAACTGAGGACCTTTCTCCCAAGGACGAATCTTCAGGGTGACGATAGGAGCAAAAGCTCGGAACTTTGTGGGCATACCCAACTCTTTGAGGAACTTCTCGTTGAGGGCCGTACGGGTGTAATAGACGAAGCCCGTCTCCAACTGTAGTCCCTTCACGAGTCCGATATTATTCGTCACCTTCAGTTGGGTGTTCTTGAAGAAGTCGAGATCTCTGTCTTCCAGCTTCAGCTCCCGGGGCAGTTCTCCTCGTGCCTGCATCTCCTCGAGATTCTGCAGCATCGTAGCGTGAGCCAGTCGTTCGCCTGTGGTCCAGATCACCTCCGCATATCCGTGTCGGTTAGGGTTATAGACAATACGGAGAGGTACTCTCAGGAACAGGTTCTTGAACTTGAAGTTATAGCCCAACTGCGGATTGGTGGTGATAAACCGGTGTTGGGAGAAGTTATACTGTGCGCCCAACGATATCTTATAGGAAACACCGCGGTTGTTCATATACGTCAGGTACTGGGGGTTGATGAGTGGAGCCAGACGAATCTTCATCTTCTCGTTGCTGGCACGCACACTTCTGAACAGACTTCTGTCAATGATGTTCCATATCCTGTTCTGTTTCTTAATCGTCTTCTGGTTGATGGAGTCTTGTGTCGCATCGTTCGTTGGCGTATGGAGCTTATCGTAAGCCTGATAGGTACTCTGCTCGACATTCGACAGCGGATAGGGTCTGAGCTCATCCATCAATTTCCTGTCCGTCACATTTTTGATAGAATCAGGCAGGTTGATGGGACAGTTGTACTCTGCATCCAGTGCCACATGTATGCGGTTGCCCAGAAACTTAAAGGTGATATCGGTATTCGTCTTCTTTGGCAGGAGCGAATGTAGCGGATCTTCTTCGTGGGTCGTGGTGGTATGATAGTGTACCATCTCGTATTCGCCGGCAATATCCGAAGAGAGGATACGTCCTGTGTTGAAGTCTACGATAGCGTGCCCCCACACCAGTTGGGCGTTCTTCCGCTTGGGTTTGAAATAGAGCGTCACCAGATCATCACCGATGAAGGTCATGCTATACTTATAGTAGAAGCGGTTGCTCGCATGGAAGGGCGACAGTGTCTTGTTCTTAAAGAGCGCAATATCATATAGGGTAGGGGTCATCAGTTTCAATACCGTCGGCATGATTCGTCGATTGCTGGAGATCGTTCCAGCAATCACCTGTGCATTCGTATTGATATTCTCCCCACCGTCGTAGCTCATCTTACCATAGATCTCACAGATATAGTCACGGTTACCCCTGGCGATGGCAAGCATATGGGGAACGAGGAAAAGGGTGAAATTGCGCTTCACGGTGACATAGTAGGCACGCATATATACATTCGTTTCCAGGGTACTGTCCTCTTGTACGTAATTCTTGCGATAGGTAAAAACCTTGCTAAGTATCAGAGAATCAATACCACTTTTCGCCATAACAACACTGGGCATACCTGTGAGTATGCCCAGCATGATAACGCTGATGATGTATTGTTTGCATTTCACACCCCAAAATTACGAATAATTTCGTAAGGGGCAAAATGTTTAACGGATTTTATCCTAAATATTTCATTAAGATTTTGGCGTTACCGCTTTCGCGCAGTTTGGTGATGCTCTTCTCACGTATCTGACGAACGCGCTCACGGGTCAGTCCCAACTGATCGCCAATCTCCTCGAGTCCTTTTTCGTGACAACCGATACCGAAGCATTCACGGATGATCGTAATCTCGCGCTCTTTCAGCACCTTGCTTAATACGCTGTTCAGCTCCTGCGCCATCGACTCATGGTCTACCTGACGGTCAGTACGGCTGTCTTCACCGCTGGCCATCACATCCAGCATACAGTTGTCTTCACCGTCCTGGAAAGGGGCGTCAATCGATACGTGGTGACCGTCGGCCATCATACTCTGACCGATTTTCTCCTCGTCGATATTCGTAGCCTCACTCAACTCAGAAACGGAAGGATGACGCTGGTTCTCCTGCTCGAACTTATTGATCTCATGATTGATCTTATTCAGAGAGCCCACCTGATTCAGAGGAAGACGTACGATACGACTCTGCTCCGCAATCGCTTGCAGGATGCTCTGACGTATCCACCATACCGCATACGAGATGAATTTAAAACCGCGTGTCTCATCAAACTTCTGTGCGGCCTTAATCAGTCCGATATTACCTTCGTCTATCAGGTCGGTCAACGTCAAACCCTGATGCTGATATTGTTTGGCTACAGAAACCACGAAACGGAGATTAGCGGTTACCAGTTTGTCCTTTGCACGCTCGCCTTCTGGTCCTCCCTTACGGATCTTCTGTGCCAACTCAATCTCCTCATCGATGGAGATTAGGGGAGCACGACCAATTTCTACGAGATATTTGTCTAAGGCCTCACTGGAGCGGTTGGTGATACTTTTCTGAATCTTTAATTGTCTCATTCTTTCCTCTTTTTATTTTCCGCAATACTCTGATTTACAGAGCGTTATGATAAATTTGCCTATTAAAGGCGATGCAAAGTTACAAAAAATATCAATACGTTGTACTCTTTTTAACTTTTATTTAAGTTTTTCTTGAAGATACTTTCCTGTAAAACTATCCTTGCATTCGACAATTTCCTCGGGGGTTCCCTTAGCGACCAACGAGCCTCCTTTGTCACCTCCGTCGGGTCCGAGGTCGATGACATAGTCGGCACATTTGATGATCTCCATATTATGTTCGATGATCAGGATGGTGTGTCCTCGGCTGATGAGGGCGTCGAACGAGTGTAGCAGACACTGGATATCGTGGAAATGCAGACCTGTGGTTGGCTCGTCGAAGATGAACAGGGTAGGTGTCTGTCGTTCCTGACTGATGAAATAAGCTAGTTTCACACGTTGGTTCTCACCGCCCGAGAGGGTGGATGAGTTCTGTCCGAGTTTGATATAGCCTAATCCTACATCCTGCAGGGGTTTCAACCGGTTCACAATGGTGTTCTGATGATGTTCGCTGAAGAAGTCGATGGCTTCATTCACTGTCATATTCAGAACATCGTCGATATCTTTCCCTTCGAACTTCACGTCGAGGATATCCTTCTTAAACCGTTTGCCGTGACAGGCCTCACAGGGGAGGGTGATATCAGCCATAAACTGCATCTCGATGACAATCTCACCAGCACCTTTACACTCTTCGCATCGGCCACCTTCGGTGTTGAATGAGAAGTATTGTGCTGTGAATCCCATCTGTTTGGCGAGCTGTTGCTCTGCGAAGAGGTCGCGGATGGCATCATAGGCTTTCAGGTAGGTAGCGGGATTCGAACGGGTCGACTTACCGATGGGGTTCTGGTCCACAAACTCCACCCGTTGGATGGCCTCGGTATCACCTGCCAGTGCCGTATATTCGCCGGGCATATCGCAGACCTCACCCAGATGTCGTTTGAGGGCAGGGTAGAGGATGCCCTTGATCAGACTCGACTTACCGCTACCACTCACTCCAGTAATCACCGTCATCACGTTCAATGGGATCTCTACGTTGATATTCTTGAGGTTGTTCATACGGGCTCCGAGGATATCAATATGCCGGTTCCAGGGACGACGACTGAGGGGCACGGGGATGGTCTCCTCATGCAATAGGTATCGTACCGTATGACTCTGCGGATATTTTTTGAGCGATGCCTTGGTGATATCGGTAGCACTACCGTCGAAGACGATCTCACCTCCCAGACGTCCTGCGTCGGGACCAACGTCGATGAGGTGGTCGGCAGCTCTCATGATATCCTCGTCATGTTCCACCACCACGATGGTATTCCCTGCTGCCTGCAATTCCTTGAGTACGTGGATGAGTCGGTGGGTGTCGCGACTATGCAGTCCGATGCTAGGCTCATCGAGGATATACATCGACCCCACGAGTGAGCTTCCCAACGAGGTGGTGAGGTTGATGCGCTGACTCTCTCCGCCACTGAGGGTGTTCGACATACGGTTGAGGGTCAGATAGCCCAGTCCGACGTCCAACAAGAACTGCAGTCGGTTGTTGATTTCCGTGAGCAGTCGTTTGCTGATGGCTGTCTCCTGTTCTGTGAGCTCCAATTGGGCGAACCACTCCTTCAGTCTCACGACGGGCATCTCTACCAGATTCATGATCGTACGTCCGCCTATCTTCACGTATTCCGCCTCTTTCTTCAGACGTGTACCGTGACACACAGGACAGACGGTCTTTCCTCGATAACGGCTCATCATCACCCGGTATTGGATCTTATACTGGTTCTCCTTCACCATGTGGAAGAAGGCGTCGATGCTCACCTGGTCGTGGATATCCTTCCGTCTCTCTGACGGTAGTCCGTGCCACAGCCAGTCCTTCTGTTGCTGTGTGAGATTCATATAGGGCTCGAAGATCGGGAAGTCGTCTTTTGCCGCCCTGCGACAGAACTCATCCTTCCACATCTTCATCTTCTCACCGTGCCAGCAAATCACACAGCCATCGTAGACACTGAGGGTGGTGTTAGGGATGACCAGCTTCTCGTCGATGCCCATCACTTTCCCAAACCCCTGACATTCCGGACAGGCGCCTGCGGGGGAGTTGAAGGAGAACATCTGGTCGTTGGGCTCCTCAAAGGTCATGCCGTCGGCCTCGAAGCGTATGGAGAAATCATAGCTGATAAGGGAGGGCATAAAGATCAGTCGGCACCAGCCGTTACCTTCGTAGAAGGCAGTCTCTGTTGAGTCCACCAAACGAGCAATCGTATCACTGGAATCATCTACCGACATACGGTCGATGACCAGCCAGAGCTCTTCCGGAGAGATTGCGGTGAGGTCTGTCTGACTCAAGAAATCGTCAATCTGACAGAAATCGTTGTTATAAAAGAGTCGGGCATAACCTTGTAGCTGGTATGCTTTCAACTGTTGCTCAAGGGTTCGTCCTTCTGTCAGACGGATGGGTGACAGCACCATGAACTTCGTCCCTTTGGAGTACTGGAGCATCTGTTGCACCACATCTTCCGTAGAGTGTTTCTTCACCTCCTCACCGCTGATGGGCGAATAGGTCTTTCCGATGCGTGCAAAGAGCAGTCGGAGATATTCGTAGATTTCTGTCGACGTGCCTACGGTAGAGCGTGGGTTACGGGCGATCACTTTCTGTTCGATAGCGATGGCTGGCGGTATACCCCTGATGAAGTCACATTCGGGCTTCTTCATCCTTCCGAGGAATTGTCGGGCATAGGACGAGAGACTCTCCACATAGCGCCTCTGACCTTCGGCATAGAGGGTGTCGAAAGCCAATGATGACTTTCCCGACCCGCTGACACCGGCAATGACCACAAACTGGTTACGCGGTATCTTGACGTCGATATTCTTCAGGTTATTGACCTTTGCTCCTTTGACTTCTATATATGCACTCATGGAAAATGAAAAAAGTGGGGTGGCTCCTATAGATACCACCCCCTATGATAAGAAACAATCGTTTGGTAATCCCGATGGGTATTACAGGATTGTCTTCACGGCTTCGAGCATACCCTTCTGCTGGATAGCGTCGAGGAACTGCTTCACCATGGTGTTCAGACCTGCAATCTTATTCAGATCCTCACCCCAGATGAATTCTGCGCCGAGTACACCGTCGGTCACCTTCTGGGTGTCGCCAGTTGCCCACAGCTCCTTCAGCAGATCCATGATCTTCTGGTCGTCATTGGGAACGATCTCTACGCCGTCAGCGCGCTTGCCACCCTTATAATAGGTGATGATAGCAGCCAAACCGAATACCAAACCCTTAGGCAGCTCGCCCTTGCGCTCCAGATAGGTCTTCACTCCGGGGAGGTCGCGTGCCTGGAACTTGGGGAATGAGTTGAGCATGATACTCGTTACCTGATGGTCTACGTAGGGGTTGTCGAAACGCTCCAGTACGTCGCCGGCAAACTTCTCCAACTCCTCCATTGGCAGGTCGAGGGTCTGCATCAGCTCATCGAACTGTACCTTGTGGATATACTTAGAGATTACCTCATGGTTGCAAGCATCGCGTACGATGTTCACGCCACTGAGGAAAGCCACAGGTGAGAGCACGGTGTGAGGACCATTCAACAGGGTCACCTTACGCTTGTGGTAGGGTTCCTCGGATGGAACGAACAGCACGTGCAGACCAGCCTTGTCTGCTGGGAACTCGGCAGCTACCTCCTTAGGAGCCTCGATTACCCAGAGGTGGAAGTTCTCTGCCTGTACAACGAGGTTGTCACGATAAGAGATCTTCTCCTGAATCTCGGCAATCTCCTTACGTGGGAAGCCAGGAACGATACGGTCAACGAGGGTAGCATAAACACCGCAAGACTCCTCGAACCATTTCTTGAAGCCCTCGGGCAACTTCCACAGGTCGATATACTTGTAGATGCACTCCTTCAGTACGTGACCGTTAAGGAAGATCAGCTCACAAGGGAAGATAATCAGACCCTTGGTAGGATCGCCGTTGAATGTCTGATAACGACGATAGAGCAGCTGAACCAGTTTGCCTGGGTATGATGATGCGGGAGCATCCTCGAGCTTACAAGCGGGATCGAAGGCGATACCTGCCTCTGTCGTGTTAGAGATGACGAAACGAATCTCTGGCTGATCGGCAAGTGCCAAGAAAGCAGCATTCTGCGTATAGGGGTTCAGTGCACGACTGATGACGTCGATGCGCTCCAGTGTGTTCACGGGCTTACCATTCTCGCGTCCCTGCAGGTTAACGTGGTAGAGACAGTCCTGGGCATTGAGCCAGTCGACCATACCTTTTTCAATAGGTTGTACGACAACGACAGAACCGTTGAAGTCGGTCTTCTGATCCATGTTCCAGATAATCCAATCTACGAATGCGCGGAGGAAGTTACCCTCACCAAACTGAATAACCTTTTCAGGCATCACGCTCTTAGGAGCAAATTGTTTGTTTAATGGTTTCATTTCTTAATGTTTTAGTATATTTCTTGTAATTTGACTGCAAAGTTACGATTCTTTTGTGAACTGACCAAAAATTAAATATTAATGAATTGTAAAATCCACGTAAAGGTTTGCGGGCTATGCCTGTAGGTCGAGTACGAAGCGTGTGCCCTTGGTATACTGTGGATCGAGACTGAGCTCACCCTTCATGTTCAGCGCCATCTGTCGACAGATAGGCAGTCCGAGGCCGTCGCCCTTAGTGAGGTCGTGTACTTCCACGAATGGTCTGAACACGCTATCGCGCTTCTCTTCGGGGATGCCTTCGCCTGTGTCGGATACCAGGAACTGGTAGGACTTCGGACTCTTCTTCTTGAACTCCAGGGTGATGGTTCCGTCCTTGGGGGTGTATTGGATGGCATTCTCCAACAGGTGGAGCAGAATCTGTGAAACGTATTCACGGTTCATACTGGCGGTCATCTTGGGGGCATTGACATTGAAGGTGATACCGTCCTTGATGCGGCCACGTACCTGTTCGGCTATCGACTCACAGAACTGTTGTACCTGTGTATCCTCGAGGACAATCTCTTCCTCGCTGCTCTCCAGTGCTGAGAGGGTCTGTATGTGCTGCGAGAAGTTGAGCAGTGCCTTCACCTCAGGCTGTTTGCTGTCGAGCTTACGGAAGGTGGGCTCCAGCTGTGCTGAGATATTGCTGATGAACTTCGCCTTAAGTGCGATGTTCTCGTTGGCCTCTGTAATCGTTCTTTCCTGTCGGCGTGTCAGGAGGATATAGCGGAGCAGCATGATACCGCCCACCACGAGGGCGATGGCCAAGACAGCCGAGAGGATTCCCAGTCCGATGATGATAGCCATCCTGACGGTGAGCGAACTGTCCTTCTCGTCGATGGCTGTCTTGTCGTCGGCAATCTGCTTCTTCAGTGCATTGACCTCTTCGGCGGTCTTCAGCGCCTGAATGGAGTCCTTCCAGTGCAGGTAGCTCTTATACGACTGGTCTACCAGACTGGCACTATTGCTTTTCCTGCCGTTGGCGATAAGGGTCTTGTACACCTCGTCCACCTTGTCGTACTCTTTCTGTGCGGTGAGCTTGGTTGCCATCTCACGGAACACCTCGTTGCCCTTGGTGGTCTGTCCGAAGGTGTAGTAATAGATGGCTTTGTTGTAGAGCATATCGTTCTTTATCTCCTCATCGTCCGACTGAGCGGCGTGTGTAGACATCGCGTTCAGATGGTCTTGTGCACTGGCACCGCGCTTCAGTTTGACATACATCTGCATACGCACCTTCGAGGTGTAGTAGTGGGCAGCGGCACGCTCGCTGGACGAGCCGAGTTTATTATTGATCAGCTGGTCCACCTCCCTGAGGAAGTCGAACGCCTCCTGATACTCGTTCTCCTTATAATATAACGTGGCGGCCTGAGCGGCACACTCCACACCTTGGCGTACCTTACCATGATTCACATAGTCTTGATAAGCACGGATAAACAGCGAGCGGGCTGTACCCAGATGGCTGTCCTCCAGCTCGCTTTCGGCCTTCTGCTGCAAACTACTCTTCTGACTCTGTGCACTCACGACGAGGGCACAAAACAGACAGAGCATGAGAGTTAAAAATTTTTTATACATCATATGTTTTTTTTAATTTCGTGCAAAGATACATTTTTCTTGTCTATTCACCAAATTTCCCATCAAAAAAAGCACGCAAAAAAACATGCTTTAATAAAATTCTTCGTGGTCGTATCTCGGCATCCGACGGATGAGCTTGTGGATAGCTGCCTGTGCCATAGCCTCGTAGGCCTTTTCGCTGGGGTGCAGGTGATCGCCACTATCGAACCCGTCGGCAAAAGCCTTGGGGTTGGTGACGCTTCGTACCGCTGCATCGAAGTCGATACATCCGTCGAAGATAGGTGAGGTGCGCAACCACTCATTCAGTTGCTGACGCATCTGTTCACGGTCCTCGTTGTAGGTACGCCATCCGTAGATGGGGAGTAGCGTACCGCTCCATACTTTCAGTCCCATTGTCTTGGCAGGACGTACATAGAGACTCTCTATCCCTTGCTTCAGCTCCTCGACGGTGGGCAGGTCGCTCCACGGACGGAAGGGGTTCACGTCGGTGCCTACGGGGTGGATAATATCGTTGATGCCGTGCTGGATGATCACGTCGGTCGCTCCGGCGACGTTCATCTCGATGGGAAAACGGGTGGCTCCTTTCAGTCCGTAGGCCTGATAGGTGATGCAGTCATACTGTCGGAGGATGCGTGTTCCACTGACGGCACGACGGATGATCGCAGCATTCGTTCCAAAGGCGTGCTGTGCCATATAGTCGGGCCACGACTGTGCCGTGATGGAGTCGCCGTAGCACACGATAGCATGATTCTCGGCTGCTGTCAGCACATCGATGGTGTTGAGGAAGTAGAACCAGTTGGTGTGCCGACTGAACTTGATGGGGAGCTCGTCATCCTCGGCATAGTCGCCATAGGCATACATGCCCTTGGAGAGGGGGCCTGTCACGAGTGTGCCGCTGTTCATCTGGGTATAGTCGGCCAGGTAGAAGCTCACCTCGATGGTGTCGCCACGATGTACGGTATAGGTGATGGCGTCGCTCTCTGTCTCTCTGCCGGGCTGTAGGGTGACGCTGGTCTCTCCACCAAAGGTGATGGGGCTATGACCCACGAATACCTTCGTGAGGGTGACGGGTTCGGTGCCTGTCAGGTTCGAGAACCGGAAACGGAGCATCGTACCGCTGAAACACATTCTGATGGGGTAGCGGAGGGTGAGGTCTTTGGCATAGATTGCCTCGCAACGGTTGGTAATCGAGGTGGCGTTGCCCCAGCAGGCCACCCATTTGTTGTTGTCGGTCTTCATCATTTTATGGATAGGTATAGTTCATCTTCATAGAGACGTAGCCCTTGGGCCATTTTGCTTTGTCGAGGTAGAATTTGGCTTTCCCCTGACTCGCCACGAAAAGACCGGGTTTGATCTCCTTGAATTCGTATTGCATATGATTCTGTCCTTCGTTATAGCTGATACGGGCAATCTGCCAGCAACCGTCGGCAATATGTACGCGCATATTCTCGAGCTTCACCACATAGTAGGTTCTGTTGCCCGCTGTATAGCTACCGCTGTATTTCATGCCCGTCTCCTGTTTCTTCTTGTATTTCTTCTGGAGTTCTTTCACCTTTTCGCGCACTTTCTTATAGAACTTGTCGTACACGTTGGCGCTCATCATCCCGTCGTGTTTTAGGAACGAGGCAATCTGTTTTGGGGTGAGCTCTTGCTTCATCTCTACCATCCGGATGTTCGAGGTCGTAATCTTCCCTTTGTTGTAGAGCACGTCCTCAGCCATCGTAATGCCGAAATGCTTATGTTCTCTCAGTGCACTCAGTATCTGTCCGTAGCCTGCCAGACGAGCGGCGAAGGTAATGGTTCTGCGGTGTGGGAACTTTGTCAGGTCGATATCTTTCTCCAGTTGGCAGGTTACTGAATAGCGCAGGGTCTGTACATACGACTTCAGCGGTTTGGCGTGTGCCAGCACTTGTTTCAGCAGGTATTCCTCAAAGGTCATACCATCGGCCAATATCACCACCTCGTCTAATTTGAGCGAGTAGGCGATATCGTCGTCATCATCATCATCCTGGGCTTGCACAGGCTGTACTGTGAAGAGAACGAGTAGGAGAGTGGGGAGCCATCGCAGTGCTCCAGTCAGTAACTGTTTCATCAGGTGCAAATATAACGATTATTTTTGATAGTACAAAGAAATGATGAATAATTTTCAGACAAGTGCTACAGTGCTACAGTGCTACAGTTCAAAAACTATAATAGAACTTTCTTTTGCTCTCCAAGGAGAAGGGTTGTATTTTCAACTGTAGCACTGTAGCACTGTAGCAAATGTTGAAAATAATTGAGCGTGCTTATTTGCGTGCTTTTTTTGAGGATTTATTTGTAAGCGCTATGAAATTTTTGTACCTTTGCATGGTCAAAGGAGAGATAAAAATTTGCTCCCCGGGCAGGGAAAAATAATTGGTAGGCCTACAAGAATTTTCTCGCTGCCCAGCGCGCAAATAATCGTCTTGCAAACGACAGGTTAATGGGCAGCGCCTATACTGCGAAAAGTATTGACAAAAGCAAGGTGGTTAAAAATGGTCGATACGGAGTTTGAGAATGCCTACAGGCACTTTGACTTCAACGATGTCGCCAACCTTTTTGTTGAGAAGAGCTTCACCAATGGGGGACTTGATGGAGATTTTTCCTTCGCGCAGGTTGGCTTCATGTGGGTTGACGATGGTGAAAATCATCTTGCTGTTGTTAGACAGGTTGGTCATTTCGACCTTGGACAGCAGACTGACACGGTCGTTGCTCAGCAGGGATTTGTCGAGTACTCGTGCATGTTCCAGCACCCTTTGCTTGAAACGGATACGACTTAGCAGTCGACCCTGTTCACGTTTGGCTGCATGGTACTCAAAGTTCTCGCTGAGGTCGCCCTTGTCGCGAGCCTCAGCGATAGCTTCTTTGATACGAGGAAGTTCTACGGTCTCCAGCTCGCGGAGCTCAGCCACCAGCTGGTCGTAGCCTTCCTGAGACATATATTCAAACTTGTCCATAGCGTAGGATAGGGGAGTCGGCAGGACGCTTACGCGTTATACTCTTGCCAGCTCTTAATTTTAATGTCATTGAGTTTCATGGCACAGAACGCCTCGATGAACGCTTTGGCCAGTCGTACGTTGGTCATCAGTGGGATATTGTGGTCGATAGCCCCACGACGGATACGATAACCATTGGTCAGCTCGCGCTTGGAGTGGTTCTTCGGCACATTGACAATCAACTCGAACTGATGCTGGGCGATCATGTCCATCACATTGTTGTCGCCCGACTCATCAGGCCATGATACCTTCGTGGCAGGTACGCCATTCTCAGCGAAGAATCTGGCCGTACCTTCAGTAGCAAAGATCTGATAGCCGTTCTTCACCAAGTCGCGGGCAGGCTCTAACAGGTCGACCTTTCCTTTTACACCACCACTGGAGATCAGGATATTCTTCTGAGGCAATTTGTAGCCCGTAGCAATCAGGGCATTGAGCAGTGCCTCATTGAAATCGTCGCCCAGACAGCCAACCTCACCCGTTGACGACATATCCACACCCAGCACTGGGTCGGCATTCTGCAGACGGGCGAAAGAGAACTGTGAGGCCTTCACGCCGATGCGGTCGATATCGAACTCCGACTTGTCAGGACGCTCGTAAGGTGCATCGAGCATGATCTTCGTGGCCGTCTCGATGAAGTTGCGCTTGAGGATTTTCGATACAAAGGGGAATGAACGTGAGGCACGCAGGTTGCACTCGATGACCTTCACATCGCGGTTCTTAGCCAGGAACTGGATATTGAACGGTCCGCTGATATTCAGCTCTGTCGCAATCTTACGGGCAATCTTCTTAATCTGACGAACCGTCGAGAAGTAGATGTTCTGTGCAGGGAACGCCATCGTCGCATCACCGGAGTGAACACCGGCATACTCAATATGCTCGCTGATGGCATACTCAACAATCTCACCCTTATCCGCAACGGCATCGAACTCGATCTCCTTGGTTTCCTGCATAAACTGGCTCACTACCACGGGGTAATCCTTAGACACCTCGGTGGCCATCTTCAGAAAGCGCTCCAGCTCTTCGTAGTCGTAACATACATTCATCGCTGCACCAGAGAGTACGTACGAAGGACGCACGAGAACGGGGAAGCCAACCTCATTGACAAACTCCTTGATGTCGTCAAGAGACGTCAGCGCGCGCCATGCAGGCTGGTCGATACCCAGTTTATCGAGCATCGCCGAGAATTTATCACGGTTCTCAGCGCGGTCGATATTAACAGGAGAGGTGCCCAAGACAGGTACACCTTGTTTATATAACTTCATGGCCAGATTATTCGGTATCTGTCCACCCACACTCACGATAGTACCCTTAGGCTGCTCGAGATCGATGACATCAAGCACACGCTCCAGGGTGAGCTCGTCGAAGTAGAGACGATCACACATATCATAGTCGGTAGATACCGTCTCTGGGTTGTAGTTAATCATGATGGATTTGTAACCCAACTTTCGGGCCGTATTGATGGCGTTGACAGAACACCAGTCGAACTCAACGGACGAACCAATACGATAGGCGCCTGAACCCAGGACAACCACCGATTTCTCATTCTTATAATATTCGATATCGTGACCATTGACGGCATATGTCATGTAAAGATAATTCGTAAGTTCAGGATGCTCACTGGCGACGGTGTTAATGCGCTTAACAGCGGGCAGAATCTGACGACTCTTACGGTACTTACGAACCTCTAAATTCTCCTTGAGCATATTGCCATCTTTGGGTTTCAGCACGAAACGAGCAATCTGGAAATCACTGAATCCAGCGCACTTCACTTCTTTAAGCAGTTCGTCAGGAATATCTTCCAACCTACTGAATTTCAAAAGTTTATTCTTTAAGTCTACAATATTCTTCAAGCGCTCGAGGAACCACACATCAATCTTGGTCAATTCTTCAATACGCTCCACCGTGTAACCCTCCTCCAAGGCCTGTGCAATTGCAAAGATTCGAAGGTCTGTGGGGTGGGAGAGTTCCTCGTCGAGGTTCTCGAATTTTGTATGATCATTTCCTACGAATCCGTGCATACCCTGACCAATCATTCGCAGACCTTTTTGAATCATTTCCTCGAACGATCGACCGATGGACATGATTTCGCCAACCGACTTCATGGACGAACCAATCAGACGACTGACACCTGCAAATTTTGTCAGGTCCCAACGAGGAATCTTACAGATCATATAGTCGAGCTGAGGAGCCACATAAGCGGAGTTAGGTGTTCCCATCTCACCAATCTGGTCGAGGGTATAGCCTAAGGCAATCTTGGCGGCCACAAAGGCGAGGGGATAGCCCGTTGCTTTCGAGGCGAGCGCCGATGAACGCGACAGTCGGGCATTGATCTCAATGATACGATAGTCGTTGGTTATAGCATTGAAGGCAAACTGGATATTACATTCTCCGACGATATTCAGGTGACGAACGCATCGGATGGTGATTTCCTGAAGCATTTTTACCTGCTCGTCGGTCAGCGAACAGGTAGGTGCGACCACAATCGATTCACCAGTATGGATGCCTAATGGGTCGAAATTCTCCATTGAAGCGACCGTAAAACAATGGTCGTTGGCGTCGCGAATACACTCAAACTCAATTTCTTTCCATCCCTTAAGCGATTCTTCTACAAGGATTTGTGGAGCAAACGTAAAGGCGCTCTCTGCCAGTTCCTTGAAGGCTTTCTCATCAGGACAAATACCGGAACCCAGACCGCCTAAAGCATAAGCTGAACGAATCATCACGGGGAAACCAATACGATGGGCTGCCTTCAAAGCATCGTCCATATTCTCAACAGCCTGACTAACAGGCGTTTTCAGTTGAATTTCATCGAGTTTCTTGACGAACAAATCGCGGTCCTCGGTGTACATGATGGCTTCTACGGATGTACCCAGCACTTCAACACCATATTCCTTTAAAACGCCCGTCTGATAAAGCTCTGTACCACAGTTGAGGGCTGTCTGACCACCAAAGGCAAGGAGAATTCCGTCAGGTCGCTCTTTCTTGATAATTTCTGTCACAAAATGAGTATTGACAGGTTGGAAGTACACTTTGTCGGCAATTCCTTCAGATGTCTGGATGGTGGCGATGTTTGGATTGACCAATACGGATGAGATTCCTTCTTCACGTAATGCTTTCAGTGCTTGTGATCCTGAATAGTCGAACTCACCGGCTTGTCCGATCTTCAATGCGCCGCTTCCCAAAACGAGTACCTTTGATAGTTTCTTTTTCATTTTAATTGGAGTTTATTAAATCTATAAGTTTTCGATTTTTTCAAATCGGCGACAAAGATAATACTTTTTATTGAAATGCGTAGCAAAAGGACACTTATTTTTATTCTTTATTAAATTTATGAGAATACGTATTATGATAAATAGAGTGTTTTCAATGAAATTATTGGTGAAAATTACAAATAAATAAGGTGATTAATGAAATAAAATGCTTACCTTTGCATCTTGAATAAAAAAGACGAACATTTAGGAAACAAAACAGACGATTGAAGGAAATGAATAAAACTGCTATTTTGCTTCTCCATTGTCCTGATCAACCAGGAATCATATCGGAAGTGACAAAGTTTATCACGGATAACCAAGGAAATATTGTCTATCTCGATCAGTATGTCGACAAAGAAGACAGCATGTTTTTTATGCGTATCGAATGGTCGCTCGACCATTTTTTGATTCCGCAAGACAAAATCAAGGAATATATCAATACGCTCTATGCACAGCGTTATCAGATGACGTGCAATCTGTATTTCAGCGACCAGCGCCCACGAATGGCGATATTTGTCAGCAAGATGAGTCACTGTCTCTACGACTTACTGGCTCGTTGGAAAGCTGGAGAATTTGAATGCGACATTCCCTGTATTGTGAGTAACCATGAGGATTTGCGCTATGTAGCTGAACAATTTGACATTCCCTATTACGTATGGTCCATCAAAAAAGACCATTCCAATAAGGCTGAAGTCGAAGCTGCTGAGATGGAATTGTTAAAAAAAGAAAAAGTCACATTTATCGTGCTGGCTCGTTATATGCAGATTATCAGTGACGATATGATTGAGCAATATCCTAACCATATCATCAACATCCACCATTCGTTCCTGCCTGCATTCATCGGTGCACGCCCCTATCATCAGGCTTATGAGCGCGGCGTGAAGATTATCGGTGCCACCAGCCATTATGTGACTGCCGACTTGGATGCCGGTCCTATTATTGAGCAAGATGTGGCACGTATCACACATAAGGACACACCAGAGAGTCTGGTGCTTAAAGGCAAAGACCTGGAAAAGATTGTGTTGTCAAGAGCCGTTTCGAAACATATTGAGCGTAAGATCCTGACGTTCCACAATAAGACGATTATTTTCTCCTAACCATTGGATAGTCGATTATGAACATTGCCATCGTCAAATATAATGCAGGCAACATCTACTCCGTGGTGAATGCGCTACGCAGACTGGGAATAGACCCCCTGATCACGGACCGTGCAGAAGAACTCTCTAAGGCCGACCGCGTGCTCTTTCCTGGTCAAGGAGAGGCAAAAAGTGCGATGGAATATCTGAAAGCCAGAAGGTTAGATGATGTTATCCGTCATTTGCAACAGCCTGTCTTAGGGATTTGTGTCGGACAGCAACTGCTCTGTAAGCATTCGGAGGAAGGAGATGTGGATTGTATCGGTATCTTCGATGCGGAAGTGAAACGATTCTCCCCCACCCGTCATGAAGACAAGGTGCCGGCAATGGGTTGGAATCAACTGACAGACTTGAAAAGTCCGTTGATGCAGCACCTGGGCGACCATCCCTACGTGTATTTCGTCCATAGCTACTATGTGCCGCTATGCACATCAACCATCGCTACTGCTGATTATATCCTCCCTTATAGCGCTGCCCTACACAAGGATAATTTCTATGCCACCCAGTTCCATCCTGAAAAGAGCGGGAAGGTGGGTGAAACCATTCTCAAAAATTTCTTAGAGCTATGATAGAACGGATTCCTGCGATTGATATTATTGACGGCAAATGCGTACGACTCACCAAAGGTGATTATGCGCAGAAGACTGTTTATCACGAATCACCTGTAGAGGTGGCTAAGGAGTTTGAACAGTTAGGAGCCCAACGGTTGCATGTCGTCGACCTCGACGGTGCAAAATCGAAACATATCGTCAACGAACGGGTGCTCCGTGAGATCACTACACAGACACGACTGGTGGTCGATTTCGGTGGAGGTATCAAGACCGATGAGGATATGGAAAAGGCTTTCGACAACGGTGCAGCGATGGTCACCATCGGTTCTGTGGCCGTAACCGAACCAGAACGGTTCACCCATTGGTTGGAGGCATTCGGTGCTCAACGGATCATCCTCGGTGCTGACGTCAGACAAGGGAAGATCAGCATCAACGGATGGAAAGAGGATTCGGAGCAAGACCTCCTACCCTTTCTCCAATACTATATCGAGAAAGGTGTCGTCAACGTGCTGTGTACGGAAATCTCAAAAGACGGTACCTTAGCGGGGCCGGCTATAGCCCTCTACCGTGAGGTGATGCGGGCCTATCCGCAGCTCCATCTCATCGCCAGTGGTGGGGTATCGTCCTACGAAGATATCGAGGCGCTCGAAGCAGCAGGCATCCCTGCCGTTGTCTTCGGGAAAGCCATCTATGAAGGAAAAATTGATTTGAATAGATTATGGGTTTAGCCAAAAGAATCATACCCTGTTTGGACGTCAAGGACGGCGAGACGGTGAAAGGAACGAACTTCGTCAACCTGAGGAAGGCTGGTGACCCTGTCGCCTTAGGAAAAGCCTATAGTGAACAAGGAGCTGACGAGCTCGTGTTCCTCGACATCACAGCCTCGTTCGAAGGACGAAAGACCTTTACCGAGATGGTGACCCGTGTGGCTGCGGAGATCAATATCCCCTTCACAGTGGGAGGAGGTATCAACGAACTGGCCGACGTAGAACGACTGTTGTATGCGGGTGCCGATAAGGTGAGTGTCAACAGTGCGGCTATCCGTCGTCCCGAATTGATCAGCGACATCACACGGCGTTTCGGCTCACAGGTCTGCGTCTGTGCCATCGATGCCCGCTACGACGAAGACGGTTGGCACTGTTATCTCAAAGGCGGTCGGGAACGGACGGAAAGAGGGTTGATGGAATGGGCCCACGAGGCTCAGGAACGAGGAGCCGGTGAGATTCTGTTCACCAGCATGAACCACGACGGTGTGAAGAATGGCTATGCCAACGAAGCGCTCTGTCAACTATCGGAGGAGTTGTCCATACCCATCATTGCCAGTGGTGGTGCAGGATGTAAGGAGCATTTCAAAGATGTGTTCACGATAGGACATGCGGATGCAGCACTCGCCGCCAGTGTGTTCCATTTCGGAGAGATACCCCTACCCGAACTGAAAACGTACTTGTATCACGAAGGAATAAATATAAGAAGATGAAAATAGATTTTGAAAAACAAGGAGGACTTGTTCCCGCTATCATCCAGGATGTTAACACCCGAAAAGTACTGATGCTTGGATATATGAACCAAGAGGCGTATGAGAAGACGCTACAAACGAAGAAAGTGACGTTCTGGAGTCGTAGCAGACAATGTCTGTGGACGAAAGGTGAGACATCGGGAAACTTCCTAGATCTGGTCGATATCAAGGTCGACTGCGACGAGGACACCCTGCTGATTCAAGCGATTCCTCACGGTCCTACCTGTCATACGGGTACAGATACTTGTTGGGGCGACGTCAACGAAGGCAGTCCTCTACGCTTTCTCCAGGAGTTGCAGGACTTTATCGACAAGCGCCACAAAGAGATGCCCGAAGGGAGCTATACCACCTCCCTGTTTCAGAAGGGTATCAATAAGATGGCACAGAAATTTGGCGAGGAGGCACTGGAGACCGTCATTGAGGCTACCAATGGTGAGGACGACAAACTCGTTTATGAGGCTGCCGACATGATGTACCACCTGATCGTGATGCTTACTAGCAAGGGGTTGCGTATCGAGGATATCGCTGAGGAACTACAGAAACGTCATGACCCGAACTGGGACAGCAAGCGTCGTCAGGCGAAGGCTGCCGGACAGATGAAATAATGAAACAACAATAGCTATGCTGATAGATTATAAGAATGTCAATATTTACGTACAGGGGGGAGTTCCTGTATTGCAGAACGTCAACTTCCATGTTGACGAAGGTGAGTTTATCTACCTGATTGGAAAAGTGGGTTCAGGAAAATCTTCCCTGCTGAAGTCGTTCTATTTTGAGAATGACGTAGAGGAGGCTGATACTGCGATGGTGCTGGGTAACGATATCCGTACGCTGAAACGTCGACATATCCCGGCCCTTCGTCGACAGATGGGTATCATCTTCCAGGATTTCCAACTGTTGGGTGACCGAACGGTCTATAAGAATCTTCGTTTCGTATTGAAAGCGACGGGATGGAAGAAGAATCAGGATATCGACAAACGCATTGATGATGTGCTCGAAGCAGTAGGTATGCTCGACAGGAAAGACCGTCTGCCCCACGAGCTGTCGGGTGGCGAGCAGCAGCGCATCGCCATCGCCCGTTCTATCCTAAACAACCCGAAGATCATCATTGCCGATGAGCCGACTGGCAATCTGGATCCCGAGACCGCCAACGCCATTATCGAGTTGCTTAGGGATATCTCACAGAAAGGTACGGCCGTCGTGATGAGTACCCACAATATCCCCCTGCTTGATAAGTATCCTGGTATCGTATACCGCTGTAAGGACAGTCAAATCACGGAGGTGACGAATGACTACAACAAGATGAGCCTTGTTGAGGATGATGAAGATCCCGTAGAGAACAAGAATGTGGAATATACCACTCGAGAAGAATTATAAATCAAAATACATACGACAATGAAAGTAATGAAATTCGGCGGTACGTCCGTCGGCACTCCTCAGAGAATGAAGGAGGTATCAAAATTGGTCACGAAGTCGGGCGAACCTGTCTTCGTTGTGCTCTCTGCAATGGCGGGAACCACCAATTCGCTGGTAGAGATTTCGGATTATCTCTATAAGAAGAATCCCGATGGAGCCAATGAGGTAATCAACCAACTGGAGCGTAAGTATAAAAAACACGTGGAGGAGCTCTACTCTACTGACGAGATGAAGAGCGCCACCCGTGAGTTCCTGAAGGGAGAATTCAACTACCTGCGGTCGTTCACGAAAGAGCTGTTCACCAGTTTTGAGGAGAAGAATATCGTGGCACAAGGTGAGCTGATGTCTACCAATATGGTCGTCAACTACATGAAGGAACAGGGTATTCATGCGACGCTGTTGAATGCGCTCGACTTCATGCGTACGGACAAGAATGCAGAACCCGATCCTGTCTATATCCGTGAGAAGCTGACAGCCCTTATGGAGAAGGAAGAGGGTGTTCAGGTGTTCATCACCCAGGGATTCATTTGTCGCAATGCCTATGGCGAGGTTGACAACCTGCAGCGTGGTGGTAGTGACTATACCGCCTCACTGATTGGTGCCGCTATCCATGCGGATGAGATTCAGATATGGACCGATATCGACGGTATGCACAACAACGACCCTCGCGTAGTTGAGAAGACAGAACCCGTCCATCAGTTGCATTTCGAGGAAGCTGCCGAGCTCGCTTATTTCGGTGCGAAGATCCTGCATCCTACCTGTGTGCAGCCAGCCAAATATGCCGGTATCCCTGTACGGTTATTGAACACGATGGAGCCCGATGCAGAGGGTACGACCATCAGTAACGAGACCGAGACAGGCAAGATCAAGGCTGTTGCTGCCAAGGACAATATCACAGCCATCAAGATCAAGTCCAGTCGGATGCTCCTGGCTACGGGTTTCCTGCGTAAGGTCTTCGAGATCTTCGAGAGCTACCAGACACCTATTGACATGGTGTGTACCTCCGAGGTAGGTGTCAGCATGAGTATCGATAATGATGCCCATCTGGAGGATATTCTCGACGAGCTGAAGAAATACGGTACCGTGACCGTCGACAAGAATATGTGTATCATCTGTGTGGTGGGCGACCTCGAATGGAACAATATCGGTTTCGAGAGCTTCGCCGCAGAAGCGTTCAAGGATATCCCTGTCCGTATGATCTCGTACGGCGGCAGTAATTACAATATCTCCTTCCTGATCAAGGGAGAGGATAAGAAACGTGCTCTTCAGAGTCTGAGTGATACACTCTTTAAATAGACAGCGATGAAAGGAATTTTCCCGATACAGCAATTCGAGGGAATACGTACGCCCTTTTACTATTACGATGCCGATCTGTTGCGGAAGACGTTGCAGACCATCAATGACGAGGCCAACAAGCATCAGGGATTCTGTGTGCATTATGCGGTGAAGGCGAATGCCCATCCGCGAGTGCTGCGCATCATCCGTGAGGCTGGCCTGGGTGCCGACTGTGTGAGCGGTGGCGAAATAGAAGCCGCACTCAGAGCCGGTTTCCCTGCCGACAAGATTGTCTATGCCGGTGTGGGCAAGAGCGACTGGGAGATCAACCTGGGACTGGAAAAAGAAATCTTCTGTTTTAATGTGGAGAGTATTCCCGAACTGGAGGTCATCAATTCACTGGCTGGCGCTTCGGGTAAAACCGCCCGTGTGGCCTTTCGCATCAACCCCGACGTGGGCGCTCATACCCATGCCAACATCACGACGGGTCTGGCAGAGAATAAGTTTGGCATTGCCATGAGGGATATGGAAGATGTCATCGCTGAGGCTGTCAAGATGAAACATGTGAAGTTCGTGGGACTGCACTTCCATATCGGTTCGCAGATACTCGACATGGGCGACTTCGAGGCGCTCTGTAATCGTATCAACGACCTGCAGAACCAGTTGGAACGCCACCAGATCACTGTTGAACATATCAACGTGGGCGGTGGACTGGGTATCGACTACCAGCACCCGAACAGGGTTCCCATCGCCGATTTCCACGCTTATTTCAATACCTATGCCAAGAAGCTGCGCTTGCGTCCGGGACAGACGCTCCACTTCGAACTAGGACGGGCAGTGGTGGCACAGATGGGTTCGCTGATCACTCGCGTATTATATATTAAAAAAGGTGCAACCAAACAGTTCGCCATCGTTGATGCCGGTATGACTGACCTCATTCGGCCTGCACTCTATCAGGCGTATCATAAGATAGAGAACATGAGCAGCGACGAGGAGAAAGAGACCTATGACGTAGTAGGACCGATCTGTGAGTCGAGCGATGTCTTCTGCAAACAGATCGACTTGAATTGTTGTCATCGTGGCGACCTGTTAGCAATCCGATCGGCTGGCGCCTACGGTGAGATTATGGCTTCGGGCTATAACTGTCGACAGCTGCCCAAAGGCTATATGAATGAAGATTTATATGAATAAATGATGAGTACGACAGAAAAACCTCAGTTCTCGATCGTATTGTCTGTCAACGAAGACAGCATCGAACCGTTGAAAGAACACCTTCCTACCTTGATGGCTCAGCAGTATGAACCGGGTTTCGAGGTGATTGTCGTCAACGAATCACCCGGACAGGATATGCAGGACGCTTTGGATGTCATGAAGAGCCATTATTCTAAGCTCTATGTCACCTTCATTCCTCAAGGCAGTCATTACCTGAGCCGGCGGAAGCTGTCACTGACGATTGGGGTGAAGGCAGCCCATTACGACTGGGTGGTGTTTACGGAGGCCGACTGTCAGCCAGCCACCAGTCACTGGTTGGAAACGATCGCAGCGTATATTCATGAGGACACCGATATGGTATGTGGCTATACCCGATATGCAGACAAGACCTCACTTTACTACCGCTATGAGCGTATGCGCCAATGGAACTATCAGTATCTCAAGGCGGTGCGTCGCCAACCTTATGCCTATAACGGTTGTAATCTCACCGTCCGCCGACAGCTGTTCATGGAGCACAACGGGTTCCTGACGAATCTTCGCTATCTGCGTGGTGAGTACGACTTCATGGTCAACGAGTATGCGCAACCGCATCGCACGGCCGCCTTCAACGATGCCGACGGTACGGTGGTGCAGGATGCTCCCCAAAACAAGAAATGGCTGATGACACAAATCTATTATCAGGAAACGCGACGTCATCTCGATCGTTCCTGGGGCTATCAGGTGAAACCGTTCTTCGACACCTTGGCGCTCCACCTGACATACGGACTGTTGCTGGTATCACTGGTCTATGCCATCATCGTTGAAGACTGGCTACTGACGGCAGCGATGGCTGTGGGCTTGATTCTGCTGTCAGGCTATCGTATATATCGTGTACGCCGAGTGGCTGGCAGATGTGGTGAGCACCTCCCCTTCTGGGCGATTCCCCTGATGGAGATTCGTGTGTTCTGGCAAAAGCTCTTCTATATCATCCAGTATTACCGTACGAGTAAAGACAAACTAATCCGACGCTAAACGATGAGGGTATTGTATATTGATCCGGGAAATGACAGTGCGGTGACAGCTTATGCCACCATGCTTCAGGGTATCATGGATAAATATATTGATAGTAAGATGGTGGGGAGTCTCCGCGAGATGAAGGCCGTCTTCACCGAACAGGTGCCTCAGATCGTTCACGTTCATGGCTGCTGGTCGGCATGGACCTACAGAGCGGTCAACTATGCCCGTCGGCACGGTGCCCGAGTGGTGATTACCACACACGGACAACTGGAGCCCTGGATCATGAAGGAACGGCTGTGGAAAGAGAAACTCCCCAAACTGGTGCTCTTCCAGCGCAGGATGGTGAGTAACGCCTATGCTGTCGTCGTGATGGGACAGATGGAGGAAAACAGTTTGAAACGCTTAGGATGGAACCCTCGTTTGACCATTATCCGCAATCCGCTGATGACGAGTAGTGTCAACGAGAACGAGATTGCCCACGAGATGCTGCAGCTCTATCAGAAGATACAGGATAGTGATGTGCTGAAACAGTTGAGCGATGACGACCAACTGGTGCTGGCCTCGCTGCTGAAAGCGTATATCACGGGCGACAGGCGATGGCTGAGTCAGGAGGAGACGGAAAGAATTGACCGTGTGACCGACAACCAGGTATGGCGACGTATCCTGCTCTATGCCGAGCACGAACATGTCCGTGAGTTGGTCGACCGCGGTCTGCTGGTGCTCAACAAACGAGTGCCCAGCATCAACACTAAGGCCATCGACAGTTTCTTCCCAAACAACTACGTGCTACCGCAGAAGATTCTCAGTCAGCGGCGCGGAACGTCCAACGATATGGTGTTGATTCTCCTGAAAGGGATTGCACGCGACATCGCCCACAACCGGTTACCCCTACTCCATCTGGTGGAACTCTCTGCCGAGTTGCGTAACCCACGACTCACCGAAGAGCCGCTCCTCAATACGCTGAGAGATAAAAAGGTATATACGCTGTTGGAACACCTCATGCCCCTGCTCGAAGAACAGACCGGACTGAGCGAAGGCTATATGCCCGTAGCGCCCGTCGACGACCGATATACCGAGAAATTAAGAAATGTATTAGCTAAAAACTTAGAAATATGACACCAACGAAACACTATGAGATTACGGAGGAGAAGAAGCATTACCTGACCCTTTTGGCACAGTCGTTTCCTACGATTGCCGATGCTTCCACCGAAATCATTAACCTTGAAGCTATCATGCACCTGCCGAAAGGTACCGAACATTTCCTGGCCGACCTCCACGGCGAGAGCGAGGCCTTCCAGCATGTGCTGAAGAACGCTTCGGGAAATATCAAACGAAAAGTGAACGAGCTCTTCGGCAACGAACTGCGTGAGTCGGAGAAGAAAGAGCTCTGCACCCTCATTTACTACCCTGACCGCAAACTGGAACTGGTGAAGGCGGCTGAGCCCGATATCGACGACTGGTATCATATCACGATCCACCAACTGGTGCGCATCGCCCGCGACGTGTCGAGCAAATATACCCGTTCGAAGGTACGCAAGTCGCTGCCCGAGGACTTCAGCTATATCATCGAGGAACTGTTGCATGAGCGTCCCGATGATATGAATAAGGCGGCCTACGTCAACGTGATCGTCGACACCATCATCGAGACTCGCCGCGCCGACGACTTCATCAGTGCCCTCTGCGTCGTCATCCAGCGACTGGCCATCGACCAGCTGCACATCCTCGGTGATATTTTCGACCGCGGCTCCGGTGCACATATCATCATGGACACGCTGCGACAGTATCATTCGTGGGACATCCAGTGGGGCAACCACGATATCCTGTGGATGGGTGCTTCGGCAGGCAACCGGGCCTGTATCTGTAACGTGCTGCGGTTATCCCTCCGCTATGCCAATATGGCGACACTCGAGGAGGGCTACGGCATCAACCTCGTGCCGCTGGCCACCTTCGCCCTCGATACCTATGGCGATGACCCCTGCGAGGAGTTTATGCCCAAACTGATGAAGGATACGAAGATCGATGAGAAGACCCTGCAGCTCACGGCGAAGATGCACAAGGCCATTACGATCTTGCAGTTCAAGGAGGAGGCTCGTATCTTCAGCCGCCGTCCTGAGTGGGGCATGCAAGACCGCATGCTGCTTGGCACTATCGACCAGGAGCGTCGGGTGTGCGTCATTGACGGCAAGGACTATGAGATGCGTTCCTGCCACTTCCCCACCGTCGACCCTGCCGATCCCAACAAACTGACACCTGAGGAAGAGTTGCTCATGCAGAAACTCACCCACTCGTTCATCGTCTGCGAGAAACTGCGCAAGCACATTCGCGCCATCTTCAGTCACGGATGTATGTTCAACGTCTGCAACTCCAACCTGCTGTTCCACGCCAGTGTGCCACTCAACGACGACGGTACGCTTCGCGAGGTGGAGGTCTACGGTAACAACTATGTGGGCAAGGAACTGTTCCACCAGATAGGTATGGTGGTGCGGTCGGCCTTCCAGAACGATACCGAGGAGGACGAACGGAAGTATGCCATCGACTATTTCCTCTACCTCTGGTGTGGCAAGGACTCTCCCTTGTTCAACAAGTCGAAGATGGCCACCTTCGAGCGCTATTTCCTCACCGACAAGGAGATGTATAAGGAGGAGAAGGGTGCTTACTTCAAACTGCGCGACAATGAGCAGGTGTGCGACCGGATTCTCGATGCTTTCGAGGTGAAAGGCACCAACCGTCATATCATCAACGGTCATGTGCCCGTGCATGCCTCCAAGGGCGAGAACCCCATCAAGGCCAACGGTAAGCTGATGGTCATCGACGGCGGATTCTCCGAGGCCTATCACTCCGAGACGGGCATTGCCGGCTATACGCTGGTGTACCACAGCCGCGGTTTCCAGCTTGTGCAGCATGAACCGTTTACCAGTGCTGCCGACGCTATCCTGCGAGGCACGGACATCAAGTCGACCACGCAGATCGTGGAGATGTCGGCGCATCGTATGCTCGTGGCCGATACCGACAAGGGCGACGAGCTGCGCGAACAGGTGGCCGACCTGAAGATGCTGCTCTATGCTTATCGTCACGGTATTCTGAAAGAGAGCCGACAGTAAAGCAATACAATCATATAATGGTCCGCGGAGAGTCTCGTCATTCTCCGTGGACTATTGTTTTATCGGTTACTACCAGTTAAGAAATCGGTTACTACCAGTTAAGAAATCGGTTACTACCAGTTAAGAAATCGGTTACTACCAGTTAAGAAATCGGTTACTACCAGTTAAGAAATTGGTTACTACCAGTTGAGAAATCGGTTACTACCAGTTGAGAAATTGGTTACTACCAGTTGAGAAATTGGTTACTACCAGTTGAGAAATTGGTTACTACTAGTTAGGGAATCGAGGCGCCTCAATTGCATAATCGGACACGTCCAGTTGAGGAATCGGACGTGTCCAATAGAAAAAGCGGTTGGGATTTAGAACTTTGTCAGTTCTTGATAGATACGTTGCACGGGAAGGCCCATGACGTTGAAATAGCTGCCGCGGAGCCCCGTCACACCGATATAGCCGATCCACTCCTGAATACCGTAGGCGCCGGCCTTGTCGAACGGGCGGTAGTGGGTAATGTAATAATCGATTTCCTCGTCGGAAAGTTGCTTGAAGGTGACGTCGGTGCTCACGCTGAAGGATACTTTGGAATCTCCAGACTCTCTAGAATCTCTAGAATCTCTAGAATTTCTAGAAAATCTAGCATCTCTATTGGTGGCGATACACACGCCGGTGATCACCTGATGTGTGCGCCCGCTCAACTGCCGGAGCATTCGGTGGGCGTCGACAGCGTCGGCGGGCTTGCCAAGGATCTCATCATCAACAATCACCACCGTATCGGCAGTGATCAGCAGCTCGTCGTCACGTAAGTGCGGCAGATAGGCCTGCGCCTTCTTCTCTGCGATGAACCCCGCCACGTCGCTGGCAGGCATCGAGGGATAGGACTCGTCGATACCGGGCATCACACGCACTTCGAACTCAATGCCCAGACCGCTCAGCAGCTCACGACGACGGGGGGAGTTGCTGGCCAGTATCAAGTGATATTTCTTGAGGTTGTCTAACATAACTGTTGGGGTTAATTCTTCAGATTGTCTAATATCATCGTGAGTATAAAAGTGAGTTGTCGTTGAGGATAAATGTGTATCTGTCGTGTTGCGCTTACCAGCCGAACGCTGTATCGCTCGACAGCCATTTGCCCTGTGCCCGCAACACCTGTTCGATGACGTCGCGACCGCAACCGTGACCGCCCTCACGGTCGCTCACATAGATGCAGGCCTCCTTCACATCGCTGACAGCATCCTTCGGACACACGGGGCATCCCACGCGACGCAGTACCTCGAGGTCGGGAATATCGTCGCCCATATACATCACCTGCTCGTCGCTGAGGCCGTACTTGCGAAGGAACGCCTCGTAGGTGACAATCTTTACCGAGCAACGGGTGTAGACATCCTCCACACCCAGACCGGTGAACCGCCGACGGATGCTCTCCGTGTCGGCGCCGGTGATGATGGCGATGCGCAGTCCCAGTTTCATGGCGAGCTGTATAGCATAGCCGTCCTTGGTACTCACCGAGCGCAGGGGCTCTCCCGAGGGATGGAGCACGACGGTCTCGGTACTCAGTACGCCGTCGATGTCGAAGATTACGGCGCGAATCTTCTGTAAGTCATAAGGTATCATTGCTTCGTAGCTGTTTGGTGAATACTCTGGCTCATCAGGCGATAGACGTCCTGCAGGAGGTCGTCGCCGTCGAGCAGTTGCAGTTGTCGGTGGATGACATTCTCGTCGTAGCGCACCGCCGGACCGGTCTGTGCCTTTTCGGGCGACAGCTCGTGTACCTTCGCGGCGGTCTCATCGATGAGCGGCAGCATCATGTCGAAGGGGATGTCGTGCTGCGCCAGGATATCCTCAGCCAGATGATAGCAGTGATTGGCGAAGTTGCAGGCGAACACGGCCGCTAGATGCAGGTAGCGGCGACAGTCGGTAGAGAGCGCCATCACCCGGTTGCTCACGCTCTCGGCCAGCAGCGTGACGGTGCGGAGCGTCGCCTCGTCGCTGCCCTCCACGAAACAGGGGATGATGGAGAAGTCGAGTGCCCGCTCCTTCGAGAACGTCTGCATCGGATAAAGCACACCATAGCGACGGGCGGCATCGCGGAAGATGTCCAGCGGCATCGATCCGGCGGTGTGGACGAACAGCGCCTGTTCCCTACCCTTGCATACCTGCGGAATCAGCTCATCCAGCACTTGGTCCTTCACGGAGAAGATATACACCTCGGCGTCGTCTCGTAATAAATGAAGGTCGGTGACCGCCTCGGTGCCGAACTTATCGGCGAGTGCAGAGGCCGAAGCCTGTGTTCGGCTGTACACCTGCAGAATATCGTGACCGGCACGGTGCAGGGCACTACCCAGATGAGTGGCCAACCGGCCGGCTCCTATCAGAATAATTTTCATCGGCACATCATCATTAATCTGTAAATGCTCATCGCTTAATACTGGTTGTTCATCGCTTAATACTCGTTCAGATGAACGTTCTCCCATTTCAGTTTCTCCTCGTTCTGCGGCTTGCGCTCCTCAGCCTTGCAGCCCAGGGCGAGCACACACAACGTGTTCATGTTGTCGGGGATATTAAGGATGCCGCGGATGACGGTATCAGCCGTAGTGCCGTCGGCCAGTCCGCGACCGCGCATCTGAATCCAACAGGTGCCATAGCCGAGCTCCTCAGCCTGGTACTGCATAGAGATGGCAGCGATGGAGCCATCCTCCACCCAACAGTCGTTCTGCACGGGGTCGCCCAGTACCACGATGGCCAGGGGTGCGCCCTTGAGGAACTGCGAACCCATATCCTTGGCATCAGCAAGCTTCTCGATGGCGACAGGGTCGTCGACTACGATAAATTGCCAGGCACGCTGACTCTTCGACGTGGGCGACATCAGGGCCGCACGGAGAATCATCTTCAGGTCGTCGGGGTTCATCTCTTCGGTCGTAAACTTACGGTGGCTGCGGCGCAACTGCACCAAATCTTTGAAATCTGTCATAATATCTTCGTTGAATTTTCTGCAAAGGTACGAAAAAGGGAGGAAATATCAACAAAGTTTATACCGAAAAGTCGAAATGGAGGGCTGTTGTAGGTCAGCAATAACCATTCGGATTTTCACATTTCGCTCGGAAACACCTTTATTTAAAGGAAAATATCAAATAAAGTTGCGGATGTCGACGAAAATTTATATCTTTGCACTATGAATCAGCAATTATATCCCCGTATCTATACACGCTCAAAGGATTTGCCTGAGATGGACAACCGGCAGTTTTTCCATAGCAGACAACTTTTTGAGATGTGCGAACAGACCAAAGGACAAAAGCCCTATATGATCACGGTGGAGACTGCTGATGGCAAGGTGGCGGCCCATCTGCTGGCCGTGGTGCGCTACCGCTCCTCCTGGTTTCCACCATATTTTTATATGCACTGTCGAATGTTGGGCGAGGGCGTCTACGAAGTGGGTTACGCGCAAACGGAGCTGTTCGAACTGATGCTGTCGACGCTAAAGGAGAAGATGTTGCGCCGCCTGCTCTATATCGAAATCAGTAACATCAGTCAGAAGATGTTCGGCTACAAGGAACTGCGCCGACAGGGGTTCTTCCCCGTCAGGTGGATGAACATCTACAACTCGCTGCACAGTAAGACGCCCGAAGAGCGCATCACGGAAAAAATGTTCCGACGAATCACTGTGTCGTACGAGCGGGGCGCTGTCACCAAGGAGGTGGAGACAGCCGCCGAGGAGAAAGCGCTCACCCGACTGCTAAAACAGCATAATTTCCTCAAGCCCAAGCGATTCATTCCCCACCCTTCGTTCTTTCATAAGTTGCAGCAGAGCGGCAACGGCAAACTATTTGTAACGAAATACAAAGAGCACGTCATCGGCTGTTCGGTGTGCGTATTCAGCGGCGATAACGCCTTCCTGTGGTACACTGCCTTCCGTCGTAAGAGTTACGTGCGGCTGCACCCCGACCTGCTCACCGTGTGGCACGCCATCCAGTATGCCCACAAGAACGGCTATCAGCACATCAACTTCATGGACGTCGGACTGCCCTATCGCAAAAATTCCTATGCCGACTTCATCCTGAGTTTTGGCGGAAAACCCGTCAGCACCTATCGCTGGTTCTACTTTCCTTTCGGCTGGTTGAACCGTATATTATCGTCGCTATACAATATTTAGGCAGATGGAGCGTTATTATATCTGATGAAACAGAAGAATAAACGACTACCTCTTGTACTCATCCTGTTGCTGATGAGTATGATGACATACGCCCAGAGCTTCACACTCAAAGGCAAAGTGCTTGACGATGAGGGAAACCCCGTAGAATGGGCCACCGTGTCCTGTGTGAAACAGGGCAAGGTGACGATGACCAATCTGAAGGGTGAGTACAGTATGACGCTGCAGTCGGCCGACAGCGTGGAGATCAAATACTCGATGGTGGGCTACCGCTCACGTACCCGAGTGCTCCGCCGACCACAGGGCAAGCAGACGCTGCTCATCACCATGCAGCCACAGGCTTCGCTCGACGAGGTGACGGTGACGGAGAAGCGCCGACAGACCACCGGCACGGAACAGTTGGATATCAAGAACATGCAACACACGCCGTCGGCATCGGGCAACGCCGTCGAAGAACTCATTCAACAGCAGGCGGGTGTGTCGACCCACAACGAACTGTCGTCGCAGTATAACGTGCGAGGCGGCTCGTTCGACGAGAACTCCGTCTATATCAACAACGTCGAAGTATACCGTCCGCTGCTCATCAGAAGCGGTCAGCAGGAAGGACTGAGTATCATCAATGGCGACATGGTGGAGAAAGTAGCATTCTCATCGGGAGGCTTCGAGGCAAAATACGGAGATAAGATGTCGTCGACACTCGACATCACTTACAAACGACCGAAGCAGTTTGAGGCCAACGTGACGGCATCGCTACTCGGTGCCACAGGCTATCTGGGCTACGGTAATAAGAAATTCTCGATGTCGCACGGCATCCGCTATAAGACCAACCGCTATCTCTTGGGGTCGCTGCAGACCAAGGGCGAATACAAGCCTAACTTCGTCGACTATCAAACATTCCTCTCTTGGAAACCGTCGAAGCGGTGGACGCTCGAGTTCTTGGGGAATATCTCGGAGAACCATTATAACTTCACGCCGAAAGACCGCGAGACCTCCTTTGGTACGCTCGAGAACGTCAAGAACTTCAAGGTTTATTTCGACGGACAGGAGAAAGACCTCTTCCGCACACTCTTCGGAACGTTCAGCGTGGCGCACCACTTCAGCGACTCGACCACCGTCAAGCTGCTGGTGTCGGCCTTCCACACCAAGGAGCGCGAGGCCTACGACATCCAGGGACAATACTGGCTGGACGATACCCAGACGAGCGAGAACCTCGGCGTAGGTACCTATATGGAGCACGCACGCAACTATCTGAAAGCGAATGTAACCAGTATCAAGCTGATGCTGAACCAGACATGGAAGAAACATGCACTGGAGGCCGGCTTTACCTATAAACGGGAGAAGGTGACGGAAAACTCCCGTGAGTACGAGATGCGCGACTCCAGCGGCTACTCTATCCCACACACTCCCGACCGCCTGGACCTCATCTATTCGTTGAGCTCTGACCACGAGATCAGCTCCGATCGTATCGAGGCGTACGCGATGGACACCTTCCACTTCATGACCGGTGGAAGCGATGAGGAAGAAGAAGCCGACAACCGGTCGTTCTGGACGGTGAACGCTGGTGTCAGAATGGGCTATTGGTCGTTCACGAAAGAACTGATCTTCTCGCCCCGCGCCTCGGTAGCCCTCGTGCCGAAATTCAACCATAACATGACCTTCCGACTGGCAGCGGGATTGTACTATCAGGCACCTTTCTATAAAGAATTGCGCGATACAACATCCTTCAACGGAACAACTATCGTGACACTGAACAACAAACTCAAGTCACAGCAGTCTATTCATATCGTCGGAGCTTTCGACTATCGTTTCAAGGTGGCAGAGCGTCCGTTTAAGTTTACGGCAGAGGCATATTTCAAAATCCTCAGGAATCTCAATCCCTACAATGTCAACAACATGAAGATCACCTATTACGGAGAGAACCTCTGTAGTGGTTATGCTACCGGAATCGACTTAAAGCTCTTCGGTGAGTTCGTGCCAGGCACCGACTCGTGGCTGACCTTCTCGTGGATGAAAACCAATCAGAAGTTTGGTGATGTGTCTGTACCCCTCCCAACCGACCAGCGCTATGCCGTGAACCTGCACTTCAGCGACTACTTCCCCGGTAGCAAGCGCTGGCTGATGACGCTGAAGTTCGCCTTCGCCGACGGTCTTCCCTTCGGTGCTCCGCATAAGGGTATCGAGCGCCAGAACTTCCGTGCTCCGGCCTACAAGCGTGCAGACATCGGTATGAGCTATCTGTTGGTGGGTGATCCTGAGCATCCAAACAGCAAGAAACGCTTCTGGGCTGGTGTGAAACGAGTATGGATCGGTGTCGACTGTCTGAACCTCTTCGGCATCAACAACGTGAATTCCTACTATTGGGTGACCGATGTGATGAATCATCAGTTTGCTGTGCCCAACTACCTCACTGGTCGCCAAATCAACGGTAAAATCCGTGTTGAGTTTTAATAATGTTTAATTATTCCGTCTTCATTCGTCATTTTAAATGATTATCCGTACCTTTGTACACAAATTATGTTCATTTAAAATAAGATTGACATGAAGATTTCACACATTGAGCATCTGGGCATCGCTGTCCAGAGTATTGAAGAGAGTCTGCCGTTCTTTGAGAACGTGCTCGGACTGAAGTGTTATAACATCGAGGTCGTTGAGGACCAGAAAGTGAAAACAGCCTTCCTGAAATGTGGTGAGGTGAAGCTTGAGCTTCTTGAGCCAACATCACCTGAGAGCACTATTCAGAAATGGTTGGATAAAGGTAACAAGGGCGTACATCATGTAGCTTTCTGTATCGAGGACGGTGTCGCTAATGCACTGGCAGAGTGCGACGGCAAGGGTATCCGCCTGATCGATCAGGCTCCACGTAAGGGTGCCGAGAACCTGAATATCGCATTTCTCCATCCGAAATCAACGGCAGGTGTTCTTACTGAACTCTGTGAGCATTAATGCGACTCTTGTTACTGATTTTGTAAATTGATAGAAGAAAGAATAGAAATGAGCAAGCAATTAGAAAAAATCAAACTGTTGATTGCCAAGCGCGAGCAAGCTCGTCTTGGTGGTGGCGAAAAAGCAATCCAAAAACAGCATGAACGCGGAAAGTATACCGCCCGTGAGCGTATTCACATGCTCCTCGATGAAGGTAGCTTCGAAGAATATGATATGTTCAAAGAGCATCGTTGCCATAACTTCGGAATGGAGAAGAAACAGTTCCTAGGTGATGGCGTGGTAGCTGGTAGTGGTACCATCGACGGCCGTCTGGTGTTTGTCTTTGCACAGGACTTTACCGTTCACGCCGGTTCTCTCTCCGAGACCATGAGCCAGAAGATCTGTAAGGTGATGGACATGGCGATGAAGATGGGTGCTCCTGTCATCGGTATCAACGATTCCGGTGGTGCGCGTATCCAGGAGGGTATCAACGCGCTGGCTGGTTATGCAGAGATTTTTGAGCGTAACATCCTCGCTTCTGGTGTCATCCCTCAGATCTCAGGTATCTTCGGTCCCTGTGCCGGTGGTGCTGTATACTCCCCCGCCCTCACCGACTTCACCTTGATGATGGAGAACACATCTTATATGTTCCTTACTGGTCCAAAGGTGGTGAAGACCGTCACTGGCGAGGATATCGATCAGGAACATCTGGGTGGTGCCAGCGTACACTCGACGAAGAGTGGTGTGACCCATTTTACCGCTTCAACAGAGGAAGAGGCTATGGAGATGTTGAAGACTCTCTTGAGTTATATCCCATCCAACAACATGGAGACTGCACCACGTAAGAAGTGTACCGATCCTATCGACCGCTTGGAGGATATGCTGAACGAGGTGATCCCCGATAACCCCAATGAGGCATACGATATGTATAAGGTCATCACGGCCATCACCGACGACCATGAGTTCTTTGAGGTACAGCCACGTTTCGCAAGAAACATCATCGTGGGCTTTGCTCGCTTCAATGGTCAGAGTGTAGGTATTGTGGCCAACCAACCATCATGCTATGCTGGTGTCCTTGACGTGAACGCTTCTCGTAAGGGTGCTCGCTTCGTCCGTTTCTGCGATGCGTTCAATATTCCTATCGTCAGTCTTGTTGACGTACCTGGATTCCTCCCTGGAACCGGTCAGGAGTACAATGCTGTAATCCTGCACGGAGCACAGTTGCTCTATGCGTACGGAGAGGCTACCGTCCCCAAGATTACCATTACGCTGCGTAAATCTTATGGCGGTTCTCACATCGTGATGGGATCTAAGCAGCTCCACACCGACCTGAACTATGCTTGGCCTTCTGCAGAGATCGCAGTGATGGGCGCATCTGGCGCTGCTGCTGTGCTCTATGCAAAAGAGGCAAAGGCAAAGAAAGAGGCAGGTGAGGACGTCAAGGCATTCATCGCAGAGAAAGAGGATGAGTACAACGAGCTGTTTGCTAATCCATATCAGGCTGCTAAGTTCGGTTATATCGACGATGTGATTGAACCTCGCAATACTCGCTTCCGTATCTGTCGCGGACTGGCACAGTTGGCAACTAAGCGCGATGCCCTTCCTGCCAAGAAGCACGGAAATATCCCAATGTAAAAGATGGGCTTATGAAGAATGAAGTATATGCAGCCATTGCGATGGCTCTGCACGAGTATCTGGGAAATAACGTCCACGATGTGGAATCATTTAAAATAACCATCGCTGAGCATACGACTCAGTGGAATGGTTATGCCCAGACAATGACAAATGTACCAAAATGATTTTATCATGAAAGAATACAAATATACAATCAACGGAAATAAATATGAAGTTGTCATTGGTGATATTGTAGAGAATATTGCTGAAGTCAAGGTGAATGGCGAGGACTATAAGGTTGAAATGGAACTGCCTGTTGAGCCAGAGAAGCCTGTCGTAAAACCGGCAGCTGCAGCAAAACCTGCTTCTACTGAGGGTGCTTCTGCTCCCAAGGCGGGCATCAACAAAGCCAATGCCATCAAAGCACCCCTACCTGGAGTCATTACCGATATCCGCGTCAAGGAAGGTGATGAAGTTCAGGTGGGAGATGTGGTTATCGTATTGGAAGCCATGAAGATGGCCAACAATCTGACGGCTGAGAAAGCCGGTAAGGTGACTGCCATCTGTGTGGGTGTTGGCGAGAGCGTGATGGAAGATGATGCGCTCGTTGTGATTGAATAACAACTATCGGATAAAAAAGAGAGGTAATGACAGCTACCATGCTGATCATTACCTCTTTTTATATCAAAATATTGTTCACTTATTCTTTATATGCTTCTTCGCCAATGTTCTCAAGCGAGCCAATCGTCATCTGCCTGAGATCATAATAGGAACCATTATAGATATTGAAATCTACACTCCCTTTGATGCCTGGCAGTCGACCGGCATCGGTGTGCTGCCAGAATTTCCATTCTCCCTTATATTCTACGGAGTCCACATAATAGTGAGCAATCCAATAGGGATATTGGTTGAAAATGGAATCTCCCAAATATCGCGTCTTAAACTTATAATAGGTATATATGATGGGCTTTACCTGATAACTCATCTCCACGATGCGAAGCCATTCGAGCACGTCATTTTTGAACTGCTCATCAGTAATATTCTTGGGTTTATGCTCCACATCTAAGACTGGCGGTAAATCGCCATTCTCCAATTTGACATTTCTTATAAAATGTAACGCCTGCTCCTTGGCGGGCGAATGGACACTATAGAAATGATAGGCTCCTCGGGTGAAACCGTATTCGCGTGCTTGATAGAAATTGTCTTTGAAGTTTTCATCAATTCGTGTGGCGCCCTCTGTGGCTTTAATCATCACGAAACGGATAGGACAATGATTAATTTGTCCTTGATCCTTGAGTTTATCCCAATTGATCCGACCTTGATGGTGCGACACGTCGATGCCATGAATCTCATAGCCCTTGGGATAATTCACATCACCATAGAGTGCACGCCATCGGAAGCCAAACGGTCCTACAAAGAAATAATAGAAGAACCAGATGTAGCCACAGATGATGGTAGCTCCACCTATCCACCAGGCCCAAGAAGGCAGAAGTTGGAGTAAACGAATCACGACTCCGGGACGCTTTCTGCGCCCGGGGCCGTGATAAATATGTTTTGTTCCGACACCTTTGCGTCGGACAACTCTCCTCTTCTGCGTCATTCAGATTATTTTGCCTGTTCGAGAGACAATGTACGTGTAGGCTGGTCACAAACCTCTGAGGGTCCCCAATACTGGATAGGTCCAGGATATACGTAGCAGGTCTCCTTAGCCCAGGTCTCGCGCTGAGCTGCAAAGGTCTTGAAGGGTGCTCCATCGAGTTCTACAAGTGCTTTGCGAATCACAGGTTTCATTTCACCGTTACGACGCTCCATGTTCATCATCATCGTGATAGGAACACCACCGGCAATCCACTGGTCGGCAGGAGCTGTCGTGTTCTTTACAATAGCCATATAGCCAGTCTTTCCGTTAGCAATCAGCTGAGCAGCAGAGGTACCCAAGGCATAACAATAATCGGCATCGAAATTTGATGGAGCTGCGCAACGTCCTTCGTAACCAAAGAAATGATGAAGGGCAGAGAATTTTCCAACATATTCGCCGTTCTTCTTCATACGCTCCAGTTTCTGAGCCACCATCGTGGAGAGCAACTTCTCGGTTTCAATCAGGGATACCTGTACGTTTCCATGAGGATCGCGATCCAACGCCAACTGACGAGCCACACCTTCTGGCAGAGAGTTAAAGACAGCTAAGTTCTCAGCAGAGATATGTGCCTTGACGAAGGCGATCTGTTCCTCGCTGTTCAGGCCCTTAGCCTCGGGCAATGCCAATACATCATTTAACTGAGCGATGAGTTTCTTGATGGCAGGAATAAACTCGATGAGTCCCTCGGGGATGATAACAGTACCGAAGTTGTTACCTGCTGCAGCTCTTGCAGCTACTGTCTTAGCGATATAGGTAACAATATCGTCTAGACTCTGCTCCTTAGCCTCTACCTCCTCACTAACGAGACAGATATTAGGTTGTGTCTGCAAAGCACACTCCAAAGCAATATGAGAAGCCGAGCGACCCATCACCTTGATGAAGTGCCAGTACTTGCGGGCTGAGTTACAGTCGCGCTCAATGTTACCAATCAGCTCTGAGTAGGTCTTACAGGCAGTATCGAAACCGAAAGAGGTCTCAATCTGTGAGTTCTTCAAGTCACCGTCAATCGTCTTAGGACAACCGATAACCTGTACACCATAGTTCTTGGCGGCATAGTACTCTGCCAGCACACAGGCGTTGGTGTTAGAGTCGTCACCACCGATAATCACGATAGCCTTGATATCCAGCTTGCGGATAATCTCGAGACCCTTCTCGAACTGGTCAACCTTCTCCAACTTGGTACGGCCTGAGCCAATCATGTCGAAGCCACCGGTGTTGCGATACTCGTCGATGATCTCCTTGGTGAGCTCCATGTAGTTATGGTCAACCAGACCACCAGGACCCAAGATGAATCCGAAGAGACGGTTCTCGGGGTTCAGCTTCTTGATCTGATCGAACAGACCGGTAATCACGTTGTGACCACCAGGAGCCTGACCACCAGACAGGATAATACCAACGTTCATTTTCTTGGTGTTTGCCTCGCTAGCTGGTTCAAACTGAACGATAGGCATACCATAGGTGTTGGGGAAGAGCTTCTTGATTTCTTCCTGGTCACCAACACTCTGGGTAGGAGCACCCTCTTTTACTTTTACCGCACCCTGAAGAGCCTTTGGTAATTTAGGCTGATAAGCGGCTCTCGCAATCTGCAATGCACTTTTTTCCATAGAAATAATATATTTGATTAATGAAAATTGTCTTTGGAATGCAAAAATACTTTATTTTCATGAATTTACGAAAGAAATGAGGCAATTTAATATTTTTTTTGTTCGAAAGTGAGGAAGATTCGAATTATTTCTGTATCTTTGACGATGAAATTTGAACAATTAATAAAAAGGAGGATTTATTATGGCAAACAGAAAATCTTTAAAACATTCCATTACCTTAATTTGTAGTGATCTTTTTGCAGAATGCATGGCCGTTTCACTTTATGATGCAAAAGTTCCTGATGAAGACATTGAGACCATCTTCCGTTCCATTATTCATCTAGAGACCGATTTCATTAGTCGCATCTCTCATGTGGAACCAGGTATGCCTGCAAAAAAATATTTTAAGGAACTTCGTGAACAGTTCAGCATACAAGTCAGCGACATCATAGACCATATTTATAACTTACATTAATCTGCTGTTATCAACTCATGTGGCAATCGTTTTGTAGCTGGCTATTATATAAGATAATGGGATGGACGACTGATGTGACGGAAGTTCATCCCGATAAATATATCATCTGTTTGGCTCCCCATACGAGTAATTGGGACTTCTTAATCGGACAGTTGTATAATGGTGCACAAGGTATGAAAAGTAACTTCTTGATGAAAAAGGAATGGTTTTTCTGGCCTTTGGGCCCTATATTTAAGCGTTGTGGAGGTATACCTGTCTATCGTCAGAAACACACAAGCATGACTGATAACATGGCTGATACAGCTAAACAATCTAAGTCATTCCATCTATGTGTCACACCAGAAGGTACGCGATCTCCGAATCCGGATTGGAAGAAAGGATTCTATTTTATAGCGCTTAAAGCTGAAATACCTATCCTACTCTATGGCGTTGATTATGAGCGTAAACTCATACAATGTACCAAAACCGTCATTCCTTCAGGTAATGTTGAAAAAGATATGCGTGATATTAAATTATATTTCAAGAATTTTAAGGGCAAAAAGCCTGAGAATTTTGTGATTGGGGAGGTGAACGAATGAAAAAAATCCTTCATTTTCTCTTCGCTCTTCTGACGGTATTACCAGTTATCGCACAAAAACAGACATGGGGCGGTATTAACTACAAAGGTCAACCATGGGTCACCAATATCTCACAGCCCAATCAGGTAACGAAAGGGCTTTATAATCGTCATGTTTCTCTTTGGGCTAGTCATGGTTATTATTATGATATTGCCAAAGGTTACTGGAAATGGCAACGTCCAAAACTGTTTAGTACTACCGAAGATTTGTTTACACAGACAATTGTTGTACCATATCTTATTCCAATGCTTGAAAATGCAGGAGCTATCGTATTCACCCCTCGTGAACGGGACTGGCAGAAGCATGAGGTGATCATCGACAATGATAACCATCCTGCTGGTGTGTCCTATTTAGAGGTAGCAGGGAAATATGATTGGGAGACCACCTCTATGCCAGGTTTTGCCTTACGTAAAGGTAGCTATAGTGACGGAGAGAATCCCTTTATAGAAGGAACAGCTCGAATGGCTAAAACCACAAGTAGCAAAACCAACTATACGTTGGCTTCTTACCAACCACGAATTCCGGAAGAAGGACGATACGCAGTTTATGTGAGTTATCAGACTTACGACAATAGTATTGACAATGTGCACTATATTGTATGGCACAAGGGTGAAGAGACACATTTCCACGTGAATCAACAGATGGGAGGTAATACGTGGGTTTATTTGGGCACCTTTGAATTTGATCAAGGTTCAAATGAATTTAATCGTGTTGTCGTCACCAACCAAAGTGAGAAAAAAGGAGTCGTAACAACCGATGCTGTACGCTTTGGTGGTGGTATGGGTAATATCGAACGAGGAGGTATTATCAGTGGTATGCCACGTTGCTTGGAAGGTGCACGATATACTGCACAATGGTCGGGTATGCCCTATAATGTTTATAGCTCTAAACAAGGACAGGATGATTATGCAGATGATATCAATGTTCGTTCATTGATGACCAATTATATGGGGGGCGGCTCTTGTTATATGCCTCATCAAGAGGGGAAACGAGTACCCATTGAACTTTCATTGGCGGTACATAGCGATGCTGGTTATGCAGAAAATCATCAAGATCTTATCGGATCACTCACCATCTGTACTACCAGATTCAATAATGGTCTTCTCGACGCGGGTATTTCTCGCGAGGCTTCCCGCACTTTTGCCAATATGCTGTTAGGTAACACACAGCGTGACCTCAGTCAGGTGTATGGTAAATGGAATGCACGTGAAGTATATGACCGTAACTACTCAGAGACACGCCTTCCGGCAGTACCTAGTGCCATCCTTGAGACAATGTCACATCAGAACTTCCCAGACATGCTCTATGGACAAGATCCAAACTTCCGTTTCACCCTCGCACGAAGCATCTATAAGACCATTCTGCGTTTCATCAGCAACATGCACGGTGAAGGATGTGTAGTACAGCCATTACCACCTGTAGATTTCAAAGCTGTGGTTAATCGTCGCGGAGAGGTGAAACTTAGTTGGCAGGCTGTGGAGGATCCACATGAGAATTCCTCCACTCCAACAGATTATATTCTTTATACAGCTGTGGGTAGTGGCGACTTCAACAATGGAGAACTATTGGGGTCTGCGTCTACTCACTATTCCATGAAACTGGAGCCAGGCGTATTGTATTCTTTTCGGATAGCAGCCGTGAATAAGGGTGGAAAGAGTTTCCCATCTGAAGTAATGTCTGCCTATTATAATCCCAATGCCAAACAGTCTGTACTGATTGTTAACGGATTCCATCGTCTGTCATCGCCAGCCGTTCGTAACAATATCCAGGAACAGGGTTATGACCTTCAGGAAGATCCTGGTGTAAGCTATGGTCTGACAGCCGGGTGGTCTGGTCAACAGACTAATTTTGATCTTTCAGGAACGGGGAACGAAGGCGAGACAGGTTTGGGATATAGTGGTACAGAATGGGCTGGACACTTTATGGCAGGCAATGACTTTAATTATGTAAGGACTCATGCTGATGCTATTCAAAGTGCTCAAGTATATAATATCTCCAGCTGTTCTAGCCAGGCTATCGAGTCACATTCCGTGAAATTATCCGATTATAATATGGTGGACTTGATTCTTGGACTTGAGCGCTATGATGGTCATAGTCTCCAGTATTATAAGGCTATGGGTGGCGCCATTCAGGATGTGTTGACTGAATACACAAAGAAGAAAGGTCGTCTGCTGGTCAGCGGTGCCTACATTGGTTCTGATATGACACGCGAACCTGAAATGGCTTTCCTTCATCGTATACTGAAATGTCAGTTTGGTGGAACGGATCCTTCTGTCTCTGAGACCATAAATGGTATGGGAACCACATTTGAGGTGTATCGTCAGATCAATGACAAGCACTATGCTGCCGTACGTTCAGATATCCTTCGTCCGCTCACCCCAGCCTTTACAGCATTGCAGTATCCAAGCGGAGAGTCTGCTTGTGTAGCCTATCAAGGAAAAGACTATCGCACCTTTACGATGGCTTTTCCGTTCGAATGTGTTAAGTCGATTAAAAAGCGACACTCTATGATGCGGGGAATTCTCAACTTCTTACTCAGCAAATAAGATTTACAAACCCTTTAAAATATCATTATAACATGTATAAGATTCAAACAAACACCTCAGGAACAAGATCTATAGAGATTTCCGACGAGCATTTGGAAACTATCGCTCGTTATCAACTCTTTCGTGATCTGATAGATAGTAATGGCTATGTAGATGAGCAGGTGCTAGAGAAACTCAAGTTGAATGTTCGTTCATTGTTAGAGTCTAATGGAGGTAACGATAAGTCTCTGCTCAATCTCTGCCTTGATGTTATCTATCATCAGAATATGAAAGCATTCGGGCTCCAGCAACTGGTGCTTTTGTTTATCAATTGGAAGAATAAAGTCAACGAAGAAATCAAGGAAATAGCTTCTACAGCTGAGTAATATGACTCATTGGAGATAATTGCATGTACAAACTGACCGATTTCTTACCAACGACTAAGAAGGAAGTAGAGCTCCGTGGATGGACGGAACTTGATGTCATCCTTTTCAGTGCAGATGCCTATGTCGATCATCCCTCATTTGGTGCTGCAGTCATCGGTCGTACTCTTGAGGCTGCAGGCTATCGCGTAGGTATTGTCCCTCAACCCGATTGGCACGGGGATTATCGTGATTTCAAAAAACTCGGTAAGCCTCGTCTCTTCTTCGGTATCGCTCCAGGCTGTATGGATTCGATGGTCAATAAATATACGGCAAACAGACGATTGCGGGCTGAAGATGCTTATAGCCCTGACGGTCGTCATGATATGCGACCTGAGTATCCGACAATAGTCTATACACAAATCCTTCGCAAACTTTTCTCCGATGTGCCAGTTATTTTAGGCGGTATCGAAGCCTCACTACGACGCCTCACCCATTATGACTATTGGAAAGACTGTCTCCGCAAATGTATCCTCTGCGATTCTCATGCTGACATGATTATCTATGGTATGGGAGAGAAACCTATCTTGGAAATCTGTCGACAATTAGAACAAGGGACTCCCATCCACGATATTCGAAATATCCCACAGACGGTGTATCTTTCTCGTAAGGATGAGATTCCCGGTGGTATAGGTAGCCAAGACATTGTACTTCATAGTCATGCTACTTGTCTTCGCGACAAACGGGCACAGGCAGAGAACTTCCGACATATTGAGGAGGAATCAAACAAGATGCATGCTCAACGTCTGTTACAAGAGGTGGATGGGATGTATACTGTAGTCAATCCTCCCTATCCTCCAATGACGACAGAAGAGTTGGATGCTTCCTTCGACCTACCCTATACTCGTCTCCCTCATCCTAAATATAAGGATAAGCGGATACCTGCCTACGAAATGATTAAGCACTCGGTAAATATCCATCGAGGTTGTTTTGGAGGGTGTGCATTCTGTACGATTTCTGCTCACCAGGGAAAATTCATCTCATGTCGCTCGAAAGAGAGTATCCTCAAGGAAGTAAAACAAGTGATGGCACTCCCCGATTTCAAGGGATATCTCTCAGATTTAGGCGGACCTTCTGCCAATATGTATGGTATGGGGGGGAAGAATAATAATATATGTGAAAAATGTAAGCGTCCAAGTTGTATTCACCCACAGATATGTCCTAACCTAAACACTAATCATCAGAAATTACTGGACATCTATCATGCCGTTGATGCGTTGCCGGGCATAAAAAAAAGCTTTATTGGTAGCGGTGTCCGTTACGACCTGTTGTTACATCGCAGTGATGATGAACAGACAAATCAGGCCGCTAAAGAATATATCCATGAACTCATTTGTCAACATGTCAGCGGAAGACTGAAAGTTGCTCCTGAGCATACCAGCGATAATGTACTGAAATTGATGCGTAAACCTTCTTTTCGGCAGTTTGAACAGTTTAAACGTATCTTCGATCGTATCAACCGTGAGGAGAACCTTCGTCAGCAGATTATCCCCTACTTCATCAGTTCCCATCCAGGCTGTCATGAAAATGATATGGCGGAACTGGCTGTGATGACTAAAAATATGGATTTTCATCTCGAACAGGTACAGGACTTCACACCAACACCAATGACAGTCTCTACAGAGACATGGTATACGGGCTATGATCCTTATACCCTCGAACCTGTATTTAGTGCTAAGAGCCCACAAGAAAAACTTGCTCAACGTCAATATTTCTTTTGGTACAAACCTGAGGAACGAAGAAATATTGAACAGAGTCTTCGACGCATAGGTCGTAGTGATCTGATTCCACGACTCTACAATCATTCCATAACAACACATGAATATCATCGAACAAATAAGTATCCCCAAAAGCCCCACGAAAGCAAACGAGGACGGAATCGTCATCACAAATGATTTCATTGCAGTCATAGATGGTAGTACTTCCAAGACCACTCGCCGCCATTCATCACGAATGAGCAATGGTCGATATGCAATGACTTTAGTGGCTGATTATATTCGTCATATGCCAGCCCCATCTACTTGTCATGAGTTCTGTGTGGGTGTTACAAAAAAGATATATCAGCACTATCTCACTCCAGTATTTCATGCATGGCATCGTGAAAAAAGGCTCCAACAACTACTTCAACATCCAGAAGAGAGAATGACGGCTTCTGCTGTGGTTTTTAGTAGGTTACGAAGAGAGATATGGCTCGTTGGAGATTGTCATTGTTTAATTGATGGAGCATATTTCGACAATCCCAAGCCTTATGAAGATGAGTTGGCAGAAATACGTGCTAGGCGCGCCAAACAACTACTGGCGAATGGGATGACCATTGACGAGATGCTGAGAGACGATCCTGCTCGTCAGGCGATGATTCCACGGATGCTAGAAACAATGAAAGAGCAGAATTCTACCTATGCTGTCATTGATGGTTTTACAATTCCTGAGCACAAAGTGCCGATTATCACCTTAGGATTCCAGTCGCACGAACTGGTGTTAGCAAGTGATGGTTATCCGTTTCTTCGTCCCACTCTTACAGAGTCAGAGCAGTTGTTGATGAAGCAGAAAAGTGAAGATCCCATGAATATTGGAACATTCAAAGCTACCAAAGGATTCTTCCCCGACAATCACTCGTTCGATGATAGGACATATATAAGATTTCAAGTCTGAAATTTGGCCAATTTACAAAAAATAGTTACCTTTGCAGCCGATTAATTGGTTCGGTAGCTCAGCTGGATAGAGCAACTGCCTTCTAAGCAGTAGGTCTTGGGTTCGAGCCCCAACCGAATCACGAAGGGTGATTCCCCGACAGTTTTCTGTCAACGGAATCACCCTTTTTTGATGGGATATCAAAACGTCAATCGAGTCCGAAGAGAATCTTCAGTCCACCGTCAACACCTGAGAAGCCCATAAAGGCAAGACTCAGCAAACCTGCAGACAACATGACGATAGCCATACCCTGCATACCCTTAGGAACCTTTACCAGTTCCAGTTGTTCACGCATACCTGCAAACACCGTCAGAGCAACGCCAAAACCGATGGCAGTAGAAAAAGCATAAACAATCGATTGTAATAGGTTGAAATCTTTCTGAATCACCAGGATAGCTACACCCAACACGGCACAGTTGGTAGTAATCAGAGGCAAGAAGATACCTAGTGCTTGATACAAGGCTGGAGACACTTTCTTCAAGATAATCTCTACCATCTGTACCAATGAGGCTATCACCAGAATAAAGGCAATCGTCTGCAGGTACTGCAGATCGAAAGCGTCAAGTACGAACTTTTGTACAAGATAGGTCACGATAGTAGCCAATGTAAGTACGAAAGCAACAGCAGCAGACATACCCAGCGAGGTGTCAATTTTCTTGGAGACACCGAGGAACGGACAGATTCCCAAGAACTGCGACAACACGATGTTGTTCACAAATATCGCGGAAATAAAAATCAATATATATTCCATAATCTTATGCTTTCTTTAGTTTGTTGACAATAGCAATTAAGAATCCCAGTGTGATAAATGCTCCAGGAGGCAGTACAAACAGCAGGATGTTATAAGTCTCCGGAAGTAAGGTGAAACCGAATACGGATCCCGATCCGAGAATCTCACGACAGATGCCCAGCAAGGTCAGTCCCAAAGTAAATCCGAGGCCAATACCTATACCATCGAAAAGAGAAGCCACAGGTGACTGCTTGGCTGCAAAGGCCTCTGCACGGCCAAGGATGATACAGTTCACTACAATCAGTGGAATGAACAGGCCAAGGGCTGCATCAATATCAGGCAAGAATGCTTTGATCACCAGTTGCAGGATGGTCACGAAGGCAGCAATAACAACGATAAAGACAGGAATACGTACCTTATCCGGAGTCATGTTCTTCAAGCTAGAAATCACAAAGTTGGTGCAGATGAGCACCGCCATTGTGGCAAGTCCCATGGACATACCGTTCATGGCAGAGGTGGTAGTGGCCAGCGTTGGACACATACCCAGCATCAGGACGAACGTAGGATTCTCCTTGACGATGCCGTTTTTAATGATATCTACGTAACTCATAATTACTTCAATTCTTCAATTCTTCAATTTTACACATTTCTATTTACTCTGCCGGTGTGTTCTTATAGGCCTTATAAGCATTGTTAACCGCCAAAAGGAACGCACGACTGGTGATGGTTGAGGCAGTGATTGCATCCACTTTTCCTCCATCCTTGGAAACAATGAGTTCCTCAGCAGGATTCTTACCGATGATATCGCCTTTCTCGCCTTTTTGGAACCATTTGTCTGCTTTAGCTCCCAGTCCAGGAGTCTCAGCATGCTCCAATAGTGTATAACCAAGGATATTACCCTCTGGGTCAAAACCCACCAGTACCTTCAGGTCGCCACCAAAGCCCATTGTTGTACTCTGAACGGCAGCGCCCAAATCGTTGCCTTGTGCGTCTTTAACCTGATAAATGATATAGGTCATTTCCTTACCCTTAGCATCGTTCTGTTTCACCTCGTCGGTCTTCGCAACAGTCAGATCACTGACACCCATCACCGATTTGATACCATCAGCCAGTGCCTTCTCCTTCTGTTCGTTTATAGGACCAGAGGTTAAGTGGTTCACATAGGCGAGAACACCGCCCATAATAACTGCCACTGCCGTGAGTGCCAGCACCATATTCGTCAAAGATGATTCTAATTTCTTCATAACTTCTTCTACTTCTTTGCTGGCACTTCACCGAAGCGCTTGGGTTTTACATAATTGTTGATAAGCGGTGTGAACGCATTCATAATCAGAATAGCGAACGACATACCTTCTGGATAGGCACCCCAGTTACGGATGACTACTGTCAGGAAACCGATAGCCACACCATAGATAATCTGTCCTTTAGCTGTCATAGGCGAAGTCACATAGTCGGTTGCCATAAAGATGGCACCCAGCATCAGACCACCAGAGAGCAGTACGGCGATAGGATTGGCATATACAGGGTTAGCTACGTGTAGCAGTCCACTGAACACGAACACCGTACCAAGGATACTTACAGGTATATGCCAGGTAATTATCTTCTTCCACAACATATAGGCAAGACCCAATAACAATGCTAAAGCACATACCTCACCCAACGCACCTGCACCGCCAGCAAGTGAATGATCACCCAGCAGCAAAGAGAGTGAGTCGGGCAGTTGATTGAGTTTCGACACATCACCATCCTTGATGGCCTGCTTCATAATATAAAGAGGAGTTGCACCGGTCTCAGCATCCAGATAGTTTGTCAGCTGACCTGCTTTAGGCCAAGAGGTCATCTGTGCAGGGAAGGCTACCAACAGGGCAGCACGTCCCACAAGGGCTGGGTTAAACAGGTTACATCCCAGTCCACCAAAAGTCATCTTTGCTACACCGATAGCAAATAGTGCACCAATGATGATGATCCAGATGGGGAGATTGGAAGGCATATTAAAGCCAAGCAACAAACCCGTGAGTACCGCAGAACCGTCACAGACGGTAGTACGGGGATTCTTCAACATATATTTATTGATAGCCCACTCAAAGAAGACGCAGGCAGCCACGCTCGTTGCACAGACGATGGCAGAACCGATGCCAAAATAGAAGAACGAGACGAGTAGCGCAGGCAGCAAGGCGATAATCACACCATACATATTGCGCTCCACGGTATCTGTTCCGTGTGCATGTGGCGATAATGAAACAATTAATTTTCCCATTGTATTTTTATCTTTTTACTTTTTTCTTTGATTATTTGGCTGCTCTGGCACGAATGATACCCATCACAGTCGACTTACCCAGACGGATATTGTCGAGCAACGGACGATGAGCAGGACAAGTAAACTGACAGGAACCACACTCGATACAAGAGGTGATCATCTCGTCTTCCACCTTCTCCCACATATGTTTGGACGAAGCAGTAGCCAACAAGTAAGGCTCCAGCCCCATCGGACATGCTGAAACACACTTAGCACAACGGATACAGGGATCGGGTTCCTTACGTAAGGCTTCTTCTCCAGAGATGATGGTTACGGAGTTGGTGCCTTTGCAAATTGGCACCTCAATAGAGGTCAGTGCCTTACCCATCATGGGTCCTCCAGCAAGCACTTTGTTGTCGCCTTCCGGCATCCCTCCGCACACCTCTATGAGGTCTTTCATCTGTGTACCCATACGCACGAGGAAATTGCTAGGTTTAGCCAGACGCTTTCCTGTCACGGTCGTATAGCGTTCAAAGAGCGGTTTGTTCTTCATCACAGCCTCATAGACAGCGTAAGCCGTTCCTACATTCTGAACGATGGCGCCCACATTGACAGGGATAGCAGGAGGAGCAGGAACCTGACGACGAATCACAGCATCCACGAGCTGTTTCTCACCACCTTGCGGATAACGCTGCTTCAAAGGCACCACCTCCACGTGATATTCGCTACTTCCGAACACTTCCTGGCATTTCTTATCGAGTAGCTCGATAGCCTTGGGCTTGTTAGTTTCGATACCGATATAACCGGTGCTCACTTTCGCTCCCTTCATCAGCAGTTCCAGACCTACGAGAATCTCATCAGCGTGCTCCATCATCAGTCGGTAGTCAGCTGTGATATAAGGCTCACACTCTACTGCATTGATAATCACGCACTCAGCTTTTGCTGTAGGTGGAGGACAGAGTTTGATAAAGGTGGGAAAACAAGCACCACCCATACCAACGACACCTGCATTCTTAATACGGTTCACAATCTCCTCAGGTGTCAGTTCTGGGTGGTCTTTCACCAACTCCAGCTTATCAGAGCGATCAATCGTCTCTTCCCACTCGTCACCTTCTACATTAATGATAATCACCGGCTTACGATAGCCAGTAGCATCGATCGCTGTATCAATCTTGAAGACTGTTCCAGATACGGAAGAGAAAATAGGTGCAGAAACAAAACCGCCAGCCTCGGCAATCATTGTACCCACCTTCACCTTGTCGCCTTTGGCAACAATAGGTTTGGCTGGAGCACCGATATGCTGAGAAAGGGGGAATATAGCCTGCTTTGGCAAGGCAGCCACTTGGGTAGCCACCTCATGTGAGAGTTTATTTTCCTCTGGGTGAATACCACCAATTCTAAATGTTCTAACGTTCATCATGCTTGTTCCTCCTTTGCTTTAGGTTGAACCGGCTCTGCCGGCTTTTCCGGGATTACCGGAGTTTCTGATTGGGATTGTGGTGCAGCCTTCGGGGCCTCTTCAGCAGGAACTTCAGGCTTTGGCTTAGGAGCAGGGAAGTTCACGGCATGGATAGCTTTCGTAGGACAAACAGCCACGCATTTACGACACAGGCGACATTTGTTGAAGTCAATGTACGACACATTGTTCTCGATGGTGATAGCACCGAAGGCACACTCCTTCTCGCATTTTCCACAACCGATACATGCCGACTTACAAGCCTTCATTGCCACCGGACCTTTATCTTTGTTCACACAGCTGACGAAGACGCGACGTCCTTTGACACCTTTCTTCCTCAGTTCGATGATATGACGAGGACAAGCCTTCACGCAGGCACCACACGAGGTACACTTCTCCTCATCAACCTCGGGGAGTCCTGTCTCGGGATTGATGTGGATAGCATCAAACTGACAAGCCTCCACACAGTCTCCACATCCTAAGCAACCGAATCCACAGGCTGTCTCACCAGCGCCACAAGCATTCATGGCTGCACAGTTTCTCAGTCCCGAGTACTCAGCAATCTTCGGACGAAATTCACAGGTTCCGTTGCACCTTACTACGGCTACCATCGGCTCGGAATTAGCAATCGCCATTCCCAGCAAATCGGCAACCTGTCCCATCACAGCCTGTCCACCTACGGGACAGAACAACCCATCGAGGCTTCCTGCATCAGCGCCTTTCACCAGCGCATCAGCCATACCGCCACATCCAGGGAATCCACATCCTCCGCAGTTTGCACCAGGCAACACCTCGTTGACCTGTGCGATACGGGGATCTTCATACACAGCGAACTTCTTGGAGCAGACATACAGCACAAGCGCTGCAATCAAGCCAATAGCTCCAAGCACAATCACTGCCATCAAGATGAAATCCATAATTGTAATTTGTTTTAGTTTATAAATTTGTTTAACGATCTTCCAATGTAAAGGCCAACTTCTCACGAAGACGTCCCCTCAGAAAATATAGTATAATATAATATGGAATCATCGCAGTCAGTCCTGCAAGTGCTGCCCAGGCTTCATCTACCCCTAGCAGCGTCATGAGGACCACAACACCTACCAACAGCAAGAATGGGATGCCAAAGCCTAATAGTAAGGCGTGAGCAGCCACTTGAGGTGAGGCACAGACGACCACCGGCATACCTGGTTTCAAGTCCATTCCCGTCGGCATCTGATAGACGTCCACAATCTTTTCTTTTGCTTCCGAGGCATGACAATGCCCCGCTACTTTACATCCGGCACAGGCAGAGGTCTGGAGAATACGGACACGGATGCATCCATCCTCTACAGATTCCACAACTCCTGCATGTTTGATTTGATGACTCATGTTAATTAACTTCGCAAAGGTACTGATTTTATTTGGTTAAAACAAGAAATCGACCAATATTTTTATAAAAATGCACAGATTCTTTTGTTGTTCCAAAACTTTATTATACTTTTGTAGCTGTCATTTTAAAGCAAACATCATGAAAGCCAGCGAACAAACTGTTCAACAAATCGATCGTGCGATCCGCAAGATAGCCGACAAGTTTCCTCCTTCTGAAGAGGCCACCCTTCTTACTGACATCCACCTGCGTGTAAATCAAGATACAGGTGAGCTGTTAGCCTACGATGATGATGACGAAGAGATCAACCGTTGTGTCATCGACGAGTGGATAGACAACAAGAGTGACCATTTCTATCAGGAGATTGTCCCTGTGATTCGTAAGCGCATCGAACAGTTGAGTGAGATTACCGACCATATGTCGATTCTCAAGCCCTACTCTTTCGTATTGGAAAATGACGACAAGGAAAATATTGCTGAGCTCTATGTAGTCGACGACGATACTGTCATCATTGGCTCGGATTTAATGGAAGATCTCGATAAGGATCTGGACAATTTCATCGAAAAACTACTGAAAGAGTAGTCTGTGGAAAACTTTTTTGAAGAAAAAACCGAAAAAGTTTGGTGATATCGAATAAAGTGTTTACCTTTGCACCCGCTTAACAAACGATGCACCCGTAGCTCAGTTGGTAGAGCACCTGACTCTTAATCAGGGTGTCCAGGGTTCGAGCCCCTGCGGGTGTACATGAGGTGGCAGTGACCACCTTTCTTTTTGAGATATTATGATGCACCCGTAGCTCAGTTGGTAGAGCACCTGACTCTTAATCAGGGTGTCCAGGGTTCGAGCCCCTGCGGGTGTACAAAGGAAGGGAAAGCCGTTTGCCGATATGGCTCAGTTGGTAGAGCAACGCATTCGTAATGCGTAGGTCCCCGGTTCGAGTCCGGGTATCGGCTCTTTCGAGGCGGTTGCGAGCATGCGGAATTAGCACATCGGTAGTGCACGGGCTTCCCAAGCCTGGGAGGCGGGTTCGATTCCCGTATTCCGCTCTCCCCCGAAAAAGCACATGAGCCACCTGTCCTACAAGGTGGCTTTTTTATATTGGTTACGATGAATAAGACTAGAAAGACTTTTGTCATCATCTATTGTATCATCCTTGTACTGACAACCATATCAATAATTGCCGGCATTCAAGGATGGAACAAATATCAGGAATATCGTTTCTTTGCTGCCGATACTATTATTTCTACCAGTCGTCCACTCGTGATAGCCATTCCTCGTGTACAGACCGACTCTCTATTGACACCCGAAAAGAAAGCCGAACGAGAAGAACTGGAGTATTACCTTGCGCGCCATAATGTAAGGGATGATGGTTATGAGATGGTAGCCAACTACTATACTCGTTTGGTATCTGACAGTGTGAAAATGCGCAACCTACCCGACTTCCATCTCTGGAATATCGGACGGTGGCAGGGACTTGCTCATGATGGCTTGGGTATGACGTGTGACAGTACCAACACCTTGGTAGCTGTTATCTGGCGCCAGGACAGCATTACCGAGGGAGTACGCATTGACTCTACAGGTTATTATCGCGGTGGGCTCAACCAACACTTGTATGCATCAGGAATTGGTTGGCGACAGTCGCCCGACGGTACCTATTACGAGGGAAACTGGTATGACGGTCGACCTCACGGATTTGGTTTCCTTGTTCATGGTGCTCGTCAAATCAAGGCTGGTGAATGGAAAGAAGGACGATTCCGTGGTGAACGCATGAACTACACCACAGAACGTATCTATGGTATTGACATCTCCCGTTATCAGCATGGCAAGGGAAAAAAGAAATTCCCTATTCTCTGGGATCGTTTGAGGATTACCAATCTGGGACGTATGACCAAAAAACGCATCATGGGTAAGGAGGATTATCCGGTATCGTTTGTCTATATCAAGTCAACCGAGGGAACCACCATCCGCAATAAGTTCTTTGTGCAAGACTATATGGATGCCCGTAAGCATGGTTTTATGGTAGGAGCCTATCATTTTCTCTCTCTGAAGAGTGATGCTGCACAACAAGCCCTTTATTTCACGCGTAACACATTATTTAAAAAAGGAGACTTCCCACCGGTACTTGATGTCGAACCAACACATGCGCAAATTGCCCGTATTGGCGGTCCGGAGGAGATGTTTAAGCGTGTTCGTATCTGGCTCAAATATGTGGAGCGATATACTGGAGTGAAACCGATTCTTTATGTGGGACAGTCGTTCGTCAACCGTTATCTTCCTGAAGCCCCTGACTTGATGAAAGACTATAAGATATGGATTGCCCGTTATGGGGAGTTTCGTCCCGATGTTCATCTGGTTTACTGGCAACTCTCTCCCGACGGTAGGGTCGAAGGTATTCACGGCGATGTGGATATCAACGTGTTCAATGGCTACCAACAGCAATTCAATGACCTGATTGAGCATGACCGCATCCAATAATGTTCTCATCAGTATTGCCTCCAACCACGAGGCTCAGCAACATCTGGCTCAGGGCATTGCTATGTTGCGTGAACATATCCATCAGATGGAACTCACCAAAGAACTGTGGACAACTCCTGTCAATAGTTTGTCGTCCCAACAGTATCTCAATCAACTGGTACGAGGTACTACCCCCCACGATGAAGGAACTCTCAACCGTTTGCTCAAAGAGATAGAATACTGTTGCGGTCGACGTCCAGAAGACAAGACGACAGGACGTGTGGCCCTCGATTTGGATATCCTCGCTTTCAATGGACAACGACGACATTTGAACGACTGGGACAGGGAGTACGTCAAACGCCTACTTCAGGAATTCTGAGTTGACCCTTTCTAAGTACTGCATCTCCCGAAGAATACGAGATTGTCTGCGGTACATATAACGACTGGGCGACTGGGAATTGAAACGGATGGGGTTTGGTAGTGATACGGCAATAAGTGCACTCTGTGCCCTACTTAGGTCTTTTGCCTCACAACCGAAGTGTTCCTTGGCCACCGCCTGTGCCCCATAGATACCATCTCCCATTTCAATACTATTGAGATAAACCTCCATGATTCGTTCCTTCGACCACATGAGTTCGACGAGTCCAGTGAAATAGACTTCAAACCCCTTCCGCAACCACGATCTGCCTGGCCATAGGAACACATTCTTTGCCGTCTGTTGTGAAATGGTACTGGCTCCTAATTTTTGTTTCTCTGGGTGCTTGACATTTCTTTCCACCGCATGCTCGATGGCTTTGAAGTCAAAACCATGATGTTCAAGGAAGCGAGCATCCTCACTGGCCATCACAGCCATAGGCAAATGACGGGCAATCTGATCGATGGGCACCCAGTCGTGTCGCATCTTGATTTCTTTTCCCATCTTCACTTGTTGCACACAACGGATCACCATCAGGGGGGTGATAAATACGGGTATAAAACGGAATGCCACCACTGCCAGAATCGTGGAACCGAAGAATGCTACAAGTACCCAGCGGATGAAAGCTCGTATCTTTTTGACAATCATTTGTAGGCCGTTTGTTGTTAAATTTACTTGTTTCAAGCGGCAAAGTTAATGGTTTTATTCAGAATATGGTACGTTTATTATTTTTTTTTGTAATTTTGCAGCAAAATACGAATAACAACAAAGTAATATGGCTAAAGAACTCAAAGAATTAACAAAGAGAGCCGACAACTATAGCCAGTGGTTCAACGACCTGGTTGTCAAGGCTGACCTTGCAGAGCAGTCCGCTGTGCGAGGATGTATGGTCATCAAGCCCTACGGCTATGCCATCTGGGAGAAGATGCAACAGCAATTGGATAAGATGTTCAAGGAGACAGGTGCACAGAATGCCTATTTCCCCTTGCTCATCCCCAAGTCGTTCCTGTCGCGCGAGGCTGAGCATGTAGAAGGCTTTGCCAAGGAGTGTGCTGTGGTGACCCACTACCGTCTGCGTGCCAAGGAAGATAAGAGTGGCGTAGAGGTCGACCCAACGGCTAAGTTGGAGGAAGAACTGATTGTTCGTCCTACCAGTGAAACGATTATCTGGAACACCTATAAGAACTGGATTCATTCTTGGCGCGACCTGCCTTTGATGTGCAACCAGTGGTGTAACGTGATGCGTTGGGAGATGCGTACCCGTCCTTTCCTCCGCACTTCTGAATTCCTCTGGCAGGAGGGTCATACCGCTCATGCCACTCGTGAGGAGGCAGAAGAGGAAGCACAGAAGATGCTGAAGGTATATGCCAAGTTTGCTGAGGAATGGATGGCCGTACCCGTTGTACAGGGTGTGAAGAGTGAGACCGAGCGTTTTGCCGGTGCCCTTGATACCTATACCATCGAGGCGATGATGCAGGACGGAAAGGCGCTACAGAGCGGCACTTCTCACTTCCTGGGTCAGAACTTCGCGAAGGCTTTCGAGGTGACCTATCTGAATAAGGAGAACAAGCCCGAGTATGTATGGGCCACCTCATGGGGCGTCTCTACCCGACTCATTGGTGCGCTGATTATGACCCACTCCGACGACAACGGACTGGTGCTGCCTCCTAAACTGGCACCTCTACAGGTCGTCATCATTCCTATTGCCAACAAGCCCGAACAACTCGAGCAGGTCAACAAGGAGGTTACTCCTATCATCGAAACTCTGCGTCAGAAAGGTATTACCGTGAAGTTCGATGATGCCGACAATAAGCGTCCTGGCTTTAAGTTTGCCGACTATGAGCTCAAGGGTGTTCCCGTGCGACTCGTTTTAGGTGCCCGCGACTTAGAGAATGGCACCATCGAGGTGATGCGTCGTGACACATTGGAGAAGGAGACCCGTCCATTGGAGGGTATTACCGAATATGTTGAGCAACTGTTGGACGATATCCAGGCTAATATCTACAAGAAAGCAAAGGACTATCGTGATGCCCATATTTTCGAGTGCGAGAACTACGAGGAGTTCAAGGAGAAGGTGAAGGACGGCGGATTCTTCCTTTGTCATTGGGACGGAACGGCAGAGACCGAGGCCAAGATCAAAGAAGAGACACAGGCCACCATCCGTTGTATACCTTTTGGTGTAGAACAGACGCCAGGTGTTGATATGGTGACAGGCAAGCCTGCGAAGGCACGTGTCATCATCGCACGTAGCTATTAAATAATGTAGGAGGATGCGGTCAGATACCGTCATCCCCTACTCTTTTTTTTGATAAAAAAATCGCGGAAGTATTTGGTGATGTACATTCTTCTTTGTACCTTTGCATCCGCAAACAAGGAGAGGTGCTCGAGTGGTTGAAGAGGCACGCCTGGAAAGCGTGTAACCGGCAAAACCGGTTCGCAGGTTCGAATCCTGTTCTCTCCGCGAAGCTTAGAATAGGATTCAAAGCTCTTAGGCGAAATCCTGTTCTCTCCGCAGAATTCAAAGCCCCGAGAATTACCTCGGGGCTTTGTTGTTAGATTCCCATCACATATTTCACCAGCAACATGGCAACAGGTATCGTCACTACCAAGATACCCACCACGTCAATGATAAAACCCGATTTCATCATCTTCGTAATAGGGATATAACCTGATGCATAGACGATGGCATTCGGTGGTGTCGATACTGGCAACATGAATCCGAGCGATGACGACAGGGCGATACCGACAGCTACAGGGATAGGACTGAACCCTAGTGATAGGGCTGTACCGATGGCAATGGGCGCTATCAGGTTGGTGGATGCCGTGTGCGAGGTGAGCTCTGACAATACCAAGGCCACTATACAGAAAACGCCTATGAAGAACCATTCCGATGGATGCTGACCTAATGCTTCTTTGATACCAGCACCTAACCATGCCGAAAGACCGGTCGAATACATCATTGCTCCCATAGCCAGTCCGCCACCGAAGAGCAACAGCGTTCCCCATTCGATACCTTCTATTCCATCCTTCCAGCTCAACGTCATCTCACCTTTCTTGAAGTCAACGGGTAAGAAGAACAGCAACAGACCGCCCACCATTGCAGCGATAGCCTCAGGGAAATGACTGTCGTAGTATTTCATCACCTCTGAGTCTGCGCCGTACACGATACTGAGCACACTGGGAGACACCCATAGCACGATGGCAACGGAGAAGGCAAAGATGGTGTTCTTCTGGGCGCGTGTCCACTTTCCTAATGAGTTGACGGATTGCTGAATAAACTCACGGGCTCCTTTGATATGTTTGACATCGGCAGGGAACATCCTCCATAGCAGGAAATAGGTGAAGATGAAATAGCACACCATTGCTAACGTACCCCATATCATCCATTGAAAGAATGAAATCTTGGGGGCGTCGGGAGCCAGCTGGTCCACAAAGCCAATCATAATAATATTAGGAGGCGTACCGATAGGTGTCATCACACCTCCGATGCTACAGGCATAGGCCGTCATCAGCATCAATCCTGTCGCATACTTGTAGTTGGCCAGGTCGATGATTTTCCCATTACTTGCCATCATTTCGCGAATGGCCTCCAAGAGTCCCAAGGCGATGGGAAACATCATGGCTGCCGTGGCGGTATTGCTAATCCATCCTGAACAGAGGATACATGCCAAACCGATGGCCAGGAAGATACGTTTAGGAGAGTCGCCCACCCACTTCATCGACATGATACCGTAGGCAAAACGCTTATCCAGTCCGTTGACCATCATACCCTTCGCCAAGAGGAAACCTCCGAGGAACAGGAAAATCATGGGATTGGAGAACTGCTCAAACGCGTCCTTGATGGGTGCGATGCCCAGTACCACGCACAAGGTGGGCCCCAGTAGCGAGGTGACGGGGATGGGCACTGGTTCGGTAATCCACCAGATAGCAACCAACGACATGATAGCCAACAGGTGATGCGCCTGTTCGGATAAACCAGCAATAGGCATCAGCCATAGTATGACAGCACACAAGGGACCAATAATCAACCCTGTTGCTTTACGAACTTGCTCGGAACGTTTCATATTCTTTCCAATAATAATGATACGAATTTCTTCCTATGATCATGATACGAGTTTCTCTGCCAACAATGCCAGCTGCTCCTCATCGGCAGCTTTCATTCGTGAACGGATAGACACCATCGGCTCTACTATCTCACAGTCTTTCATCGCCTCAATCATTGTGCGCATCACCTTACCTGCAGAAGGAGCCCAACTGCCATTCTCGATGATAGCGAAACGACGTTTCTGATAGTTCTTGATCTGCAGGTGATACAGGAAGTCGTGCATCACTGGGAACACTCCGGCATCGTAACTGGATGCAGCCACCACCAATGTGGGATAGCGGAAAGCATCCTCTATCACCTCCGCCATATCATCACGGCTCAGGTCGCTGACCACCACCTTCTTCGCACCTTTCTCACGGAGCAGTTCACCCAGTCGCTCGGCAGCCTTTGCCGTACCGCCATGAATGCTGGCATAAGCAATCAGGACTCCCTCACTCTCCGGCTCGTAACGACTCCAGATATCGTAGAGACGTACTGCCTCTGCCAGCGCCTCGCCTTTGAGTACCGGTCCGTGCAACGGACAGATGGTCTGCACGTCGATGCCTGCCATCTTCTTCATCACGCTCTGCACCTGAATACCGTACTTACCACAGATATTAAAATAGTAACGACGCGCCTCGCAAGCCCAGTCGTTGGGATCGTCGTTCACCAGCGCACCAAACTTACCAAAGCCATCGGCACTGAACAGTACCTTGTCTGTACTCTCGTAGCTCATGATAACCTCTGGCCAGTGTACCATCGGCGCTGCGATGAAGTGCAGGGTGTGATGCCCCAGTTCCAGGGTGTCGCCCTCCTTCACTGTGATGACACGTCCTTCGAAGTTCATTCCGTCGAAGAAGTTAGGCAACATCTTTGCTGCCTGTGCACTACAAACCAGTTGTGTGGTGGGATAGGTCTCCAGCGCCCATGCGATAAGTGCCGCATGGTCGGGTTCCATGTGGTGAGCCACCAGATAGTCGGGCTGTCTTCCGTTGAGGGCTGCCTTCAGATTCTCTTTCCATGCCTCTCCCTTCCGCTGGTCGGAGGTATCCATCACCGCGATTTTGTCGTCGTCGATGAGATAGGAGTTATAACTCATGCCCTCGGGCACCACATACTGACTTTCAAAGAGATCGATGTCGAGGTCATCAACACCGATATACTTGATGTTTTCGTTGATCATATTTTTTATTTGTTTTAAAGTATTATCATGCACTTTCTATTGGGTAGTGATATGCAAGAACCTGCTCACCTTGTGCAGCAGACTCTTATCCATATTGTCGATATAGGCATCCAGCACCTTACTGCTGCCTTTCACCGGCGAGATGTCATAGTCGGCTATCGCGGCAGGAATCAGACAACTGTATCCCTCGCGCAATTTGATCTCGTCGCCTGTACTCCGTATTCTGATCTTACAGTCGCCCTTCAGACACATACAGATGACGAAACTGTCGTACTTGATGAGGTTGCGGTGGAAGGTCTCGTCAAACTCCGTCACCTTCACACTAAAGTATGGTGATTCCACCACACTATTGGTCCGGTTGCTGGCAGACGAATATTCCGTCCGGTATTCCCTCTCCACCTGATAGTTCAGTGCCTCTGCCGCCAGTTCTGTATGCAGCTCTCTCGGCTTCCCGTCCAGTCCTGGTCGGTTATAGTCATAGATTCTGTAGGTCACATCACTCGACTGTTGCACCTCTGCCAGCAGTATACCGCTGCAGATGGCGTGCACCCTTCCTGCGGGGAGATAGAACACATCCCCAGGCTTCACCTCATGTTTGGCGAGCGACTCGATGATACTCCCGTCGGCCACCTTTTTCTTATAGGCCTCAGGACTCAGTTCTTCCTTGAATCCCGAATACAGATAAGCTCCTGGCTCAGCGTCGAGCACATACCACATCTCGCTCTTCCCGTTCTTGTTGTGCAGGCGTCTGGCCATCTCATCATCGGGATGCACCTGGATGGAGAGGTCTTTCTGGGCATCGATGAACTTCACCAGTAGTGGCATTTCCCCACCGTATCTCCTGCTCACCTCACGTCCGAGGATAGCTTCCGGCAGTTTCTTGATGACCTCATTCAACGTGTAACCCGTCCAGGTTCCGTTGGCGATGACCGATGGCGAACTCTCCACACAGCTCACCTCCCAGCTCTCTCCTATCTGGTCTTTCTCTGCCAGCCCTTTCCATTGGGTCAGCTTCTTTCCGCCCCACACCACCTTGTGTAGGTTGGGCTCGAACAATAATGGGTATAATTTCGACCGTTGCGACTCTATCACACAGCCTATCGTCATGATTTTCACGTCGGTGACGGCTCTCAGCTCATGACTCGTCAGACTCTTCACATATACGAAGTCGTCCTTCTGGCAATGCTGCACCTCGTCATCCAACTTCACGTCGAGCATTCCCTCCAATACGTAGAACGCCTCTTGCATATCTGGGTGGATATGTGCCTGTGCCACCTCGCCTGCCGCCAGTTCCGTTACTGCTATCTGCGTCAGCGAGCAACCGCTCTCATTAGCAGCCAGCAATACCCGTTTCAGACCGACATCATGCGACGTAGATACCGCTTTTATTTTGTTTAACGACCTCTTCATACGGATGCAAAAATAGTAATAATTCTCCTATTCACATCATATTTTGATGTTTTTCTGCAAATCTTATGGATTATTCGAAACTTTTACAGACTCCTTTGCACATAGCGCAGTATGAACAGTACGAACAGCACCCACATCGTGGGACTAATCTCCCATACGGCTCGAGCACACTAAAGATGCCAGGATTCACGGCCAGGATATAGGCCATGGTGAGAAAGGTGGTAATGCCCGCATAGATCTCGGTACGCACCTTGTTTTGTGTGGGATCAAACCCAAAAAGTTTCTGTAGCATACGCTTGTCACAAAATCATTTTGTGGCAAAATTACAAACTTTTTTATTTCCCTCCAAACAATCCGTGCGAAACTTGTTGAAAAACGTTACCGTAAGCAAACCACCTGCGGATTGTCGGTTGCTCCCATGATAGTGAGATGGTGACTTTCAAGGCAGCTGTGGGATGTATCCAGGCGGGCATTGACATCGTGCTCGGACCGCAGAACTTCGTCAAGGCGTTCGATGCTGTCGTGAAGGCAGTCAACAACGGCACCATCAGCGAGGAGCGCATCAACCAGAGCGTGCGCCGCATCCTGCGACTGAAACAGAAAATCAGAAGATTCTGACTTTTGCGTGACAGGAAATCATTAATAACGGCAGCCCCCCCCACCCGGAATCTGCCGTTATTTTCCGCATTATTAACTCCTGTACCAGCATTTTTGCCAAGCACCGTTTTTAAATCAGACTTGGTAATCTCAACATCCATAGTGATGCCATTGGTAATGGTAAAACGCAAAGGGCACTCCTTTAAAACTTCTGCCATTTCCAGCACCTCTTTACGGATACGTTTGCTCTCGACATAGTAGTCTTCTTCAGTTCGTTGCTTCATGATTGCAAAGATACAAAATCTTAGGGAATAAAACCACTTTGGGATGAAAATACTTCGGACAAATTGCAAATATCAGAAATAGTGCTTATCTTTGCAGGTATGGATAAGGAGACCTACGAGAAACGAAAAGCCTTTGCCGGCGAAAAGAAACCATCTATGAAACGGCGCTTTGCGGGACACGACTACACCAGGCGTGGAATTTACATGGTGACGCTTACCGTTGAAGGGCGCAAGAACTTGTTTGGCCGTGTCTATGGCAGCAGCAACGATCCCCGTATAGAATTGACCCCTCTGGGCAGCGCCGTCAGAGATGAATGGTGGAACATCCCCAGTTACCATCCAGAAGTCAAAATATTTGAGCTCCAAATGATGCCCGACCATCTGCATGGCATCCTTTTCATCAGCGAGCCTCTTAGCTGCGGACTAAGTGGTATCATCAGGGGCTTCAAGACCGGCTGCGGGCGGTATTACCGTCAATTGATAGCTCCACAGTCTGTTGCGACTCAGTCGCAACGAACCATGAAGGGGAGCCACCCTCAGCACGGACTGCTCTTTGAGCCAGGCTTCAACGACCTGGTGCTACGCGACAATGACGAGTATCAGCGCTGGAAACGCTATCTGCGAGACAATCCCCGACGGTTGCTTATGAAGCGCGAGCGCCCAGAACTATTAAAACCTTTCTTTGAACTGAAGCATGGCTCCCATACCTACAACGGTATCGGCAACCGCGCGTTGCTCTCCGTTCCATGCCGCATGGCCGTTCGCATATCGCGACGCATAACAGGCCAGCAATTACAAGTCGAAGCAGCCCGATACATCGATGCTGCGCACAATGGTGCAGTACTCATATCCCCAGCCATATCCCCAGGCGAGAAAGAAGTCATGCGCCAGGCTTTTAACCAGCATCTACCCGTTGTTGTTATAGTCCGCAACGGCTTCACCCCGTTGTCCAAACCTAAGGGAGAACAGTTTGATGCCTGTGCCGATGGGCGCCTACTGATACTTTCCGCCTGGGAGCATTCTAACGAACGCCTGCCGCTTACAGCCTCTGACTGCCAGCAGATGAACCTCATGGCTCTCGAACTTGCAGGGGAATAGAATTACTCGCGCCGCCATCATTTTGGTTAAAAAGTTGAAGATAATTGTAGTTGTTTTTCCGGAGATTGTTGGAGAAATCAGAAAAAAGTACGAAATTTTTAGGAATTCACCACCTTTTTGAGGTGAAAATCTAAAAATAAATTGAGAATTTATTGGAAGACGACACATTCGAAAAAGCACCCTCATGTTTTTGGTCATGAGAGTGCTTCTTGTCCCTATTATTTTGTGCTTGTCCACGTATTACAAACTGTCATCTGTCATTTGTCATTGATTCTTCGGTATTTGCCATCAGAGGTTTCTTCAATATATTTCCTTGATTTCCATTGGCTTACCATATTCTTAACCTTTTTCTCATCGGGGCTCTTCCCGCTTTCTGTATAGACACGTACCACTTCGTCAAAGCTGAAGAAACCCTGTTCGTCGACCTTGACCTTCTCCAGCAGAATTTGTGGACCGGGTTTATCCAATTGGATTCCATTTGTGGCCGAAATGATGTCGTCGGCAAAAAGCTTGTATTTTAAGAAGAGATCAACTTGCATAGACCAACGGCAATAATTTTCTATTTCGCGCTCCCAAACCATACCATTGGCAGCGTAGATGAGACAAGCTCGCCTAAAAGCGGCAACTAGACTGCGATGTGAGAGAGAATCAAGAATTCTATCTTGCGTCATCGACGTGAACTCATCAATCTCGGCTTTCAACTTCTTTATCATCTTCTGAGCCTCTTTGCAAACGATGGTTCCTGTAGCTTTTTTCAGGTTCTCAATAAAAGGACGAATGCTATCGTCGTACTTCTTGTCGTAATCGCCAAAGACGGGGATAGGAGCTCCAATTTCTACAGTAGGAATACCACCCATAGTAATACGTGAGATTGGTCCTTCTCCATGAATATAACGGAAATACTTCTTTAGTTTTGGCTCTGTTGTATCAGCCAGCCAATTCAGTCGAAGACACCCGTCGGCATTTACACTTTGCGAGCCCACTCTGTCCTGGCCGAAGTCGTTATCTTCGTCATCCACAAGCTTCATGATGCTAAACGAGTTGGCTTTACCTCTCTGACCTTCCACACGATCCCAGTCTTCAATCTCATTGAGTTTTAAGATCAGGAATGCCTCCTGGGCATCCTCCATAGCCTGGCCCAGTCGAGGACGCGTAATGTCAGGATGAAGCCATTGGATGATGAGATCGTGGGGTCTTTGAGGCTTGTCTGCGTCTGTACGAGCACTGTTGTATTTCTCGTTAAACTCCTTTAACCTGCGACGGTTTCGTTTGTCGTTGGCCTTGATTTCTGCCATAATGCGTTTGAAGGGCAACGTGATACACTCCTTACCGCCTCCTTCCTTGGCTACTAACAGACAATTCATACGGAGTTCGCGAGTTCGGTTGTCGATGTAGACAAAACACAACTTGCGCGGATAGACAGAGTAAGGAACGGGAGCAGCTTGAGCCACAGTACCTTTCAGCAGGTCAGGTGTCTGCGAGATAGTCATCTCTATCAGTTTGGGTAACATCGTTGGTAGCGGAGGCAATTGTTCGCTTGCAAACACTTCTGACCACGTCAACGGCTTGTAGATAGGTTTTCCCTTTTTTACCGCTGAACTGCGATACGTGCTACGGTTGTTGACTTCTTTCTTTGAAGATACTTTTTTCTCCTTTGTGGTCTTAGCGACCTTTTTTTCTACTTTAATTTCTTTCATTGTTTTAAAAATTTAATATGAATAAATATGATTTTTTCTATAATTGCGAACCACTTCACTGATGTCTACTCCTGCTTGTTGGGCCATATGGTAGTAAGTGGCAATACTGGTACGCCCATCGGCCTTCCGAAGACATTCCTGCCACTTTCGTTCACATTCTGCCATGCGGTATTTTGTGCTATGTGCACACAACATGTGATAGATGTCACGGCCATCACAGCCAAGACCGTTGACCAAAGCGAACCCCAGCCTGACATAGTCATAATATGACTCAGCTATGTTGGCATTCCTTTTGATGAGCTCCTGAGCAACAGCAGTGGCCTTTTCCAGTTCTTCTGTGTGAGAAAGAGGATGGCTGACCGATGGTTGACGACTTGGGGTAACCATCGCTTGACTGTTTTTGTTGTCGCTATTACCCTGCTGTCCTAACCAAGCCAGAGGGTCGAATGTGGAAGTATTCTGTGTGTCCATTTTATCTGTCATTTGTCATTGTCAATAACATAGGATTTACATAGACCTCAGGGTCATAACAGAGGAAACAGGCTCTCGATTCATTCCGTACCGACGGGTCGGCTTGTTTGGGAGTAAGCCCATAAGCAGGTGATATCAAATAGTTGCGAACAGCATCGAACCACTGACGATGCCCACACTTTGCGAGATCAATCTTAATGAACCATTTCAATCCATCGCCGGAAGGTGAACGGAAAGCCATCAGTGTCTCAAACAGGTTATCTGCTATCAAGCGATGTTTCAACCCGTCTACATCCTGAATATGATCCAGATCCATACAGAGCACTCCGGAATGGCAGATGAGTGATTGATCATTACAATAGCGGAACACTCCAGCAGGAGTTACATAAGGGAAGTTTTGGCCTTTGTAGCGACGTGCTTCCACCTCATCGGTGATTTTACGCAAAGCCTGTGTCTGTGGTTCCAACCAAATGCTCTTGATGGCCTTAGACACCTCAAGCAAAGTAACTGTTCTCTCTGGCGTCTTGTTGGTAATTGGCGCCTTGAAAAATGACATTTCAAAATCCATCCTACTCATAATACTATATATTTGTTTTATGGTTACTTACATCGGTAATTCTGTCGGCTACGAAGAGCACCATCCACTGCGTAGTAGTTGTACAGAACCGTTTAAGCGATATCCCTGTTCCAGAAAAGAGCAGTCTTCGAGGTCTGGCAAAAATAAATTTTTCCATATTGTTGACTTTATTATAAATTCTTAAATAGGTACGCGCCTCTACATATATTGCAAAAGCGCGCACCGGGTTTACTACATCTTACTCGTCTCTATCGAATTGGAATGGGTTGATATACCCTATAAGTATCCGTGCGAGTTCGTTCACTTTCATCGACAGTCGCGAGTCTTCAATGCTACTGGGTTTCAAAGAATCAACCAATATAGCGAATATTCTCTCAGCCATCATGTTCTGATAGTGGCGAGTCTCAGCACAGAACTCGCATTCCAGATAAGTAAGGGCATCGTTTGGAACAAGACCTTTCAGAAACTTGATCAAATACTTTGCCCTACGAGAGAGAGCCGGGCAACCGTTACAAATAATGGTCGCACAAGGTGTTTTTATTTGTTTCTTCATAATTTTATGAATTATGATTATACAAAATTTCTAACATATAGCTTTGAGGCATGAAAATCCAGCTGGTCTTTCCTATTACCTTGCAGCTTGCATAGAGAATTGGCTCGATGTTCACAAACAGGAGCCATACGATCTTTGGGCTCGTCAGCCCAACAATTTATACTTTCAAATATGTGAAAGAACACTTGAGACATATCCGATTTGGATTGCTCGGTGCAAATGTATTAAGAATATCAATACATCAATAATTATTTTGCCAAAAACGTCAAATATTTTCAGATTGTTCACATAATTAAATATTAAATTCCCACCAGTTTTTTCTTCTCTCGATTGTACTGAATATATCGCATTATCTCGCGTTTCAAGACACTTGGTCTCGTTGCAAGATTTGAATGGTCTTTGCTCGTAATGTAACGAAAAAATGATTCTGCTCCATACTCAAATCCATCAGCCATTCCTACACCTAAGAAGAGAATGGCTAAACGCTCATAAATTACACTTTTCGTAATGTCTCCTTGGGAACGTCGCCCATGAGGAACAAAATTAAATTCGATATAGGACAGTTTCGCCAACTCACTTCCCTTGTTTAAGTTCATGATGTCGGCATTGTCTTCCATCCAACGAATAAAATACTCGCGACATTGCTTACGTCGCTTGATGATGTCGTAGAACGCTTTGGTTCGCTTAAATTTTTTTATTTGTTTTGTCATAATCTCGAAGCGACGCAATTAGTGCAATCGCTACGAGATACTAGGATTTTGTATGCAGGGGTTTACCCGCCTTCTACGAAGGTAAGCATTTTGATTCGGCTTGTCAAGGGCAAGTCATCCCGTCTGAAACAGAAAAATGTCGCAAAAAAAATGTGATACTCGATGAGTATCACACATATGCGCAAAAATTTTTTTACACGCGTTTTTTAAATCTTTACAAAATTTGAGCTATTCCCTATAAGTCCTATTTTGTAGTTTTTAAATTTTTGAACGGTAAATAATTTTTACATTTATATATATTTACTCGCTTCGAAATAATTCATCGAGCGACTTTCCCGCATCGTTGATCCAATGCTCCCATCCGTTGGTGCTGCGACCTGAACAATAACTGGCTGCCGTGCTGGGACTGGCCAGCACATAGTCTTGCTGCAACTCCCAGAAACCGTCCTTGGTAGGCTTCGATATGGCAGCTATGATGGCATTACGCTTTTCGCCGTCTCTGTACGAGGGAACCGTGCTTTGTGGCAGCAGACTGCCCTTCAGAATACGCATCGAGTGATCGGTCTCGTTGAAGATGGCATGAGCTTTAGCGTCACGCACTTTGATATGAAACAGGTTCTCGCCGTTCTTCATCTTCGCCTTCTCCTGTTTCTCGAAGATGGGACAGCCAATGAACGATGCCAACAGACGGACATCATCGAAGAATTCCTCCATAATGTCTATCTGATAGTTCGACAGCGAAATTTCCTTGCCCGACTGCTCGTTCATTACGCCATACTGAGCACAATCCGTTGCCAAGTCGATAGCCTTGCGCTCCAAGTATTGCACGTCGGCTTTATTGATGCTCTCGTCCTTGGCCACAAACATCAGACATTTGTTCCAAAACAGCTTATGCGATTTATGGTTATAGATACGCTTCACGCCATTGGTCGATTCTCCGATGTAAGCCTGTGCGCTGCCGTTCTCGTCCTCACCCAGCAGAATGTAGAGTGCAGGGCGCGAACTCTCTTCCATCTTGCTCACCGCATCAAATTCCGACTTGGGAAATACTATCATCTCGCAAATCTTGTTGCTGATGAACACGGTGCGAATCCCGTTGGGGTCGCCGGTACGCAAATGCGTCGTTATTACTTTACCTCGTGCCATAAAACGTAACTATTTCTAATTTTATGAACTAAAAATAATAAACTCACTCTTCATCGGCAAATTTGAAAGCTCGGTTGAACTCTCCACGTAACTTTACCTTCAGTTCTTTGATACCAGCCATTTCACATGCCTTGAAGTATGCACATGCAAACTCGCCAAACTCATCGGCATCCATCTTACCGCGCATGTGGGTCAGCCAATCATCTTCCGTCAGTTGACTCTTTTCGATGATGTAGTACGATTTGTTGGTTCCATTCTTGGTCTTTACCCATATCAGGTTCCCTTTCTTATCCACGCGCCACATTGTTAATGTCTGTCGATAGTCTTTTGATGGGTCTAAAATATAATCTTTCAACTCATCTGGCAGTTTTTTCTCATTATCCATAGTCGTAAATGCTTAAATTATTTTTTATTTAGCTCCCTTTCTTCTATTACACTCTCTGCATAGCATCTGGCAGTTCTCGGCATTTGTAGGGCCATTCTGACTCCATGGAGTAATATGGTCTGCTTCCATTTCTGACAACTCAAAATGCTTTCCGCAAATCGGACAAATTCCTTGTTGACGTGTATATGCTGCCTTTGCCATTGCAGTCGAGAACTTACGTATATTCAAAACCTTTTCGTCACCGCCAAGGACATACTCATAGGCACCTGCCTTGTGCGTGACGTCATCGTCCATCCATAAGCGTTCTAATTCCTGTTGAAGTGCATCGGTATCTATATTTTCCTTATCCTTGTAGGTCTCATAGATATTCCCCCAGTCTAAACCCTTCATCAGTGGGTCGTATTTAGGGAATGTAGCTTCAACCCAGTTGATGACTTTCTGGAAGTAAAGCATCAAGTCGTTAGCATTGGGCTTGTCTTGGTAGATTCCCATGTATGTCTCAATTTCTCCACCAAATCGTTCCTTGTCACTGTTTGCTGCCCATTTGATGGCAGTCTCCAGATACTTCTGACGTTTTGGGTCACCAGCAAGATAACGTGTACCAAGTAGGACACCTTTACCAGTAGCTTTTGAGAAACGTTTCTTTGCATCAGTAAGCCATGCACCTGTAAATACGGCATTTCTCATTTCTTGTTCGCTAAGACGTTCTCCTTGGATGTTGATAACATTAAACCATTTCAACTTCTCTGACACTGTGCCTTTGCAGACATATATCAGTAATTTGTAATCCATAATGCGTTTACGCATATCTGGTGTCTGATTGTGGATATATAGTTTATCAACACTGAAAGCACGGTCAAGGTAGCGGCAAATGGAGAGGGTGCGTTGCTGTCCGTCCAGTAGCTCGTAGTGGTCGCCCTCATCGCTCCAATACATAACATTCAATGGAAACTCCTGCATCACCGAACGAATGACCTCCTGTTCTTGTTCGGGCTTATAGATGAACTCACGCTGATAAGCTGGGCGAATGTTCAACTTGCCACCATAGCCAAGTATGTCGCTCAACTCATCATATTCATAGCCGTCGTACAATTCAGCTATTGTTACTTCTTTTAATTGGATTTTCATAGGGCATTATCTTTTATGTCGGATTAATATTCTTGCGTATTTCCTTTCGCCATTAACAAATGGATAGCCAAAGTTAATGTCACTGACTGTTGTTGAAGCCATTAGCCCAACTATTTCAAATTGATTTGGGTTGTATTTAGTCATAAACGTAATGGGTACTCCCATAACACCATAATAGTCTTCTGGAATATCCTGTGTCTTAGAAACATCAATAGCATCATAATTGTCGTATTTAGGGTATTCCTTGGAATTATATTTTTTGATAAATTCCATTTCATCTTCGCGTTTCTTCACCCTAAGATTTGTGAACCACATTACACCCGACACTCTTATCATACCCTCACGATGGTCTGCATCACTTGCCGTATCTTCGTAATTCGGGCTGATAAAGTGTGCGCAGTTTCGGTTAAAACCATAGCCAAGCCACATACGATTATCTTTGAAATAAGGAAATATCTCTTGATATGTTATGGCGTTCTGGTGTCCAATGATGAGGAACTGTTTGTTATAGTCCATCAGTTGTTTCACATATTGGCGGAATAGGGAAAACGGCGGGTTTGTTACAACAATATCAGCCTGTTTAAGTAACTCTATACACTCTTTCGAACGAAAGTCACCATCTCCCTTCAACGGGTGAATTCCTATCTCTTCAGGATCTATACGATTATTACCGTTCTTGTCCCCCTCATATATGAGATATACAGCCTGTTCCTTATCATGCTGACTAAATAGGTCAATGTCATTATTCTTGTAGCATGTACAAATAAGTCGTTTTAGTCCTAACCACTCAAAATTTAGTGCAAAATATTGAAAGAATTCGCTGACACGTGGGTCATCGCAGTTACATAAAACAGTTTTACCTTCAAATTGGCGACGGTAATGGTAGAGTTCGTGTTCAATATCTTCACGGCGAGTATAGAATTCATCTTTCTTTGCCTCTTTAGCTTGATGTAGATTCGTATTTTTATTTGCCATTTCAATTGATAGTTTTAAGTTTATGGCACCGACTATCAATCACGCCAAGACGCAAGAAAGGCGTGATGCACCTTTTGCGTTCAGCTTCGAGGCAGCCTCGGATGGAAACCCCGGCAATCTTACAAGTATGCACCACACCTAAGTGTGAATGCATTCGTCTTACTAAGATTGCGCAAGATGCCCATTATGACCACCTTACCACGTATTATCTCGTTGCGTTTTATTTCCAATAAGTTTCCGAGGCTTTTGGCTGAACGCGAAATAATAGCGAATGCTTTATTTATTAGTCCGGATTTCTCCCCGAACCGATGGCAAAGATAGTAATTATTTCTGAGAAAACAAAAATTCCGTTGGAAAAGTAGTTAAGAAATACTTAACAACTGAATTTTACCATTTCTCTTTAAACTTCAGTATGTTGGCAGTATGCATATTGATGTGGGACTTCGAGGTGAGAAAATGACAAATGACAGATGACAGTTTCAAATATGAGCGGTAGGATCAAGAATGTCTTCGATTATTAATTGTGTAGAAATAAATATATATTATACTATAACTATATACATATATAAATAAATTCATATAAAATTATATTTATTATCTATCTAATCTAATTATTTGAGAATACTCATCTCAACCCATAATAATCAGTCTCTGTTCTAAACTGTCATCTGTCATTTGTCATTGCATACAAAAAAGTGTACTACCCTAGAAAAAGTTGAATGGTTTTTACCTTAACCCTGCCATAGGTTGAATGCCTGTTTGGTACCTTAATCCTTATCCCTGGCAGAAGTTGAA
>ONWA01000022.1 GCA_900321425.1 uncultured Prevotellaceae bacterium | reverse complement strand
ATTGTTTTGTTCGTTTAAATAGACGTTAATTCGCTGCAAATATAAATAGTTTCTGCGAAACTTCCAAATTTTTCGCAGATTAATTGCAAATTTAACACTTATTCCTGCGAATTTATATCAATCTGATTAATCGATAGTTTTGAATTCGTAGTCTTGTTCCTTGAGCCATTGAATAGAGGCGGGGAGGGCAGTACGGAGCTTGCCGATGCTTTTTAAAGAGTCGTGGAAGGTGATGATGGAGCCGTTGCGGGCATATCTTTTGACATTATTAATAACTCCTTCGGCTGTCATCCATTTAGAATAATCGCGCGTAACGAGATCCCACATCACAATACGATAGCGCTTGCTGAGCCAGATATACTGGTCGTGACGCATCCATCCGTGAGGCGGACGGAACAGATGACTGTGGATATAGGCATTGCCTCGCTCCGCATTATAGCTGTACTCATGTAGCGTGTGACGGAGTCCGCCCATGTGGTTATGTCCGTGATTACCCACCTGATGACCCGCGTCGACAATCTGCTGATAGAGTTCAGGATATTTACGCACATTGTCGCCCACCATAAAGAAGGTGGCTTTCACGTTGAACTCCTTGAGGGTCTTGAGAATAAACGGCGTAGCCTCGGGGATGGGACCGTCATCGAAGGTCAGGTAAACTGCCTTCTGATGACGGTCCATTCTCCAAAGTGCTTTGGGATAGAGCCAACGCAGATAGATGGATGGCTGTTCGATAATCATGGGTTAGTCGCCGAAGTTTCCTCCCTTTGCTTGGTAGATAGCTGCCTGTTGGTCGAGTTGCTTGGCGAACTGGTCTGCCAGTTTGCTGTCGACGCTCTCTGCGATCTCAGCTACTTGTTGCATGACGTACAGATGGAGCATACATTCTGGTTGTGAACCAGCGAAGCGCATACCGTCCAGACTACAGTACCAAGCCAGATATTGGCTCGACTTCTTCATTAACTGGCGTAGCAGATTCGAGGCTTTCGCCTTCTGTCCAAGGGCTGCATAGGCACGAGCCATATCGAGTGAACCGCTCTGGAAGTCGGTAGGCACATTATAGCTCGGAATCTGCTTCTCCGCAAAGTCGAGCACCTCAGTAGCACGCTTGTTGTCGCCCTCCTTGATGAGCTCCAAGGCCAGGTTGGACAGCAGTCGGCGGTGGGTGTAGCACATCCGCATCACCGTCTCGTCGAGATAGATGCCCTTCTGGTCGATGCCACCAAACTTAAAGTGCTTCATCACGATATCGTAGGTCTTTTTCGTGTCGAAATTGGTCATTCCTTCTACAGGACGACCGTCGATATTGGTGGTAAACGGAGTAATGCGGTTGACAAGACCTTCCTGGATGAAGTTGTCGCCTAAGTTCATATAGTTCTCCCTTCCGACGGTGAGCGCTACGTAGATAGGACGAACCCAGTTGCATTGCGCAATCATCTCGAGCATCATCAGGTCGCCTTTGTACAACGCATTCTTGCCTTTCAGCGAGATAACCATGCGGTCGGGGATGGAGTCGCTTGGCATCAGCATTCCACTCTTGCGAACCGCCTCCTTGTCAATCGTCAGGTAGAGCGTGTCGGTAGGAATGATGTGCAGGTCGGGGTGCTTGGAGCGAACCCAGTATTTCAGGATGTTCTTCAGCTCAAATGGTTCTTCACCAAACTGCTCCTTCGCCTGTTGAGGATTCTCCTGATAGAACTGGAGTACCTGTTGCTTAGCCGACGGGTCGACGGTGACATACTCATTGGTGCCTGCGCAATACTCCAGACGACTCCAACTGATGGGAACGGAAGGAGAATCGTAGGCAGGACGTAACATCTGGTCGATGTACCAGTCGGTCTGCAGATAGGAGAGGTTGCAAACACGGGCATCGGTACGAACGCCCTCCGTATCTTGATTATACCACAAGGGGAAGGTATCATTATCACCATTGGTATAGATGATGGGGTTGCCCTCCTGCTGTAGTGACATCAGGTAGTTCTGTCCGAAGTCGCGACAGGTATAGCGACCGCTGCGGTCATGATCATCCCAAGTCTGTGAGGCCATCTGGATGGGAACGCAGAGACAACCGATGCTGACCACGACGGCGATAGCGAGCTCCTTGGAAAGACCAGAAGAACTAGAAACTCTAGTATATCTAGCAATCATCTCAATGATAGCGGCTACACCCATACCACACCAGATAGCAAAGGCGTAGAAGGATCCTGCGTAAGCATAGTCGCGCTCACGAGGCTGCATCGGCGTCTGGTTCAAGTAGATGACAATTGCCAATCCTGTCATGAAGAACAGGAAGAAGACTACCCAGAACTGACGGATTCCCTTGTCGCCACGTGCCAATGACTGCCAGAAGAGACCAATCAGACCTAAGAGTAACGGGAGCATATAGAAAACATTATGTCCTTTGTTCTCTTTCAACTCATCGGGCAACAGACTCTGATCGCCCAAGCGCATATTGTCAAACCAGTCGAAACCGCTGATCCAGTTGCCGTGCTCTAACTCTCCGTTGCCTTGCAAATCGTTCTGACGACCGGCAAAGTTCCACATAAAGTAGCGCCAGTACATGAAGTTGCACTGATAGCTGAGGAAGAATCGTATATTCTCAAACTGGTTGGGCACTTTCACCATGATATCTTCGCCGCAACGGTCGTAGGGCACTTCCGTACCACTGATGTCACCCATCCACGATTCGTAGGCTCCTTTGTGGGCAGCATCGTACATTCGTGGGAAGAACATATTCTGTGCATATTGATATTCATCCTTGGTACGAACCACGAAGTAAGAGTCCTTTTCGTCGGCAGAAGCTTTCTCCTTACGCTGATAAACAGGCTTTCCCTTACTCATCACAGGACGACAGTAGTTGCCGTCTTGCTCCAAAGCCACTTGTGATGTATAGGCAGGACCATAGAGCAACGGACGAGAACCGTACTGGTCGCGGCTCAGATAGTCACCGAGGGTGAAGATATCCTCTGGGGAGTTCTGGTCCATCGGCGGGTTGGCATCGGAACGGATGACGATGACGGCGTATGACGAATAGCCAATCATCAGCATGAGCATACACAACAGGGCGGTGTTTTTCACTCGTGCAGGTATCAGCGGTTCCTTGTCCTTCTTGCGCTGTAGGATAAACCATAGGATAGCCAGTACGACAACGCCAATGACGACTGCCGACCAACCGTAGCCGTAGAAGGGAATGCCTAACATGGCCACAGCAGCCAGGAATGCAATATTCTGGCGCATGAGGTTGCTCTTGTATTGGGTCTCATAGACAGCCCAGATAACCGTAGCTACCAACAGAATGATATAGATGATTTCACCAGTATTGAATGGACAACCGAGCGTGTTAACAAAGAAGAGCTCGAACCATCCGCCCACTGTGACGATACCTGGAACGACACCATAGAGCACAGCCGCCAGAATGACAAACGAGATAAACAGGGCAATCAGTGAACCCTTCAGGTTGGCATTGGGGAACCGGCGATAGTAGTATACCAGTACCAAGGCAGGTACACAGAGCAAGTTCAGCAGGTGGACGCCGATAGAGAGACCGGTCATATACATAATCAGTACCAGCCAACGGTCGCTATGGGGCTTGTCGGCTTCGTCCTCCCATTTCAGAATCAGCCAAAAGACAATCGCGGTAAAGGCAGAAGAGTAGGCATAAACCTCACCCTCGACAGCCGAGAACCAGAACGTATCGCTGAAAGTGTAGATGAGTGCACCCACCAAGGCTGAGGCCTCGATGCTGATCATCTTCGGAAGGGTCAGTTCACTCCAGTCGTCAATCAATAGTTTGCGGACCAGATGCGAGATGGACCAAAAGAGGAACAGAATACAAGTGGCTGACAATAGCGCACTCATGGTATTGACCATGCGGGCTACCTGCGACGGGTCGCTGACAAACTGCGAGAACAGGTTGGCAGTAAGCATGAAGAACGGTGCCCCGGGAGGGTGACCGATCTCTAATTTATAACCCGTAGTAATAAACTCCGGACAATCCCAGAAACTGGCTGTCGGCTCAATCGTGGAGCAATAGACAACGGCGGCAATCAGAAAAGAAAGCCATCCCAGAAGGTTGTCCACCCATCTAAACTGTTTCATCGTCATTTACTGAAAAATTTTTGCAAAGGTACTGCTTTTACCTTGAACTGCGTTCATTTCCTACGAACATTATTTTTTTTTAACCCACTGATTATGCTCAGAAAAACAGGGAAATACCGTAAACAAGAAGCATATAGCGTAGGAATTTTCCGATAGTCATACTAATCAGCGTAATCGGTATGTTGGCTCGCATCAACCCCAGAACAACGGTGATAGCTGAGCCTATCACAGGAATGAAGGCGAAAAATCCCATCCATGCACCCTGTCCTGCCATAAACCTCGTGGCGCGGTCCATATCCTTCTGTTTGACGTGAAGGTATTTCTCTATCCATTCCAACTTGCCCATGTGTCCTACCCAGTAGTTGAACATTCCTCCTGCCACATTGCCCATCGTACCATAAATAATAAGGAGCCAAGGGTCAAGTCCTGCTGCCAACAGACCCGTCATCACCGCCTCGCTGGAGAAGGGGAAGACGGAGCCTGCTACAAAAGCTGTAATCAGCATGCCCCAATAACCGTAACTGATGAGAAAAGCAATCATGGCTGGAATAGATGGAATAACGTAAGTGCCAAGACGAGGATGACTATCACGTGGAATAAAAGGTTAGATAACCGAGTATGCGTCAGAGCGATAAAATGAGCAATCAGAGGTGATGTGTTGACTATCATGATGCGCAATAGCCACTCTGCATGTTGGGGCAATAGGGGAACGAGAATCATTAGTATCAAGTCGGAGTAGATGAATGCTTTGTACAACAATCGTATACGCACACTGTCTTGATAGCTGTCACGAAGGAAATGGAAGATGCCGATGAGACCTAATGCCACTAATACAAAATAGGTGATAATCTCGGAAAGATCCAGTTGGCTGTAGTCAAACAGGAACGGATTTTCCAGTAATGGTCGGAAGTGTTGCAACGGCGTGCTGAAATCCTGATGTAACAGGAAGTAGACACTAATCATCCAATAGGGGGTCAATAGTCCTAAGAGCGATGCCAAAAAAGTCCGCATACTGAAGGAATAGTAGCTGACCATCATCAGCAACCAACAGAGTGGAATCGCATAGAGAATGCGAACCTCGACAAGACTGGCCATACCGATCGCTATCCATGAATAGAAAGTGAGGCCGGCTGCCTGTCGGTCTTGATAGCTGCGGAACGAAAAAGTATAAAAGGCAACGGCAGCCAACTGTATAACAGCTCCGGAACTGGAGGAAAACAGGTGACTGTTCATGCAGGTGAGGAAAATAAATGAACAGGACATCATCCGACTGTAGATACGGATCAGTGCATGATGGTTGTTCAATTCCATGATGAGATAGGAAGAGATGGCAAATAAGCAGAACTGCCACCACCATGCGTGGACGACAAGTCCTGCCGCCAACCAGATGATGCAGCCATAGATTACCGAAAAGGATAGGAGGAGTCGACTTTCTGCTACTCTGTTTTGCCTATACTTGATCATGATAAATCTTGTCCGATATCTCTTCTGAAATATTTCCCTGTGAATTGAATCTTCTGAGCCTCCTCAAACGATTTGCGAAGCGCCTCTTCCTTGTCTTTCCCGTATGATGAGACGGCAATGACCCGTCCACCGGCAGTGACAATCTCGTCACCCTTGACAGCAGTGCCGCTATGGAAAACAATAGAGTCCTTGACTTGGTTAATGCCTGAGATAGGATAGCCTTTCTCATAAGCTTCCGGATAGCCTCCGCTGACTAACATCACACATACGGCAGCGCGCTCATCAAACTCGATGGAACGCTGGTCAAGATTCCCCTGAGCCACACCCTCGAAGAGGTCGACAAGATCGCTTTTCAGACGAAGCATCACACTTTCTGTCTCTGGATCGCCCATTCTGCAATTGTACTCAATCACCATCGGTTCTCCCTTGACATTGATGAGGCCAAAGAAGATAAATCCTTTATAGTCAATGCCTTCAGCGGCTAATCCGTTGACGGTAGGACGGATGATTCGGTCTTCCACCTTCTTCATCCATTCTGCTGTAGCGAAAGGTACTGGTGTGACGCTGCCCATTCCGCCTGTGTTCAAGCCCGTGTCATGCTCACCGATACGCTTGTAGTCTTTGGCCTCAGGTAATATTTTATAATGTGTACCATCAGTAAGAACGAAAACAGAACATTCGATGCCACTGAGAAACTCTTCGATGACCACTTGGGAAGAAGCGTTACCAAACATGCCACCCAACATCTCTTTCAACTCCTTCTTAGCCTCTTCGAGGGTGGGGAGTATCAGCACACCCTTACCAGCGCACAAACCATCGGCCTTGAGTACATAAGGAGCCTCAAGGGTCTCCAGAAATTTCAGACCTTCCTGAAGATGCTCACCGTCGAATGTCTGATAACGGGCTGTAGGTATATGATGGCGCTGCATGAACCCTTTGGCAAAATCCTTGGATCCTTCGAGTACCGCACCAGCTTTGGAAGGACCAATCACGGGTACACCCTTGGTGCGCTCATCAGCCTTCAGTTCGTCGTAGATTCCTTTGACCAGCGGATCCTCAGGCCCTACTACCACCATGTTGATGCCTTTCTCTACGACAAAACGTTTGATGGCCTCGAAGTCATCGGCTTTCATCGCGATATTTTCTCCACAATTCACTGTACCAGCATTTCCTGGAGCAATGTACAATTTCTCGCATTTCGCACTTTGGGCGATCTTCCATGCCAATGCATGCTCGCGTCCGCCACTTCCTAATAACAATATCTTCATCATTTTACCTGTTTACTTCTTACCTTTTAAATAATCCTCGAAATATTGTGTAATCCTTTCGTGAAGATGTACGCTGGCATGCCCTCTCATGTTATGCTCCTCGCCAGGATAAGCAAAGAAGTCGGGCTGGGTGCCTGCCTTGATGCAGGCATCGAGGAAGGAAAGACAATGCTGAGGCACTACCGTGTTGTCGTTATAACCTGTGATAATCTGCAACTTTCCTTTCAGATTGCCTGCTTTGTTGATGAGACTAATCTTCTCGTAACCTTCTGCGTTGTTCTGGGGAGTACCCATATAACGCTCTCCGTACATCACCTCATACCATTTCCAGTCAATAACAGGTCCTCCGGCAACTCCGACTTTGAACACATCGGGATAGTTGAGCATCAACGAGATGGTCATAAAACCACCAAACGACCAGCCGTGCACTCCCAGTCTGTTCATGTCGACATAGGGGAGTGTTTGGAGAAACTCAACACCTTTCATCTGGTCCTGCATCTCAACCTGTCCTAACTGGTGGAAAGTTGCCTGTTCAAAATCTCGTCCACGGTTCTCTGAACCGCGGTTGTCAAGGATGAAGAGCACATATCCTTTCTGGGCCATATAGGTCTCCCACGACCTGCTCATATAATGCCATGATGCTTCTACGTTATGTGCATGAGGGCCACCATAAACATATATAATGGTGGGATATTTCTTTGATGCATCGAAATCATGGGGTTTGACCATTCGGTAATAAAGGTCGGTGATGCCATCGGCTGCCTTGATGGTACCGCACTCAAAGACAGGCTGTTGATAGTCTTCCCATGGGTCGTCGGCAGTCAGCAGACGATACGAATGACTGTTGGAGGTGTTGACGACATCAATGTTTCGCGGAACGGATGGCTCGCTATATCTGTCGTACAGCCACTGTCCAGTGGCAGATAGTGTTGCATGATGGCTACCCCTGCCGTTGTCTAAGCGGGTACGTTTGCCATTCTTTACCTGCACAGCATAAAGATTCCGTTGGATGGGACTGACCTCATTAGAAACAATAATCACTGATTTGTCTTTGTGATTGAATCCAAGGAACGCTTGTACCACGAATGCCCCTTTTGTGAGCTGGCGTACCAATTGTCCTTGTGTGTTGTATAAATAGAGGTGGTTGTAGCCATCGCGTTGACTCTGCATCACAAACAGGTTACTGTCCCAAGGCAGAAAAGTGATGGGCTCCATCGGTTCCACATACTTATCAGAAGTCTCCCGATAAAGTTCTGCTTTCCGTTCGCCAGTCTCTGCGTCATAGCTCACGAGTCGACAGTCGTTCTGAGAACGGTTTAACTCAAACATATAGATGGTTTTGTTGTCAGGACTCCAGGTGATATTCGTAAAATAAACGGGCGCATCTGTGAACTCTGTGGCAACAGGAGTGTTCAGATAAATAATCTTTTTGGTCAGGAGGTCATAGACACCAACAGTTACCTGATGACTGGTCTCACCTGCCATTGGATATTTGTCGGGTTCGTATGTAGCACTATGTGTGTAGATATTTACCTGCGGATAGTCTGTTACCATTGACTGGTCCATACGATAGAAAGCCAGTCTCTGTCCGTCTGGACTCCAAAACAGTCCTCCGGTGATACCAAACTCATTTCGGTGAACCGCCTGTCCGTAGACAATCTCCCGACTGCCGTCGGTAGTCAGTTGGGCGTTTTCCCCCTGAGCATCACATATCCACAGTTGGTGGTCTTTGACATAAGCTAAGGCTTTCGATGTCTTGTTCCATTCAGTGACATCGGCCTGGTCCTTCATTTGTAACCATGTTATCTTTTTGTCCTTGAAATGATAGAGCAGTTGGAAAGAACTGCTCGTCAGAAGTACGAGGGGGTTCTCTGGATAGGGATAGGTTGCCGAAAAAGCACTGTGGAGTTTCTTGCCATTCACCTCTGCAGGGAGTAGTTGGTTGACTTGTTCCAGAGTGAAACATCTCTGTTTCTTTCCGGTCTTGGGATCAATCGTTCCTCCTTCCTCTGCATCCTGGTACATCAGTTGGTCTCCCCACCATGTGAGCCACATATTCTGGGGTAGGAGTGAACGGTAGTTCTTTCCGCCAAAATTGAGTTCCTCGAGGGTAAATAGCTTATCTTGTGCTGTACAGGTCATGATTGAAAAGAGCATTACAATGCCAAACAACGCTATTTTTTTAATCTTCATCATGATGGAATCTGTTGTTTCTCTTTCCGAAATCTTTTCTCCCCTTACCAAAGCGTTTGCCGTCTCCGCCACGGTTATTTCCAGGTTTTCTAGGCTTCCATGAGTCTCTAGAGTCTCTAGAATCTCTAGAATTTCTAGAACCTCTAGGATTTCTAGCGTCTCTTGACTCTCTGGAGTCTTCAAACTTTCTAGGTTTTCTAGACTCTTTAACATCAAAAAGATCATGGCGGTGGAAGGTGAATGACCGGATGTCGGCTTCTTCATTTTCTTCCTGTTCGTCCAACCGTTTCTTGAACTCACGGTTTTTCTTGAAACGGTGTTTCTCTGCCATCTGCTTCTTCTCTTCTTCGGTCTTCACAATACCTCCCTCGCTGCGGAAGACTTTCAGTTTACCGTCAAATAATTGATATTTTCGGAACTCACATTCCAGTGAACCGTTGAAGAGGGGTATTTTAATGGATGGCTTTAATCCTATCTGGTCGAAACACTCTTCGCGATAACTGAGAATCCATGCATCATTGCCCATAAACTGGTGCTTCAGTCGCTCGCCAATCATTTTATATGTGCCTAACAGGTCGGGTGTTGAGATTCGCTCGCCATAGGGTGGGTTGGTGATGATGATGCTCTTTTCCTTGGGTTGGGTGAAGTCTTTGAAATCGGCTTCTTCGATGGTGATATCGCTTGTCAGTCCTGCTGCTCTCACATTCATTCGGGCAGTATTGACAGCCTTGATATCGATGTCGTAACCATAGATATGGTGCTTGAACTCCTTCTCCTGTGAATCGTCGTTATAGATTTCGTCAAAGAGTTCTTTGTCGAAATCTTTCCATTTCTCGAAAGCAAATTCTTTCCTGAACAATCCTGGAGCCATGTTGTGTGCTATCAGCGCAGCTTCAATCAACAAAGTGCCTGAGCCACACATAGGATCGATAAAGTCTGTTTCACCTTGCCAACCAGTCATGAGAATCATGCCTGCTGCCAGTACTTCGTTGAGTGGGGCTTCGACACTTTCTTGTCGATAACCACGACGATGAAGACTCTCACCACTTGAATCAAGACTCAGGGTGCAATCATCTTCAGCAATATGCATATTCAGACGAATGTCAGGGTTGGTAACGGATATATTAGGACGCTGTCCTGTCCGCTCACGAAACTGATCGACAATAGCGTCTTTTACCTTATAGGAAACAAATTTGGAATGGCGGAATTCTTCGGAGAATACTACTGAGTCGACAGAAAAAGTACTGTCGAGTTCCAAGTATTCAGACCAATCAATCTTCTTGATTTCCTCATAGACATCGTCTGCACTTTTAGCCTTAAAATGACGGATAGGTTTTAATATTCGAATGGCAGTATGTAACTGAAAATTGGCACGGTACATCATTTCTTTATTGCCAGTGAAAGACACCATGCGTCTGCCAATTTGAATATTGTTCGCTCCCAGTTGGGTTAATTCTTTCGCCAGAACAGGTTCCAGTCCCATGAACGTCTTGGCGATGAGTTCTTGCTCTTGCAAGTGAGCAGAGCTCAAGTCAATTTCTTTTTCCATGATTTTTGTTTGATTCGCCTGCAAAGTTACAAAATAATGAGTGCATAACAAAGAAAAACGTTTTTTTTCTTCCTTCATTCTAGAAAAAGTTGTATTTTTGCGCAAACGAATGAACGGACAACGAATGAACCTTTGAGAGCGATGATGGAATTTTTGATTGCCCACCTGGAATTAATTGTATGGACGATTGCCGGCGCTTTTGTGCTCGCAGGTCTGTTTTTGATGTACCTCCAATATCAGACTTCGGCGAAGTTGAAGTCTGAACTGGGGGAATTGTCCAAGGTGAAAAAACATAATGTGGAGTATGAGTTGGTGTTGAAGGCGATGAAACTGTGTACCTGGCGGATCGATGTGCCTACCCGGACGATTACTTACGAGAGCGATTTCCGTGATAAGGTGGATAACTATACGCCTGCTCCGGGAACGCCTATCCGTGAGGTGGAAAAAATGTATACGGACGAGTATCGTCATCGCGTGATGAGTGCGATGAATGATCTGATAGAGGGACGAGTAGAGGAGTTCCATGAACAATACAGAGTAAAAATTCCACGTTCCAATCATTCCTATTGGAGTGAAGGATTTGCTACTGTTTCAGAGCGTGATGGTCAAGGCAAGCCATTGGTGATCGTAGGCACGACAATGCGTATCGATGACAGAAAGCGAATGGAGAATGCAATTATTACGGCAAGGAACCAGGCAGAGGAGGCTAACAGACTGAAATCGGCCTTTTTGGCCAATATATCCCACGAGATTCGTACTCCGTTGAATGCCATTGTCGGTTTCTCGGAAGTGTTGCCGATGGTACAGGAGAAGGCGGAACGTGAAAATCTGATGGCTCTCATCAAGGAAAATAATGCGAAATTGTTGACTTTGATTGATGATATGGTCAGTATGTCGAAGGTAGAATCTGGTACAGCCAATATTCTTAAGACCTCCTTTGACCTCAATATTATTCTTCATGAGGTGTCTAATAACTATCAGTCGCAGTTACATAGCGATACCGTCGTTGTGCAGACTCGTTTCCCACAAGAGACCTGTACGATTATGACAGACCGCCAGAAACTGACTGAGATTGTCAATCATTACATGACGAATGCATTGAAATTTACCAGAAGAGGTAGTGTCACATTGGGCTATGACCCTGTGAAAAACGGCAAGATCCGCATTTGGGTCCAGGATACTGGTAAAGGTATCCCAGAGTCCGAACTGGATCGGATTTTCGAGCGTTTTGTCAAATTGGATGAGTTTATACAGGGGACGGGATTGGGACTATCGCTTTGTCGTTCGATTGCTTACAGCCTTAATGGTAATGTAGGTGTGGAATCAAAGGTAGATGTCGGCTCTCTCTTTTGGGTAGAACTCCCTGCCGGTGATGGCGAATAGTCCTGTTTGCAACTTTTTGAAATCATTTTTCGTCTAATGACAAAACATAAATCAAGTATTGGACAATGAATAGAATGATTGTATGGGTAAGTGTGCTGATGGCGATTTGTCATTTCCCTACTCAGATGAGTGCAGCCAATTTGGATACGGAAAGTAGTAGTACGCCGGTGACAGAACAGAGAAAGGTCGCTTCTTTTGAGACGATTGAACTGCAGGGGTCTCCGACAATCTATTATCAGCAAGGCAAGAATATCTCCGTCAAGGTTGTAGGCAATGCTGAAGAAGTAAAGAACTTAGTAACGGAGGTGAAGGATGGGAAGTTGATGGTGTATTTCAAAAGCGCTAAAGTCCTGCGATTCTCTTTGAATTCTCGTGAAGCTAAAAAATTGAAGATCTTTGTCACTTCACCCGATTTGACTGATGTCCTGTTAATGGGATCCGGCGATTTTAAAGCGTGCGGGAAGATTGATACGGACAAAATGACGGTTAGCGTAAAAGGTTCTGGTGATATTGAAATCCCTGATTTGATCTGTGATCATCTGATAGCTGAAGTATTGGGAAGCGGTGATTTAGAGATTCAAAAGGCACGAACACAGACCGCGAAGATTAGTTTGATGGGTTCTGGCGATGTGAAAATGGGACTGAAGAAAGTGAAAAAGACCGATGCGACACTGATAGGATCGGGAGATATCGATCTGCAATTACAAGATTGCCATGCAGTAAAGTGTCATGTACGTGGCTCTGGGGATATCACATTGAGAGGACAGGTGGTCTCTTTGCAAAAGAGTAAGACAGGCTCAGGCGATATCGATATCAGTCGTTTGACTTTTCTGAAAAAATGAGATATGCAATCATAGCAGCAGGAGAAGGCTCTCGGCTGACAGCTGAGGGAATCCCTGAATCCAAACCGTTGGTGAGGATTCAGGGTGTTCCTTTGGTGGACAGACTGTTGAGAATCTTCATGTCTTGCGATGCTACTGAGATTGTTGTTGTTTGTAATGAGCAGATGAAAGATGTGCAAGATCATTTACTCTCTATTCAAAGGAATGGTCTTGACGGACAAAGTATTCCCCTCCGTTATAAAATAAAGACGACTCCGAGTTCAATGCATAGTCTTGATGCTTTGAGTGAGTGGTTGGATGGTGCTCCGTTCTGTCTGACGACTGTGGATACCATCTTCCGTGAGAACGAATTTGCTGATTATGTAAGAATGTTCGAAAAAATGATGGCTAATGATGAGGGGGACGGACTGATGGGAGTCACCGATTACATTGACGATGAAAAACCCTTATATGTGAGGGTGGACGACCAGCATCAAGTGACAGGATTTTATGATGAGGTTCATGATTGCCGGTATATTTCAGCTGGTATTTACGGTTTGAATGCCAAGTCGTTAAAGACATTGCATGCTTGTGTACAAAGAGGAGAACATCGGATGCGGAATTTCCAAAGAGCATTGGTGACAGACGGAATGCGACTGTTGGCCTATCCGTTCTCTAAGGTTTTGGATATCGACCATGCTCATGATATAGAAATGGCCGAACAATTCTTGAAGGCATGAAGAAGCAAGTGGTTATCATTTATCGTGCACAGCATTTCTCCCCGAACTCCGTGGAAAAAGACCGGGCCATCTTAGATGAGGTCGCAACATGTCTTCAGCCTTGGGCAGATGTTTATCGCTTCTCGGAGGATACGTGGGATGATGAACAGTTGAAGTCAACACCGAAAGATACGGTGCTTTCGATGGCTCGCTCTTCCCATGTTCTTGAGGCTTTGTCGCAGCAAGATAGTACTGTCAAAATCATCAATACCCCACAAGGTGTGCGTCATTGCTCCAGAATGATTGTTCATCAAACCATAAGCCGTTTACAGCTACCTCTTCCTCCTTCCTCAGGTGTTGATGGCTACTGGCTGAAACGAGCAGATATATCAGCGCAAACAGTTGGTGATGTACAGTTTCTCAAAAATGAGGAACAATTGACAGAGGCTATCCATAAGTTGCCAGAGAAGGGTATCAAAGACTTTGTCGTCAGTGCTCACGTGAAAGGTGACTTGATTAAATTCTATGGCGTTCGTCATACCCCGTTCTTTCAGTATGGCTATCCCACGGATTTAGGACAGACAAAGTTCGGTTTGGAGCAATATAACGGTATAGCTCATCATTATGCCTTTTCTGTTGACCAGCTGAGATCTGACGCGAACCGGTTGGCTGAGGAATTAGGGGTGGATGTGTACGGAGGCGACTGTATCGTTCGGGAAGATGGCAGCTATTGTCTGATAGACTTCAATGACTGGCCGAGTTTCTCTTGGTGTAGGGAGGAGGCTGCAAGAGCGATTGCTGAATTGGTAAAACAGAAGTGGACATGATTAAAGGGTTGATATTTGACTACGGTGGAACCTTGGATACCCATGGCTGTCATTGGGGAATGATGATTTGGCATACTTATGAACGCCTGGGTGTTCCTGTTGATGAGATGGCTTTTCGGGATGCTTATGTCTATACTGAGAGAATGCTTGGAAAAAACAGGATCATTGGGCCTGAGGATTCTTTCCTAACGGTGTTGACGAAAAAGATTTCTATTCAGATGAACTACTTGCAACTGGAAGGATACACCGATGCAGTAGTGGATGATTTGTACCGTCAGGTTCAGCAAAATACCGCCCATACTGTTGCGGTCCTTCAAAAACTCAATCGTCGTTATCCTCTGGTGTTGGTGAGTAACTTTTATGGAAACATCCATACTGTCCTTCAAGAGTTCGGATTGGATCATGTGTTCCTTCGCGTGATTGAATCTGCTGTTGTGGGTGTGAGAAAGCCCGATCCTCAGATTTTTAGGTTGGGAGTGGAAGCATTGGGAGTAGCTCCGGACGAAGTTGTCGTGATTGGTGATTCTGTTGAGAAAGATATGACTCCCGCTCATCAATTAGGGTGTCGTACGATATGGTTTCGGGGTGAGGGGTGGACCCCACAGCCCGAAGACTTGTCGGTCATAGATGACATGATTACTGATTTACAGGACCTTTTTTCGCTGTGTTAAGTCATGTTTTTGCATGAAACTCTAAAATGACGCCCCATTTTCTTGTCATTTTCGAAATTTATGATTAACTTTGCACCGTTCTATATGTAGATAATATTTTGAAGGTGAAGAGATATCTTTTTTTTATTGCAATTCTGTTATTGATGTCGCTGGGTGCAAAGGCTCAGTTGACAGGTTATATTACAGACGAGGAAACCGGTGAATTTATCCCAAGGGTGAGTGTGTCTTACAAAGGTCACCGTATCAGTGCTATTTCTGATACCTTGGGTGTTTATCGTATTGCTCGTCATGATGGATGGCAATTGACGTTCAGTGCTGTAGGCTACGAGACAAAGACCATCAAGATTACTGCCAAGACACCTTCTTCACTCAGTGTTAAATTGAAATATTCCGAGAAACAATTGGGCGAGGTGGTCGTCAAAGCGAAGCGTTCTCGTTATAGCAGAAAAGAGAATCCTGCGGTGATTCTGATGCGTAAGGTCATCGAGAACAAGAAGCTCACCGAGTTGAAGACAAACGATTATTATCAGTACGATAAATATCAGAAGATGACTTTTGCTGCCAATGATATTCAGCAGGCATCTTTGGATAGTGCAAAGGGCGTTTTTGCCAAAATTCCTGCATGGAAAAACTATGTGGAGCGTTGTAAGTATAATGATAAGCTGATCTTGCCTATTACCGTTTCTGAGACTGTCAGTCAAAAGATTTACCGGAAGGATCCTCACGCAGAGAAAGAGATTATCAAAGCCGAAAAGACCGAGGGCCTCAACCAAGTATTCGAGGCGGGTGAATTCTTGGCAACCGTCTGGAAAGACTATTTCAGCGATGTGAATATCTATGATGATCAGATTCGTTTGTTGCAAAAGCCAATTACGTCGCCTATCGGAAAGGATGCAATCGCTTTCTATCGATTCTATATCATAGATTCCTTGGACGTGGCTGGAGACAGTTGTATTCAGGTACACTTTATGCCTAACAACCAGCAAGATTTCGGTTTCCGTGGTGATATCTATATCCTCAAGGATGGCTCTTATCAGGTCAAGCGTTGCGAGATGACCCTCCCCAAGAATACAGGTGTAAACTTTGTAGAAGCCATGCATATTCTCCAAGAGTTTACGTTGTTGGACAATGGTCAGCGCGTCTTGACGACAGATGACCTGATTGTGGAGTTGACGTTGTTGGACTTTATCCAAAAGACGGTGGTTATCCGAAATACCCGCCTTTCGGATTATGCCTTTAACGAGATTCCTTCGCAGATGTTCAAGGGTAAGCAGGAGGTCAAGACAGAATATGGCTCGAATGCCCGGAGCGAGGAGTATTGGGCTGAGCACCGCCAGGTTGAGCTGACTCAGAGCGAAGAGAAGATCAGTGATATGGTGGATGATTTGAAGAAGGCCAAGGGTCTCGGTATCTTCACTAAGATTACTAAGGTCATTACTGAGAACTTCATAGAGACAGGTTCTAAGGACAAACCCAGTAAGGTGGATATCGGTCCTGTCAATTCTATGTTCTCCTCTAACTTTATCGATGGTCTTCGTACTCGTTTGAGTATTCAGACTACAGCAAGTCTGCATCCTCATCTCTTCTTCAAGGGATTTATTGCTCGTGGATGGAAGAGTAAGACGATGTATTATTCTACCGCGTTCACGTGGTCGTTGAACAAGAAAGAACATTTGCCAGGTGAGTTCCCTATGCGTAATATTACCTTTACTTCTACGTATGACGTGATGTCACCAGCGGATAAGTTTGTCTCTATTGATAAGGATAATGTCTTTACCTCATGGAAATGGGCTAAGGTTGACAAGATGATGTTCTATAATCGTCAGCAACTTACGTTCCAGCGCGAGGAGGAGTGGGGTCTGCGTACGACAGTAAGTATGAAGATTGAGCGCAATGAACCAGCGGGAAAATTACTCTTCGTACCACTGTCAACAGGTCAGGTTCCTGATTATTATCTGCATTCTTCTCGTACGATGGATGCCCAACCTCTTTCTGCATTGAGTGGCTTCCGTACAACGGAGTTGTTTGCTGAGATACGATATGCCCCCGGTGAGAAGGTGGTGAACACCAAGCAGCGTCGTCGTCAGATTAACAGAGATGCTCCAGTCTTTACCTTGAGCCATGCCATTGGCTTTAAGGGTGTATTCGGAGGTAACTATTCCTATAACTTTACCGAAGCGACTTACTTCCGTCGCTTATGGTTTAAGAGTTGGGGTCGACTGGATATTGATGCCAGAGCCGGTATTCAGTGGAACAAGGTACCATTCCCCTTGTTGATTTCTCCTAACACCAACCTGTCGTATATTATGCAGGAGTTCCAGACCTTCGCTTTGATTAACAATATGGAGTTCCTCAACGACCGCTATGCCAGTGTTGACCTGATGTTCTTCTCCAACGGAAAGATACTGAATCGTATTCCTGGTATTAAAAAACTGAAGTGGCGTGAGCATTTCGGCTTCCGTGTTCTTTGGGGAGCCCTGTCCGACAAGAACAACCCGACACTGCCGGAAAATGCCGGCGACCCCGTCTTGATGTATTTCCCAGAGGGTGTGAACGTCATGAATCCGAGCAAGCCGTATATGGAGTGGACATTCGGTATTCATAATATATTCCGATTCTTCCAGATCGAATATGTGGGTCGTCTGAATTATAATGACCTGCCGACCGCTCATAAGCATGGCGTTCGTTTCCGATTCAAACTTGAGTTCTAAAGACAGTAGAAATAATTAAGGTGCCATCATCGATGACACCTTAATATTATTATAGAGCGAAGCGGATTCGTCCACCGGCCATAAACCAAAGACCAGGTTGGAGTACGCCTCCGATGTCGTAATAGTGATGATCTGTAAGATTGTCAATCTTTGCATACAATTCATAATTCTTCGCATTCCATTGCAGTTTCATGTCTATCTTCCAGTAGGGGTGATAGCCATTGATTCGTTGTTGCCAGCGCACATCCCAGTGGGCAGACAGATGTTTGTAGATAGGATGGTCCACCTTTGCCGTAAACTGATGACGTAGGTATTCCAATGCGTAAAGCGACTTGTGGATAGGCTGCTCCGTTGAGTGCGTCTGGTGGATATAAGCATAGCCCAGTTGATAGTTGACGACGGATAGCTGATGACGGAGATGGATGTTTAGTCCCATATTGTCGAGCTTTCCGATATTCAGCGCATGATAACGGGTTGATGTGGCTGTTTCATACACCCAATCGATCATATCTCTTCCACGACTATAGAATCCGCTGAGGGTGACCTCGAAGGCTTGTGTGCGAAAACGTACCCCCGCCTTGAACATACTGTTTCGTTCCGGACGCAGTGTGAGGTCGCCTTGCTGTATCCTGTTGCTGATATATAAATCGGTATAGGTAGGCAGACGAAGGGCCTTGTTCCAGGATGCATACAGTTTCCAATGGGTGTTGGGACGATAGGCGATATCGATACCGGGGTAGGCGCGGAACTTACTGTCAAGACCCGTGTTCTTGTTGAGGAGTAATCCTGCAGAGACCGTCCACTTTCGTAGGATGATGTTATGCTCAAGGAAAAAACTCGTGTTGGTACGGTCGCCTTTACGGTTGTACATACGTGTGGAACCTCCAATGGGTGTCCACTCCTCCTCTTGAAGCAGTTTACCATAGGCTGTACTGATTAGATGCTCCTTCCGGATATCCATGCCTGCCGCAGTCTTACCTAGTGCCCACGTGAGATGAGCATTAAGAGAACCTCCGTAAACATCAGACCTGTGATAGTTCTCTCCATTCTCAGCTCCTTCTTTGTCACGTATCAGTTGGTAATGGTCTACGTTACGCGTCCAATGGAGGGTAGGTGAGATAATCAGTCGCTCGTTGAGGAGTTTGATGTCTCCTTTTACCGAGGTGATGATACGCCGTGTTTCTTCATATTGATTAGGATAAGCCGCAGAATAGAAGGTACTGGCACCAAAGTCTTTTGATGATAGGCCTGCTTGCCAGAACAGGTCAAGATGGCGTGAAGAGCTTGAGCCTTGGTAAAATACCTGACGTTTTTTGAAATAATCGTTGATGGTGCCTCCGTCACTCTGTAGATAGCCTCCGCTCATCCGGTTGTATATTCTCTTGCTATTGATGGCTATGCTTCCATCGCTGCCGAAAGTGCCGAAGGAGCCTCCCTGTAGGCCTATTTGTATTTCACTGTCAGTATGTTGTTTGGTCACGATATTGATTGCACCGTTGAAGGCAGTGGAGCCGAAGACACGTGCAGCTGCTCCTTCATAGATCTCAATCCGTTCGATGTCTGAAAGACTGACAGGGAAGTCGGCGGCATTGTGTCCTGTCTGTGGGTTCGAAAGGTTGATGCCATTCAAGAAGATGGCCATCTGGTCAAATGTTCCGCCGTTGATGCTGATATCCGTCTGCACTCCAAAACCACCGCGCTGACGGACATCCACGCCTGTGGTTAGTTTTAAAAGGTCATTTACACTGGCTGCCGCCGCACGGTTCACGTCCTCCCGTGTGATGACAGTCACCATCTTTGCTGCCTGTAAGGCAGTCATTGGCGCCCTCGACCCGGTAATGGAAACCTCGTCGAGCATCAACTCTTTGTCTGTCTTTCCAGTGATACTGTCTGCTGTGACTGGCTTGACACTGACACTCTCTGCCGAAGCATGTGTCAACGTAGCTACACTCAAAACACTGCAGACGACCACCTTTCCCAGACAAGCGAAGAGAGAGTATCCCTTGTTTTCAAAATGACGGAAAACAAGAACCTGACGCTTGTTGAAAATTGGTTCGTTCATCGTTGAAATATTAAAAAATGTTCTGCTTTTTGCAAATCGGTCACAAAGTTAATTATTTTTTTTAGAAAAGTGTTATCTTTGCATTCGAAATACGTATTTTTATTTTCATGAAAGAACAAAAGAACGGCGCAAGTCAGTTCGTGATTTCTGAAGCTAAGGCTGAAACGGCCATTTTGGTGGGATTGATTACCAAGGACCAGGATGAGGCTAAGACGACAGAATATTTGGACGAATTGGAGTTTTTAGCAGACACAGCGGGAGCCGTTGTCGTTAAACGGTTCACCCAGAGGGTGGGCGGTCCTAGTTCGGTTACCTATGTAGGAGCAGGAAAACTCGAAGAGATACGCCGCTATATTGAGGCACAGGATGATGCCGATGAACCCGTCGGCATGGTCATCTTCGACGATGAACTCACTGCCAAGCAAATCAGGAATATTGAGAAGGAATTAAAGATTAAGATTCTTGACCGCACCTCACTTATCTTGGATATCTTTGCGATGCGTGCCCAGACCGCTGAGGCCAAGACGCAGGTTGAACTTGCCCAGCACAGGTATATGCTCCCCCGTCTGCAACGATTGTGGACACACTTGGAACGACAGGGTGGTGGCTCCGGCTCTGGTGGTGGAAAAGGTAGTGTAGGATTACGTGGACCTGGTGAGACACAGTTGGAGATGGACCGTCGTATCATTCTACATCGTATCACCTTGCTCAAACAGCGTTTACAGGAAATCGATCAGCAGAAGACGACACAACGAAAGAACCGTGGTCGGTTGATTCGTGTGGCGTTGGTGGGGTATACCAATGTGGGGAAGTCGACGATGATGAACCTGTTGTCGAAGAGTGATGTGTTTGCAGAAAATAAATTGTTTGCCACCCTCGACACCACCGTTCGTAAGGTGACGATAGATAACCTACCGTTCCTGTTGGCTGATACCGTCGGTTTCATCCGAAAACTGCCGACAGACTTGGTGGACTCGTTCAAGTCGACGCTCGACGAGGTAAGAGAAGCCGATATGCTCGTTCATGTGGTAGATATCTCTCACCCCGATTTCGAAGATCAGATTCGGGTCGTAGAACAGACACTCAAGGAATTGGGCTGTGCTGACAAACCATCGATGATTGTATTCAATAAGATTGATGCTTATACTTGGGTAGAGAAAGACCCTGATGACCTTACGCCAGCGACGAAGGAGAATGTCACCCTCGAAGATTTGAAGAATACTTGGATGGCTAAACTTCATGACGATTGTATGTTCGTGTCTGCACGGGAGAGACAGAATATCGATGAGCTAAGAGAGATTTTATATCAGAAAGTACGCGAATTGCACGTACAGAAATATCCGTATAACGATTTTTTATATCAAAATTATGATGAACAGAACGTATAGACCACTGACCACAGAGGAGATTACTATCCTGGAGAATAACAATTGTTGGGCAGAAGACTGGAATAGGGTAGAAGTAGACCCGGATTTCCGTCCCTATTCTTTCCATCGTGTGATGTTTTATGGCGATATCCAACTGGGATATTTTAATAAGTCAGTAGAAGTAAGCAAGGGCTTTTTCAAGCACTCAGGTATCAACGACGCTACACTCCGTAATGTCACGGTCGGTAACGACTGCCTGATAGAGAAAATAGGAAACTTCATCAATGGCTATACCATTGGCGACGACTGTTACATCTCGAATATCTCGACCATGGAGACGACCGAGGGTGCTACCTTCGGCGAAGGTCATATGGTCAGCGTACTCAACGAGATGGGCGATGGAAATGTCGTGTTGTTCCATGGCTTGAACTCACAGTTGGCAGCTTTCATGGTGAAGTATTTTAAGGATAAGCAGTTGCGTGATAATATCATCCGTCTCATCAACGAAGAAATTCGTTTCACCCAACCCGAAAGGGGAACGATTGGCAATCGTGTGAAGATTGTCAACTCCAAGGAGATTACGAATACGGTCATCAGAGATGATTGTGAAATCAATGGTGCTGCCCGTTTGAGCGACTGTACGATTATGTCGTCGGCGGATGCGTCAGTATATATCGGTACGGGTGTGATCTGCGAGAATAGTATCATCTGCAACGGTTGTAGCATCAATAACTCTGTGAAGATGCAGGATTGTTTTGTAGGTGAGGCTTGTCAGATTACCAACGGCTTCACGGCAGAGGCCAGTGTATTCTTTGCCAATTCCTTTATGGCTAATGGTGAGGCTTGTGCAGCTTTCTGCGGACCTTTCTCCGCTTCACACCACAAGTCAAGTCTGCTCATCGGTGGTGAGTTCTCATTCTACAATGCTGGGTCGAATACCAATTTCTCTAACCACGCCTATAAGATGGGACCTTTGCACTACGGAACACTGGAGCGAGGCACAAAGACGGCCTCTGGTGCCTATGTGCTGATGCCTGCTAAGATTGGTGCCTTCTCGGTATGTTTCGGTAAGCTGATGAATCATCCCGATATGCGCTGTCTGCCTTTTGCCTATCTGCTGGCATACGGGGAGACCATGTATATCGTTCCAGGACGTAATATCACCACCGTTGGTCTGTATCGTGATATCAAGAAATGGGAGAAACGCGACAAGCGTGCCCCGTCATGCCGTAAGAGTATCATTAACTTCGATTGGTTGTCACCTTTCACCGTTGGTGAGATTGTGGAGGGAAAGAAAATATTGGAGAATCTGCAAAAGGCTGGCGGTAAAAACGTTTCGTCGTATAACTTCCAGGAGTATATCATCAATGCCTCTTCACTGAAGAAGGGTATCAAGTATTATGATATCGCCCTTCGCATCTATATGGGTGCTGTGCTGAAGCGTGCCGTCAAAGGCGGGTGGCTTGGCGTGCCTGAGAAGTCAACGGGCGTCGGTGAATGGCATGACCTGTCAGGACTGTTGTTACCTGCCAGCGAAGAAGAGCGGTTGTTGAACGACATCAAAAGCGGTAGCATAGAGAGTATTCAGGAGGTGCTTGACCGTTTCAATGACATAGACAACCACTATCGTGAGTACCAGTGGGCATGGACATATCATATCATCATGGACTATTATGGTTTTGATGAGCTGACAGAGTCTAATATTCAGCGTATCCGTGAGGACTATGTTCAGGCACGTAGGGCGTGGATTGCCGAGATCCGCAAGGATGCAGAGAAAGAGTATGCTATGGGCGATGTGGAAAAAGAAGTCTTCGAGGACTTTATCAGTAAGCTCGACCATGAAGTAGATTATGAAAACTAATTAATTATAAGCATATGAAGAAACATCAGTATTTAAGTATTTTGTTTTTAACTCTTGTGACCTTACTGCCCTTCCAGGTACAGGCCAAGAAGTATCAGTATGAAACCGTTGAGGGGGATATGATGAAGACACGTATCTACACCCTTGACAACGGACTGAGAGTATATCTCTCCGTCAATCCTGAGAAACCACGTATTCAGACCTATATAGCTGTGCGTACCGGTAGTAAGAACGATCCGGCAGAGACAACAGGCTTGGCTCACTACCTGGAGCACCTGATGTTTAAGGGCACCCAGCAGTTTGGTACGAACAACGCTACTGCTGAGGCTCCTCTGTTGGATGAGATTGAGCAGCGCTATGAGGCTTATCGTAAGTTGACCGATCCAGAAGCCCGTAAGCAGGCTTATCATGAGATTGACAGTGTCTCTCAGATTGCCGCTAAGTATTTCATTCCCAATGAGTACGACAAACTGATGGCAGCCATCGGTGCACAGGGTACCAATGCCTATACCTCGAATGATGTGACTTGTTATACGGAGGACATCCCATCAAACGAGATAGAGAACTGGGCGAAGATACAATCAGATCGTTTCCAGCATATGGTCATCCGTGGCTTCCATACCGAGTTGGAGGCTGTCTATGAGGAATACAATATCGGTATCGCACAGGATAACCGCAAGCTGTTTGCTGCGTTTAGTGCCATGCTATGGCCCAACCATCCTTATGGAACGCAGACGACCATCGGTACTCAGGAGCACCTGAAGAATCCTTCCATCGTGAATATCAAGAACTACTTTAATAAATGGTATGTTCCCAATAACGTGGCAATCTGTATGGCAGGTGATTTCGATCCCGACAAGACGATAGCTATTATCGATCAGTATTTTGGCGGTTGGAAACCAGGTGCCGACGTGAGTCAGCCTACCTTTGCGCCGCTACCTGCCCTGACCACTCCAAGAGATACAACCGTGATTGGTCAGGAAGCTGAGCAGATATGGCTTGGTTGGAGAGCCAAGAGGGCCAACGCCTTACAGGCTGATACCCTTCAGTTGATGGAGGATGTGTTGAGCAATGGTCGTGCGGGCTTATTCGACCTGAACCTGAACCAGACGATGAAGGTGCAGTCCGCCTTTGGTGGCGCAGAACTGTTGCGCGATCATGGTGGCTTCATCGTGGCAGGTGCTCCCAAACAGGGACAGACACTCGACGAGGTGAAAGACCTGTTGCTGGCTGAGATTGAGAAACTGAAGAAAGGTGACTTTCCCGATAACCTCTTGCCCAGCATCATCAATAACAAGAAACGCAGCTATTACCAGTTGTTGGAGAGTAACCGTGGGCGTGCAGACCAGTTTGTCGATGCCTTTATTAATGAGGTAGACTGGAAGCAAGAGGTAGGAAAGATTGACCGCATCTCCAAGATTACCAAACAGGAGATTGTTGATTTCGCCAATCGTTTCTTTACCAATGGCTATATCGTGGTGTATAAGAAACAGGGTGTTGACTCTACCTTGAAGAAGATCGACAAGCCTGCCATTACCCCGATTCCTACCAATCGCGACCAGAAGAGTGCATTCGTGGGTGATATCCAGAATGGAAAGGTAGAACCCATCCAACCTCGTTTCGTCAACTTTGAGAAAGATATGACGATGACGACCACCAAGAAGAAACTGCCATTGTACTATGTGAAGAACAACGACAATGGGCTCTTCAATCTGGTGTTCCGTTATGAGTTTGGTCAGAGTGCCGACAATCGCTACGATGTAGCATCCGACTATTTTGATTATCTGGGAACCGACAAGCTGTCGGCTGTGGAGATCAAACAGAAATTCTACGAGTTAGGTTGCGACTACAGCGTGAATGTAGGTACAGAGTCCATGAGTATCAACCTGTCAGGCTTGAGTGAGAACATGCAGTCGGCATTGGCTTTACTAGAGAATCTCATGAAGAACCTGAAGGTTGATCAGGAGGCTTACGACCAGCTCGTAGGTATTACCTTGAAGCAGCGTGATGATGTCAAGAAGAACCAGCGCGTATATTTCAATACCCTTTTCTACTACGGAACGATGGGTGAGCGTAATGCCTATCGTGACCAGATGAGTGAGCAGCAGTTGAAGGAAACCAACCCTCAGGTGTTCGTTGACCTCTTGAAGAACCTAAGCAACTATCAGCATAGCGTGCTCTATTACGGCCCGATGGAAGTTGCTGAGCTTTCTGCCATCATCAACAAGACCCATCAGACGGGTAAGAAACTTGCTGCTGTTCCTGAGAATAAGGGATACGAGTATCAGACAGCCGTGAAGGATGAGATATGGCTGGCTCCTTACGATGCCAAGAATATCTATATGCGTATGTATCACAATGAGAACCGTCCATGGAACCCGGATGAGGCCGCTACCATTGCTGTGTTCAATGAGTATTTCGGTGGAGGTATGAATGGGGTAGTCTTCCAGGAGTTGCGTGAGGCTCGTGGCTTGGCCTACAATGCTGGTGCCATGTACAACCGTCCAACTAAGAAAGACCAGAAGGAGAACTATTTCACGCATATCATCACACAGAACGATAAGATGATGGACTGTATCAAGGAGTTCCATC
>ONWA01000057.1 GCA_900321425.1 uncultured Prevotellaceae bacterium | reverse complement strand
TATAACCTTGGTAATTATATCAATGAGGTGACAGGTCGTGATATGCTGTTATGGAATGGTGGTTGTCATGTGCATGAGCGTTTTTCTGTTTCAAAGATTCTCGAACTGAAAGCTAAGTACCCTGATGCCATAGTAATGGCTCATCTGGAGTGTAAGGCTCCTGTATTAGCTGTAGCAGAAGTAAAGGGAAGTACAGCAATGATGCTGAACTATGCTCAACAGAGTGATCAGAAGCAGTTTATTGTAGCCACAGAGGCTGGTATTCTTCATGAGATGCAACGAACCTGTCCTGATAAGGAATTTATCCCTGTGCCTCCTGAAATCAGCGAGAGCGGCTTGGAATGTAGCTGTAACGAGTGTCAGTATATGAAAATGAATACACTCGAAAAGATATATGACTGTCTGAAGAATGAATCGCCTCAAATAGAGATTGATCCTGAGATAGCGAAAGAAGCAGTGAAACCTATTAATAGAATGCTGGAGTTGAGTTAATCACTCCAGCTTTTTTTTGCTACTATTAAGAGAAAAAAATGCTAGCATTAATGGTAGCAACTTTTTCAATTAATGATAGCAATTTTGCAGACTGTTCCTTGATTGCCGTCAGAGGTAGCTGTGATGACGAAATAAATGCCACTTGCCACTCTCCTACCCTGACGATCATTACCATCCCAAGTAAACATACCACCATTACTGCGTCCTTGAGCAATCAAGGCACCATTCGATGCAGTGATCTTCACATCAGCATCGTATGTCAGACCAGTAATGGTAATCAGTCCTGTATAATCTGGTGTCACAGGATTCGGATAAGCATAAACATTGTCTTCTGTCATTTCCTCAGAAGGTTTTGTAGCGTCACTTTGGAAAGAACAGAGTCCTTTATCTGTGAGTAAATATACTTCGCCCTTATTCTGATCAATGGCAGTAGAATAAATGTTGTTTGACAGCAGATAGGAATTGTCTTCCTTGAAATTTGATATTTGTGTCAAATTATCAGCACTGATCAGGAAAACACCAGCACCATTCGTAGCAAACCACTTCCGATTACCACCATCAATAGCTATATTTGTGATATGAACATTATTGAGCAGATAATCGGCATAGTTGGTACCATCGTTACGAGGCACTTTAACCTGATAGAACGTAACGCTTTCACGTCCTACTTCCTCGCTCTTAATCATAAATGGTCCGATATTGGTGCCTACCCAGATATGATGCTCTTTATCCTCACAGACACTATTAATAAAAGTAGGTGAATAGGTTAAACCATCCTGATTAATAAAAATGCTGTATTTTAATAGAATGTTTGTAGATGGTTGATAACAGCATACAGACTGGTCTTTCCAAGAGGTATTGACGAACCAAAGCAAACCTCGACTATCAAAGAACATATTTCTTAATCCGGAAAGCGTCACACCTTCAGAGTCATCTAACAGTTCTTGATGATAATCTGTCCATGTATGATCCTTTGACAGCAAAAGCAGATTAACCCCTCTTGCCTGACTATTCAGTACCCACAGATTACCTGCCTGATCAAACTGGATGCCATTGACGAGTACATAATCATTGCCCAGTTCCTTACCACGATCGATAGCAGGTTTTAGTGGACTATTATCCTTATTATAATAGTTTAGCAATCGTCCGTCTTTGAATTCATACAGTCCACATCTGCCACCAGCATAGACATGTGTCTCATCCGTAGGATCCACACTGATGCAATTGATGTCGAGATATGGATAACCTGTCTTCTCTGAGAGCTGATCCTCATAAATCGTCCAATCCATTCCATCATACACCTGAATGGTTCCAGGATAGTTATAGTCGTTCATACCTGAAAGAAAATAACCACCAGTGGTATATAGCTTACCATTCAGGAATGTTGACTCATAGAAATGGTTGTATTTCGGACCAATAGGACTGAGTTTTTCTACAACGGCTCTATATGCCTCTAAATCCTTATATTCATTATAGCTGGGCAGATCTTTGGGATAATCAGGATTATTAGGCGTATAGGTATCAGTGATTTCCGCTTTCTGCATATTCACCTTCACATAGCCGAAATCACAATCAAGCCATGCATAGATATCATCAATTACAAGACTATTCACCTCTTTACTCTCTGTCATAATCTTCGTATAGAGTGCAGAGATATTAATGATATTTCCTTTGGTATCTATCAGATCGATATTTGAATTCTGATAGATAACTATCAGTTTTTGGGCTTTTGGGTTCCAGGCAATATGAGTGATATAGGTATCACTGAGGCCATTTACCTTATCATAAGTCGTGATGCTCTCATCGTTCTGGTTATATTGATAGAGAGAATTAGAAGCCAGTACAAAGAGTTGTTTATCAGATGCTGCGCAAATATTCTGCAACTCATAGTAAGCCAGATGATTTTGCCAAGTACCTACCTGGGCATGTAAAGGTAAGAAGGTATGAGGGTAAAAAAGTAAAAAGGTAAAAAGGTAAAAGGGTAGAAACCATTTTACCAATCTATTTCTATTGAGAAACACAGCTTTCATTTCTTACCTTTTTTACTTTCTTACCTTTTTACCTTTTCTTCAGATAGTCTGCGAGTTTTTGAACCGCTATGGCTCTGTGACTGATGTGATTCTTAATATTCGTACCCAGTTCGGCAAATGTCTGATTATAGCCATCAGGTTGGAAGATAGGATCATAACCGAATCCCTCTCCTCCCCTACGCTCACGGATAATCTCACCATTGACGATACCTTCGAAGGTAGTGATTTTTCCATCGATGATCAAGGCGATGATCGTACGGAAACGGGCCTTACGGTTATCCTTCTCCTCCAGTTCATGCAGCAGACGCGTCATGGCATTGCCAGAACCCATCATTGAGGCATAGCGGGCACTATACACACCTGGGGCTCCACCTAAAGACTCCACCTCAAGACCTGTATCATCAGCAAAGCAGTTGATATGGTACTTCTTGTAGATGTATTCTGCCTTCATCTTAGCATTATCCTCCAGCGTCTGTCCTTTCTCTGGAATATCGTATTTTCATTTTCTTCTTTTTTACGTTTACCCTCATCTCATCAAAACCCTCACCATAGACACCAATGACACTCGACTGTGATACAAAGGCACGTGGATCAATCATCTTAATCAAGCGGAACATATTCACACTCTCGTTCTTTCTGGCCAGGATACAAAGCACCTTCATCTGATGACCTGTGTACCATCCGTGACCATCGAGGATCGTCACACCATGATTCATCTCTGTACCAATAGCGTTGGCTATCTCCTGCCATTTGCTGGAAAAGATCATGAATTGAACAGACTGACGACGCGCATTCATCACGTAGTCGAGGACATAGTTCTCCATCGTCATCACGCAGAAGCCGAACATGACCTTATGGGCACGCTCCATATAGTCACCAAACTGAGGGAAGAACATACAGGAGCCAATGATACAGAAGTCGGCTGCAATCAGTACATTGCCCAACGATACGTTAGGATGGAACTTGTTCACTGAGGCTGCAATAATATCTGTACCACCCGTAGAACCATTGTTCATGAAGACAGTGGCCAAGGCAATACCAGTAATCACACAGCCAATGATCATTGACATGAAATCCTGTCCCTCACCCATCAGTTTGAAAGGCAGACCATTCTCCTGTTTTGGGATTATCTCCTGTGCAAACATCAGCATGAAGTAGAGGGTGAAGATGGCGAAGATGGTCTTCATCAAGAACTTCCAACCCAGTATCTTCAGGGCAACTACCAGTAGGATACCATTGATGATGATATAGGTATTCTCCAAATGGAAGCCTGTGGCATAGTAGATGATAGCCGAAAGACCAGTCACACCTCCGGCCACGATCTGATAAGGCATCAGGAACACCGTGAAGGCGATGGTATAGAGTAAGAGGCCAATGGCTATGAATAAATAGTCTCTGGCCTCATTGAGGATGATTTTGTGATCGATCGTCATTTATTTCTTCAGCACAATGTTCACCATACGCTTAGGGACGATGATAACCTTTGCTACCTGGAAACCTTCGAGATACTTTTGCGAACGCTCGTCTGCCAAAACCGCATCCTGAATGGTCTGGTTGTCAGCATCAGCAGCGAATTCCATTTCGAAGCGGTTCTTACCATTGAAGGCAATACCCAACTTCACCTGACTCTCTACGAGATACTTCTCATCCCATTTAGGCCACTGGGCATCGCAGACACTACCCTGTTCGCCCAGCATCTCCCACAGCTCTTCAGCGATATGAGGCGCAAACGGTGCAATGAGGATTACCAATGTCTTCAGCATCTCCTTGTTCTTACACTTCTGCTGAGAGAGTTCGTTCACGCAGATCATAAAGGCAGAGATAGAGGTGTTGTAAGAGAACTGCTCGATGTCCTGAGATACTTTTTTGATCAGCTTGTGAACGCTCTTCAGATTGTCTGCTGTAGCCTCGTTCTCATCGAAGCCGTTCTGATAGAGGTTCCAGAACTTACGCAGGAAGCGATGACAGCCATCGATACCATTGGTGTCCCAAGGCTTACTCTGCTCAACAGGACCCAGGAACATCTCATAGAGACGCAGGGTGTCAGCACCATACTTCTCAACGATCATATCCGGATTCACCACATTAAACATCGACTTCGACATCTTCTCAATCGCCCAACCACAGATATACTTACCATTCTCGAGGATAAACTCAGCATGCTCATATTCAGGGCGCCAAGCCTTGAAGGCCTCAATGTCGAGCACATCAGCGCTGACGATGTTCACATCCACATGGATAGGTGTTACCTCCTTGTAGTTGTCCTTCAGGTTCAGACTCACGAACTTACCCTTGTCTGCTCCCTCGTCCTCGATACGATACACGAAGTTGGAGCGTCCCTGAATCATACCCTGATTCACGAGTTTCTTGAAGGGCTCATCCTCACAAGAATAACCTGAATCAAAGAGGAACTTATTCCAGAAACGAGAGTAGATCAGGTGACCAGTAGCGTGCTCAGTACCACCCACATAGAGATCGACATTACGCCAATATTCATCGGCCTCGCGACTTACAAGTGCCTTCTCGTTCTTGGGATCCATATAACGCAGATAGTAAGCAGATGAACCAGCGAAACCAGGCATCGTGTTCAGCTCCAATGGGAAGACTGTCTTGTTGTCAATCTCATCTTTCGATACCACCTTGTCGAACTTGGTATCCCAAGCCCACATCTTAGCACGTCCCAATGGGGGCTCACCTGTCTCCGTAGGCTGATACTTGTCGATTTCAGGCAACAGCAAAGGCAGACACTCCTTGGGGATCATATAGGGCATA
>ONWA01000006.1 GCA_900321425.1 uncultured Prevotellaceae bacterium | reverse complement strand
CAGTAAATAGGCACGAATGAAATTTAAGAATTATATAATATATATATTATATAATTCTTATTATATTTTATCATGATTTCTCATCCTGTACACCTACCCCAAAAAAACTGTAATCTGTAATCTGTAACAGACAAGCTTATGTGAGAAACTTTCGTAACTCATTCTATTTCAGATGGATAATATCTTTCCACCGTGTAGTCGGATTCTTGCTCTTGAAGTCATGTTTGATGGCATCAGCGAACACACCAGCCTCCATTTTTCTCTTTTTGGGTGTGTTTTAGTATGAAAAGGACAGCATTTTCTATTAAAATTAATGTTTAAAAATGTGTTATGTTGTGTTGTATTCTCAAAGATTATTCGTAAATTTGTAGCCAAAACAGCGTGAAACAAAAGTCCCACTGTTACATGGTAAAGCTGAACCTTAACGAAGAGGCGTTGCCCCTCAGCCTTCAGAGACATCCTTCTCTCCTTCTATAATTTTTTCTACAAAATCATTCTTTTTTGACAAAAAAGAGGGTGTTTTCTTTTTTTTTGCTAACTTTGTAGGCAAGTACTGGCATCGTATGTGACGAGCCATGTAAGAAATAATAAGTTGCTAATAACATCAAACAATGATTAACATTCGGAAACTTGAAGCAGAATTGTGGGAATCAGCAGACTTGCTACGACAAGGAAGTAAACTGACCAGTACCCAGTATTGTATGCCAGTGCTGGCCCTGCTATTCCTGCGTTATGCTTATAGCCGATACAAGATGGTGGAGGCAGAGATATTGCAGAGTCGCCCCATGCGCGGAGGCAGGGTGATGCCTGTAGAACCCAGCGACTTTGCAGCCAAGAGTGCACTCTATCTTCCCAGGGAAGCACAATTTGACTATCTGGTTAATCTGCCGGATAACATCATCGCTGCAGGTTTAAAGGGAAAGGATGGACATGATATCAATTCCTTGGGTGAGGCTGTGAATAATGCCATGCAATTGGTGGAAGACCAGAGCGAACAACTCACAGGCGTACTCCCCAAGACCTATACCAGTTTTGCTGACGATTTGCTTCGTGAACTCTTGCGCATCTTCAACAACAAGACCATTGATGAGGTTGGCGGTGATGTCATTGGACGTATCTATGAATATTTCCTCTCCAAATTCGCTAAGGCAGTAGCCAGTGATGATGGCGTTTTCTTCACGCCAAAGTCGTTGGTAAAAATGCTGGTGAATGTGTTGGAACCCAAACAGGGAGTGATGCTTGATCCTGCCTGTGGTAGTGGTGGTATGTTCGTGCAGACAGGTGACTTCGTAAACGCTTCAGGCTACAATGCCAATACAAATATGACCTTCTTCGGACAGGAGAAGGTGGAATATAATGCCCAGCTCTGTCTGATGAATATGGCTGTGCATGGCCTGAATGGAAAAATCGTTTCTGGCGATGAAGCCAACTCATTCTACCACGATGCCCACAATCTGGTTGGGAAGTGCGACTATGTGATGGCTAATCCGCCTTTCAATGTGGATAAGGTAAAGGCAGAATCTACATCTGCTGCAGGTCGTCTGCCCTTTGGTCTGCCAGGCGTCAATGCCAAGACCAAGGAGATTGGCAATGCCAACTATCTTTGGATCAGTTATTTCTATGCCTACCTGAACGATCATGGACGTGCAGGTTTCGTTATGGCCAGCTCTGCAACAGACAGTGCCAATAAAGATCGTGACATTCGTGAAAAGCTTGTCAATACAGGCGATGTAGATGTGATGGTGAGCGTGGGCAACAACTTCTTCTACACACTCTCGCTACCCTGTTCGTTGTGGTTCTTCGACCGCAATAAGAACGCAGACATCCGTGATAAGGTGCTCTTTATCGATGCTCGCAACTACTTTACCGTTGTTGACCGTACGCTCAACGAATGGACGGAGTGGCAACTTCGTAACCTGCAAGCCATCGTACATCTGTATCGTGGCGAAAAGGATAAGTACCAAGGTCTGATTGCAGATTACGATAAAGCACTGAACGGAAAGACTGTAGTCACTCTAGAAGATGCTCTTCAAAAGCAAAAGGCAAAGGCCAAACAACTCATTGCCGATGCTCCACGTAAAGACAAGAAGCGTATCGAGGCTGAGCAGAATGCGCTCATTGCAGACATCGAAGAAACACTTGAAACAGCCCGTCAGCGTGACTGGCTCGTATCGAAGTTTGGTGAGGATGGCGAGTACCAGGATGTACTGGGCCTCTGCAAGGTAGCCACTATTCAGGAGATAGCAGAGAAGAACTACTCCGTTGGCGTAGCTGAGCAGGAAGACGATGGCGTCGATTTCCATGAGCGCATGAACGAGATTCATGCAGAACTGGCAAAGTTGAACCAAGAGGCCAACGTGCTTATGGAAGAGATACAAAAAGCGTGGGAGGAACTGAAATGAGCAATCTGATACAGGTTAACAATGATTATGTTGCGTGGATTGGCGAACTGAAGGTACGCATACGCCAAAGTCAGATAAAGGCAGCCGTTAAAGTCAATACCGAACTATTGCAACTCTACTGGCAGCTGGGTAGCGACATTGTAGAGAAGCAAAAGAATGCCAAATGGGGCGATGGTTTCCTGAAGCAACTCAGTCAAGATTTGTCAGCAGAGTTCCCTGAAATGAATGGTTTCTCTTTGCGTAACATAGAAAGAATTCGCAAATGGTATATTACATATAAAGATGTATTCCTAAATACGACACACCCTGTGCCGCAAATGGAAGGTTCATCAAATACGGCACAAGCTGTGCCGCAATCTTTCTTCTCGATTCCATGGGGGCACCATATTCTTATTATGCAGCGATGTAAGGATATGAATATGGCTTTATTCTACATCCAGCAGACTCTAGAAAACAATTGGAGCCGCACTGTACTTGACTGGCAGATAGACAGCAATCTCTACGAACGACAGGGAAAGGCAATTAGTAATTTCAAACGGACACTCCCAACACCGCAGAGCGACCTTGCACAGCAGATAACGAAAGACCCTTATATCATTGATATCATGGGCGTACGTCAGGAGATGCAGGAGCGCGAATTGGAGGAACATCTCGATTCTCACATTTCCAAGTATCTACTGGAACTGGGCAAGGGCTTCACTTATTATGGGCACCAAGTGCACCTCCGTGTTGGCAATGAGGATTTCTACATTGACCAGCTATTCTATCATGTGCGCCTACATTGCTATGTTGTGATAGAACTAAAAGCGACAGCTTTCAAGCCAGAGCATATTGGACAACTGAATTTCTATGTCACAGCTGTCAACAAGCTGATGTGCACCGAGCACGACAATCCCACCATCGGTCTTCTCATCTGTAAAGACAAAAATGATGTTGTGGCTGAATATACTCTACAAGGGGTAGATTCTCCCATCGGGGTCTCTTCCGTTGATATCTTCGACAGCTTGACAGCAGACTTTAAGAGTGCATTACCTTCTATTGAGGATATTGAGAATGAACTTAGGAATCCAAAACAACAGGAGGGCGAAGCATGAGTGAGTGGAAGAAAGTTAAGTTAGGAGAGATCCTTCAGGTAAAAAAGGGTGAATACATCACTAAAAAAGAAGCAAAGGAAGGTATTTATCCTGTTATACTTGGCGGAAAGGTCCCCGCTTATTACATCAATAAATTCAATCATACAGGGAAAGCCATTGTTATTTCAAGAAGTGGTGCATCAGCTGGATATGTTTCATTTTGGAATGAACCGATATTTGTTACAGATGGTTTTCTGATTGAACCAAAGGATGATGTTATTTTTGAATTCCTCTATTATATTTTAAAAAGCAAACAAAGAGAGCTACATAATACTCAGAAAGGAGCGGCAATTCCGCATGTTACGCCCGCCTTAATTGGATCAATAGATGGTCTATTGCCAGATATTTCCACTCAGCACCACATTGCTAATATTCTCTTTCGCTACGACTCATTGATAGAGAACTATCAGAAGCAGATAAAGCTATTGGAGGAAGCAGCACAGCGACTCTATAAAGAATGGTTCGTTGATCTCCACTTCCCTGGTCGCGAAAATACAAAGATTGTCGATGGCGTGCCAGAGGGATGGGAGAAGAAAAAGATAAAGGACGTTGTTGAACTTCAAAGTGGCTATGCTTTTAAAAGTAGTACTTTTGAGGATGGATGCCCTTATAAAATTGTGACAATAAAGAATGTAAAGGATGGCGTCTTTGAAGGTGAAAATGTTAGTACTGTTAGAACTGTTCCTGAAAAGATGCCAAATCATTGTTTCTTAAAAGATGGAGATATTCTTTTATCTTTAACTGGCAATGTAGGACGTGTATGTATGGTAATTGGAGAGAATTATTTGCTTAATCAACGAGTAGCGAAATTAAAGTCCGATTATCCAGCATATACCTACAGTCTATTTAGGAGTCATGAAATGTTCATTACTATTTGTAATTTAGCGAATGGCGCAGCACAACAAAATGTTAGCCCTATAAGAATAGGAGATATAGACATCGTCATGGCAAATGATGAATTAATGAAGAAGTTTGAGGGGATTGCGTGACCGTTTGCTTCCTAAACTGATGAGTGGCGAAATAAAAGCATAAAATATATGGGTAGACCTTATAGGATATATGACATAAAAACAAGCAGAAAAGAGATAATCGAAGAGAACGCTTCGAAATACCTGTTCTTTGCCTGGACTCTGAATCGCTTGAAAGAGTTCTTATTATGTACAGATGCTAAAAGGATCAACGAAGGATATATTAGAAAGAGCATTCATAAGACAGAATTGCTAAAGGAAATAAAAGAGCCTGAAAGATTGGTGGATAAGTGGCTGGTGGATATGGAGTTCATTGGCCTTATAAAAATTGAATATCTTCCCGATATAGGCCAAACGGTAATATATCTTACTGAAAAGGGAATGGAAGAATATAAGAAGCAGACCTATCATGTTCTTGCTGCTAATCTACTGGAAGCACAAGAAAGCAGAAGGTTATCAAAGATAGCTATTATCATTGCTATCGTATCTGTTTTTGTGGCAATATGCATAGGTATCATATCGTGTATAATAAATAGTTGAATCATGGCAAAGGACTATAGCGAAGATAAACTGGTACAGGAAAGTACGGCTGACTTCTTAGAAAAGGAGTTAGGATGGAAGAGTATCTATGCTTTCGACCAAGAAACGCTGGGCGTGAATGGTACGTTGGGACGCACGAACTACCACGAGGTTCTTCTGACTCGACATCTATGTCAAGCCCTAAAACGCTTGAATCCTTGGCTGACAGATAAGCAGTTGCAGGAGTGCCTGGAGCGTATGACAGAGCACATGAGCTCGCAGACGCTGATGCAGATTAACGAACAGAAGTATCAGTTGATTCGTGATGGAATACCTGTAACTCGTGTTAAGCCTAATGGCGAGACGGAAGAGGTACGCGCCAAGGTGATAGACTTTGCATCGCCAGACAAAAATGAGTTCCTTTGCGTCAGAGAGTTGCAGGTGCATGGTGCCTTGTATCGTCGCAGGGCAGATATTGTGGGCTTCGTGAATGGTATTCCTTTGCTGTTCATGGAACTGAAGAACCACAATGTAGAGGTGGTGGATGCCTTCAACAAGAACTATCGCGACTATCTCGATACCATTCCACAATTGTTCTATCACAATGCCTTCATCATGTTCAGTAACGGACTGGAGGCACGAGTGGGAACCATTGACTCGAAGTGGGAGTTCTTCCATGAGTGGAAACGACTGACTGAGGAAGATGCTGGTAGCATAGAACTTCCAACGATGCTGAGAGGTATCTGTAAGAAGGAAAACTTTCTTGACCTGTTAGAGAACTTCATCTTATACGATCATAGCGGAGGACGAACGGCAAAGATTATGGCTCGCAACCACCAGTATATGGGTGTGAACCAGGCTGTAGAGATGTATCGTAACCGTCAGTATCTGAATGGTAAACTGGGCGTGTTCTGGCATACACAAGGAAGTGGTAAGAGTTATTCAATGCTGTTCTTGGCGCAGAAGATACGTCGTAAGTTTGAGGGTTCGCCAACATTCTTAGTGCTGACCGATCGTGACGAACTGAACAAGCAAATCAGTGATACGTTTGAGAACTGTGGACTGCTGGGTAATGTGAAAGCTAAGAAATTCATAGCCAGCAGTGGCGAGGACTTGAAGTCGAAGTTAAAAGGCAATCCCTCATTCATTTTCTCACTGATTCAGAAGTTCAATGATGCTAATGCAGAGCCTATCTATCCTGACCACGACATCATTGTGATGAGCGACGAGGCACATCGTACTCAGAACGGTATCTTTGCAGATAACCTGATGCACATGCTACCAACAGCCCATCGTATCGGCTTCACTGGTACACCGTTGCTCTCGAACGATAATATCACTGCCCGTACCTTTGGTGGCTATGTCAGTATCTACGATTTCAAACGGGCTGTGGAGGATAAGGCCACAGTACCTCTCTATTATGAGAATCGTGGTGAGAAACTCCAGGAACTGAAGAATCCGGAAATCAACGAAGAGATAGCTGCAGCATTGGAACAGGCAGGTGATCTTGATGCCTCACAATTGGCCAAACTGGAACGTGAGTTTGCCAAGGAAGTACATCTGCTGACAGCCAAGAAGCGACTGCGCTTAGTGGCTCAGGACTTTGTCCGTCATTATAGTGATTTATGGACTTCTGGTAAAGCTATGTTCGTCAGTTACAATAAGGTGACATGTGTCCGCATGTATAACTATGTGCAAGAGTACTGGCAGAGGGAAATCAAACTATTGGAACAAGCTATAGAGAAATGCGACTCACAGCAGGAAGTGCAGGAGATGAAGCGCAAACTGGCGTGGATGAAGGAAACGGATATGGCTGTAGTGGTATCGCAGGAACAGAACGAGATACAGACTTTCCAGAAGTGGGATTTGGATATCAAGCCTCATCGTGAGCGTATGGAGAAGGAGGAATTGGACAAACAGTTCAAGGATGCAGACTCCAAGTTGCGTGTGGTTTTTGTCTGTGCCATGTGGCTGACTGGTTTCGACGTGAAGACACTCTCATGTCTTTACATCGACAAGCCCATGAAAGCACATACACTCATGCAAACCATAGCCCGTGCTAATCGTGTGGCAGAAGGTAAGACAAATGGCTTGATTATTGATTACATAGGTATCGTGAAAGCCTTGCGACAGGCACTGGCTGACTATACCGCCAATCCAGAAGGTCATGATGGCAATGACCCTACTGTGGATAAGGAAAAACTCATTGAGGAGGTACTTAAAACCATTGCTTCAACCACAAGTTTCCTGAAAGAACATGACTTCGAACTGAATATCCTGATTCGAGCAGAGAGCTTTATGAAATTGCATTATTTGGTGCAGGCTGCCAATGGTATGTGCGAAACAGCAGAGATACGCAAGACCTTCTGTACCTTTACCACCACGCTTCTGAAACTATGGAAGTATCTCGACCGTGAAGACATTACACAGGAGATGAAACAGCAGAAAGATGCCATCGAGGCCATCTTCAAGGAATTGCAGAAGAAACGCCAGCATGCTGATATCACAGACCTGAGTGTGGCAATCAACAGGATTGTGAACGACCACTTGGACATTCAACCGACAATGGTTGCAGAAGATGGGCCAAGCCGTCGTTTCGACATCAGTGCCATAAACTTTGAACTGCTCAGGCGTGAGTTTGCCAAGAGTCGTGAGAAGAATCTGATATTAAAGGATATACAGGAATTGCTCCAAGAACGCATCGCCCAGATGTTGGCCAAGAATCCATCACGTATCAACTTCTATGAGAAGTACCAACAGATCATCCACGACTATAATCAGGAGCAGAATCGTGCCACTATTGAAAAGACTTTCGAAGAACTGATGAAGTTGTCGAATGAGCTGACAGAAGAGGAAAAACGTTTTGTACGCGAGGGCTTCGACAACGATGAACAACTTTCAATGTATGATGTATTAATGAAAGATGACCTTTCAAAAGACGATATCAAGAAGTTGAAGACTGTTGCCAAAGAACTGCTTGAGAAGATAAAGGCTCTATTGGCAACAATGGATCATCCATTTGACAAGCAAGAGACAAAAGCAGCCATCATCATCACGATTCGTGACATCCTTTGGCAGGAACTCCCTGAAAGTTATAGTGAGGAAAGCATCACGCAATATCGAGATGCAGTATATAACTATGTCAGCCAGCATTATGGTGGCGCAGCGTAAATGAACCAATAGAAACAATAACTAAAAACAAAGCTATATGGATTACAAGGAACATCATAAATTAAATCAAGAATTTATAGAGAGATTTCCTTTGGAAAAGCTAAAGGATATGACTATAGAGCAGTACACGAGCCTAGACACATGGGGTCTGTCCCTCTGTGCGAATATTGAAAAAGTTTGGAGATTCAAAAAAATGTTTCGTATTTTTACAAACGAATGAAAAAGATCGTTATTGTATCTGTATTCTTAGCATTGGTATCCACTGCTATACAGGCAGGATCCCATATAGGCACAGTACAACCTGTTAAAGTGAAGGTTGACCGACTGCCTAACCTGAATATAGCCCGTTGCGGACATTCCATTTTTTGCATAAATGGAGAAATAACAGTAGTGGGCGGACACACATCAGGCTTTACGCCTACTGCCACAGCGGAATACCTGAGCGATGGAGAGTGGCACCAAATCCCTACAACCTATGCTCATGACTACGGCATTTCGGTCGTACTAAAGTCGGGACAGGTGCTTTTGACAGGAGGCTGCAAGGACAATCTCGGCTCGGGACAGACTTACGAAGCAGAGATGTACGACCCCGTGACTCATCGTTTTACAGGCTTTGGTTGTATGGCCCAAAAGCGGACTTTAGGCAGTGCTATAGAACTGGACAGCGGTCGCGTGATGATTACCGGCAACTGGTATGCCGATGACTGCATCGAGATGTTCGACGGAAAGAAATTTTTCACGAAAGTCAAAGATGTGACAGTAGGGAGGGTAGTCCCCTACCTGTTTCGAACCTCTGATGGCGATGTCCTTATTGTGAATGACAAGGATGTTCGATGCAACAAAGTCGACAGCATCGTCATAGATCGTCTCCATGGCAAGCCGTTTACAGTACCGCTCCTTAAAAAGTGGAAGCCTATCGCAGAGTTATCCACCGGTCATTCTCAGTGTTGCTTTATCGGTGATGAGTCGCAAGGCAACTATTCTTACCTGATGACCGTTTCAGACTTCGATCGATTGTCGGCAGATAAGGAACAGGAAGGAAAATCACCTGGGCAAATAGCCGTTATGCTGGTAAAGGATACCGTTTTCTCCCTCCTGCCAACTACCACGCCCATACCAATGACTACGGCGATAGCAGGTCCCATTTACTATTTTACACCGATTATTGCCGACCGCCAATCACAGAAAGCGTACCTCTACGGAAAAGACAAGGACAAGCGTCTCTACGTGGTCTGTATAGATTATGCCATACGTCCGGCACCACTCTCACTCTACTATACCGATCCTCTGCCCGACTGTGGTTTCGGCATGCCAGTACTGACGGCTGACGGTAATCTCGCCTTCGTAGGTGGCAGCGAACAGACGGGTTTCCATACGGACAACTTCCAGCCCGTAGCTTCTTCCTGGCTCATCTATCTGAAGGAAGAGGATAGCATTATGGCAGCATCTGGCGGCTTATCACTTTACCTTTTGAGTGGTATCATATTCATCCTTCTGTTTTCAGTAGCATTCACTTATTACCATATAAGAAAAAGACGACACGAAGATTTACCCGAGATCGACATTATTGACAGTTCGACTAAGGAACCTGGGCCTAACAATCAGCTCATGGCTCGCATCAACAAGCTGATGGAAGAACGGCAGTTGTTTCGTAACTGCGAATTAAAACCGTCGGATATCGCTAGCGAATTGGCTACCAACACCCGATATATCACCGACAGCATCAAGGGTTGCCAGAATTTGACGTTCAGTCAGTATATCAACAACTATCGCATCAATTATGCCAAACAACTGCTCCGCCAACATCCAGATATGCAGATATCTGAGGTTTATAGCAAAGCGGGATTTGCCAGCGAACGTTCATTTTTCCGTATCTTCAAGACTGTCACGGGCATGACCACCCGCGAGTGGATGATGACACAACAGGACTAAAATTCACGATTATCCATATTATCGACTGCCAAAATCTGCTTTGGCAGTCGATTTTCCGTATATGGCAGTGGTGTTTGGCTTTTTCTCCGTACATTTGCAGTAGTTATAGCATATAATCGGTGTTTTCAATAATAAAAACAATATCATTATGAATAGAGCTAAACGACTACTCATTTCAATGATCGCCCTGCTTTGCTGCTGCACGGGGACGTGGGCCAGTTCAATACCTGGTGCTTTGTCCGGGCGTTTTACAATCAATGCCAGCGGCGAAAAAGTTGTGTTCTCGCAGGGCAACCTGCAATATGTTGGCACATGGCAGTTTGCCGAGAATCAGTGGGATTGTTTCAGCACTTCGCAGTATAACGACCACCGCGACCTTTTTGGCTGGGGTACAGGCGATGCGCCTAACAAGGTAAGTGATAATAATGGTGACTATGGCACCTTCACCGACTGGGGCACAAATGCCATCACCAATGGCGGCAACACAGAAAACTCCGGCTGGCGCACACTGACCAAAGACGAGTGGGTATATTTGTTCTATTCTCGTGAGAATGCCGCCACGCTCTTTGGTTTTGGTAGAGTGAATGATAAGAACGGTCTCATTATTCTTCCTGACAATTGGACTACTCCGGAAGGTGCTTCTTTTACTGCCAGTACGACATTAGGCTTGGCAAATCTAGGTAGTTATTATCATAATGATAAAAATGATAATTACACTCACAACACCTATACGGCGGAGCAGTGGGCTGTAATGGAATCCGCTGGTGCTGTCTTTTTGCCTGCGGCGGCTTATCGTCATGGGGTGGATTCAAATATAAAATATACCGACGGGGGTGGTTTTTACTGGTCTTCCACGCCTTCCTCAACAGACAATGCTTACTATCTCAACTTCTATTATAACGACCTTGATCCGCAGTTCAACGAAATGCGATACGGTGGTCGTCCCGTCCGCCTTGTCAGAAGTTCTTTGGAGAAAGACGGTGAAGGTAATTACCTCCTCAGCTCAGCTCAAGACTGGAAAGACTTTGCTGCTATCGTCAACAGCGGCACTAATCCTGCTGCCAATGCCAAGATGATGACTGATATTGATCTCGGCAATGACCAGACGATGGTGGGGACGTCAAGCGTACCTTATCAGGGCTCTTTCGACGGGCAGGGACACACGCTGAAAGTAGCTTATAATACATCGGAAAGCACTATCGCTCCATTCCGATATGTTGCAGGAAGTACACAGACCATAGAGAATTTACATGTAAATGGTACAATTTATACAACTGGATGTGCTGCTGGCGGCGTTGTATGCTCCATAGCTGGTAACTTGACAATCAAGAAATGCTGGGTATCGGCACAAATCAGAACACAAAATGCAGGTGGTAGCTACGGCACCATAGGTGGTATTTGCAGTTATTGCGATCCTACTGAGAATTGCACGATTGTAATAGAGGATTGCCTGTTCTCGGGCGCAATTTTATATTCCAGTTATTGCGGCAGCTTCATGTCGCACGTTGCATCGTCAAAGAGTTCCGTAACTATACGGCGTGGTTTGAGCATTGGCACATGGAGCGGTGGTAATGGCTATCAGTCGGGCACATTTATTCGACCTGTGTTAAATGGGATTCGCAATATTGAAAATGCGTTTTATAGATACAGCTGCGGCGAAGTACAAGGTACACATGCTACCGACGAAGAACTGGCCGACGGCACTATCGCCACGGCCCTGCAGAATGGCCGCGCTGAGGAAATATGGGTGCAAGACCCTGTGACTAATCAGCCAATGCTGAAACTGTTTGCAACGAAGGCATACACCGTGCCTGCTTCCGGTATCGGAACATTCAGTGCCAAGGCGAAGTTTACCGTGCCTGACGGACTGACGGCGCACTACTGCAAGACGTATAACAGCGCGAACGGCACCATCGGCGTAGTGGACATCGATGGTGTGGTGCCTGCCAATACGGGCGTGCTGCTGAAAGGTACACCTGGCGAGACCTATACGCTGACGAGAACAAACAGCGATGCAGCTACGGTGGAGGGCAACGCACTGGTAGCCGTGACGGAGGCAACGCACGTGGACCCAATAGACGGTGACTACACCAACTTCATGATGTCGGGCGGAACGTTCATCAAGATTGAAGCGAGCGACGACGACGTGAAGATGCCTGCCAACAGGGCGTACCTGCAGATACTGACGAGCCAGATTGATCCTGAACCGGTGTCGGCTCGAGGCATTACGCTCAGCTGGGACGACGATGCAACGAGCATCTCTGAAATGGAGAAATGGAGAAATGGAGAGAATGAGAAATTCTACGACTTGCAGGGCCGCCTAATTGTAAATGGTAAATTGTCAAATGGTAAATTACCAAAAGGTCTCTACATCAACAATGGTCGCAAGGTCGTGATTAAGTGAGAGAAGAACTGAGCAAGGTCGTGATTAAGTGAGAGAAGAACTGAGCAAGCTCGTGATTAAATAACATTTCTATAATTCTCAAATTCTTGATAAAAATGAAGAAGCAATATATAACCCCCCACGTGCAGTTGTTTAGCATACGCCCCATGACGATGCTGGCCGGCAGTCCGGTAGGAGTTGACCCTAACGCAACCCCAGGTAACCAGATTAATGCCGAGGCCCGCCAATACTACGGCGACTTCGATTTGTATGATGAATAATACACCTCCGGACCGTCCCTCTGTTATACGTGTGCAAGGATCAACGCAACAAGGTGTTGATGGAGAAGTCGGGAAGCAAGTACTGGGTACACTTCGCTGTCAGGCCCAGTAATAACCGAAGGAAGGTGAGGTTCCTGAATGTATAACATAAGAATGAAGTGAACCTTTAAGTTGTGTCCAACTTTCTGAGTTCACTTCATGTCCCTGACGGTTTGTCTTACTGATTAGAACTCAGCCGACTTGGGTGTACGTGGGAAAGGAATCACGTCGCGGATATTCTGCATACCTGTGACAAACAGGATGAGACGCTCGAAACCGAGACCGAAACCGGCATGAGGACAGGAGCCCCAGCGACGGGTGTCGATATACCACCACAGGTGGGTCTGGTCCATCTCACGACGGCGGATCTCGCCCATCAGTTTGTCGTAGCTCTCCTCGCGCACAGAACCGCCGATGATCTCACCTATCTGCGGGAACAGCACGTCGGTGCCCTGCATCGTAGGACCAGGGGCAACAGCACCCTGATAACCAACTGAGCCACCATCGGCAGTGTCCTGGTTCTGTTTCATATAGAACGACTTGAAAGCACGGGGATAGTCGGTCATGATGACAGGCTTCTTGAAGTGCTCCTCCACCAAGTAGCGCTCATGCTCGCTGGCGAGGTCGTCGCCCCAGTTGCAGGGGAACTCGAACTTCTTTCCGTTCTTGATGGCCTCCTGCAGGATATGGATACCCTCGGTATACGGCAGGCGCACGAAACTGTCCTTGAGCACACCCTCGAGGCGCTCGATGAGCGTCTTGTCGATCATCTGATTGAGGAACTGCAAATCGTCCTTACAGTGGTCGAGTGCCCAGCGCACGCAGTATTTGATGAAGTCCTCCTCGAGGTCCATCAGCTCTTCCTGATCGAGGAATGCCACCTCGGGCTCTACCATCCAGAACTCTGCCAGGTGGCGAGGGGTGTTACTGTTCTCCGCACGGAACGTAGGACCGAAGGTGTAGATGGCGCCTAAGGCGGTGGCACCCAACTCACCCTCCAGCTGTCCAGAGACAGTCAGCGAGGTCTGCTCGCCGAAGAAGTCATCGTCGTAGATAATCTTTCCCTGCTCGTCCTTCTTCAGGTCATAGAGATTCTTGGTGGTCACCTGGAACATATTACCTGCTCCCTCGCAGTCGCTGGCTGTGATCAGTGGGGTGTGGAAATAGAAGAATCCATGCTCGTGGAAATAGGTGTGGATGGCCATCGCCATATTGTGACGGATACGCATCACAGCACCAAAGGTATTGGTACGCAGACGCATATGGGCGTTCTTACGCATCACCTCGAACGACTGTCCCTTCTTCTGCATGGGGTAGTCGTTGCCGCAGAGACCATAGACCTCCAAACGGGTGGCCTGAATCTCTGACGACTGACCGGCACCCTGGCTCTCTACCAAGGTTCCCTCGGCACAGATACAGGCACCTGTGGTGATGTCCTTCAGTACCTGCTCATCAAACTGTGTGGGGTCGACGACGATCTGCACATTCTTAATGGTAGAACCGTCGTTGAGGGCAATGAAGTCGACGGCCTTCGAGGAGCGATGCGTACGCACCCATCCCTTCACGCAGACGTCCTTGCCGTATTCTGTGCTCTGCAGCACATCAATTATCTTTGTTCTTTTCACTTTTTTACCTTTTTACTTTTTTACCTTTTTACCTTTACTCATAAGCTCCCATACGCAGACGGTCGACTTCCTCCTCCGTGAGGTAGCGCCAGTCGCCGCGACGCAGGTTTTTCTTGGTCAGACCGGCAAAGAGCACACGGTCGAGTTTCAGTACACGATAGCCCAGTGACTCGAAGATACGACGCACGATACGATTGCGACCGCTGTGGATCTCGATGCCCACCTGCTTCTTGTCGGCTGGGTCGACATACTGTACCTCGTCGGCCTTGATCTCACCGTCCTCGAGGTTCAGTCCCTCAGCAATCTGCTGCATATCGTGAGCCGTCACCGCCTTGTCGAGGTGTACATGATAGATCTTCTTCTTGAGGTACTTCGGATGGGTGAGCTTGCTGGCCAAGTCGCCATCGTTGGTCAACAGGAGCACACCAGTGGTGTTGCGGTCCAGACGACCAACGGGATAGATACGCTCAGGACAAGCCCCCTTGACGAGATCCATCACCGTACGACGCTGCTGTGGGTCGTCGCTCGTGGTGACATAGTCCTTGGGTTTGTTGAGCAACACATATACCTTCTTCTCCAGGGTGACAGGCTGGTCGTGGAAACGTACATCGTCCGTACGCAGCACCTTCGTACCCAACTCGGTCACTACCTCGCCATTGACGGTTACCACACCTGCCTCGATGAAGCTGTCGGCCTCTCTACGGCTACAGATACCTGAGTTGGCGAGGAAACGGTTCAGACGAACGGGCTCATCGGGATCGTAGTTGATCTCCTTATACTCGATACGTTTCTTTGCGCTGTACTTGGCATTGGGGTCATAGTCCTTCGTGCGAGGACGGAAACCGCCCTGACGAGGCTGATAGCCGCCACGCTGTCCGTAAGGACGCTGCTGGCCGTAGCCGCCTTCGTTGTTGTTGAAACGGGGACGGGGAGCACCATAGGAAGGACGCTGCTGACGAGGCTGATAGCCACCCTCGCGCTGCTGATAACCACCCTCGCTATTGCCGAAACGGGGACGGGGAGCACCATAGGAAGGACGCTGCTGACGAGGCTGGTAACCACCCTCGCGCTGCTGATAGCCGCCTTCGTTGTTGGAATAGCTCCTCTGACTGGGTTTATGATAGGGCTTATTGAAGCCACCACCATAACTATGATTGTTACGCGGACGATAACCCTGCTCACGATCGCTGCTCTGCAGCGCCTCACCAAAACCCTCAGGACGGAAGCCCTCCTCGTCGTGCGACTGACGATAGCGGGGACGATCCTGGTTGTAGGCAGGACGCGACGGTCCGAACGACGGACGCTCCTGACTGACGGGACGTTGGATACGTGGACGGGGTGAACGTCCTGATTTCATCTCTTTCTGGAAATTTTCCTGACCCTGCTGAAAACCCTCACGGCTTTCGGCAGACTGCTCTTGTTTTTTCTCGTTTTCAAATTCCATTGTTGTTACGTTTATTAGGTTTACATTCCAGTGTAGTTCCATGGTGTAATGGCCATGAGCTCGGCCTTCACGGCTTCGCTGACATCTAACGTCTGGATAAATTCATGAATTGTTTGTTCTGTAATCTGTTGATTGGTGCGCGTGAGCGCCTTCAGTGCCTCATAGGGATGAGGATACGCCTCACGGCGCAGGATGGTCTGGATGGCCTCAGCCACCACAGCCCAGGTATTCTCTAGGTCGTCGTGCAACTTCTGCTCGTTGAGGATGAGCTTACGCAGACCTTTCAGTGTGCTCTGGATGGCGATGAGTGCATGACCCATCGGTACACCTACGTTACGAAGGACGGTGGAGTCGGTGAGGTCGCGCTGCAAACGGCTCACAGGCAATTTCTGTGCGAGGAACTGCAGGATGGCGTTCGCCATACCCATATTGCCCTCGGAGTTCTCGAAATCGATGGGGTTCACCTTGTGGGGCATCGCACTCGACCCTACCTCACCGGCCTTGATCTTCTGCTTGAAATACTCCATCGAGATATACATCCAGATATCGCGGTCGAGGTCGACGATAATCGTGTTGATACGGCGCATCGCATCAAACAGCGCACCCAACCAGTCGTAGTTGGAAATCTGGGTGGTGTACTGCTCGCGCTCCAAGCCGAGCTTCTCACTGACGAAACGGTCGCCAAAGTCCTTCCAGTCGTACTGGGGATAGGCCACATGATGGGCGTTGTAGTTGCCTGTGGCCCCACCAAACTTAGCCGTCAGGGGGATATCCTTCAGAGCATTGAGCTGCTCCTGCAGACGATAGACGAACACCATGATCTCCTTACCCAGACGGGTGGGCGATGCCGGCTGACCGTGCGTCTTGGCGAGCATCGGAATCTGTCGCCACTGCTCAGCATCGTCGTTCAGCACCTCAATGAGCTCCTCGACACAAGGGATATACACCTGCTCCAAAGCCTCCTTCACAGAGAGGGGCACACTGGTGTTGTTGATATCCTGAGAGGTGAGACCGAAATGGATGAATTCCTTATAGGCATCAAGACCACCGATCTGATCGAACTGCTCCTTGATGTAGTACTCCACGGCTTTCACGTCGTGATTGGTCACCTGCTCAATCTCCTTCACGCGCTGGGCGTCGGCAGGGGTAAACTGTCGATAGATATCGCGCAGACGCTCGAAGAGCGCAACGTCGAAACCCTCCAACTGAGGAAGGGGAAGCTCGCACAAGGTGATGAAATACTCAATCTCTACACGGATACGGTAACGAATGAGCGCATACTCAGAAAAATACTCGGCTAACGGTTCAGTCTTACTCCTATACCTGCCGTCTATAGGCGAGACAGCAGTCAACAAATTCAAGTCCATTTAAACAATCTCTATTACTCTATTATTATAAGGTGTTGTTTTTTTGCGCTGCAAAGGTACGAACTTTCTCACGAACAGCCAAATCTTTCACAGAAAACCTCATCATTCGCCCAAAAGTCTGGCTATCGCAGCAAGACAGTCGGCGGAATTGACGGGCTTAGCAAGAAAATCATCGCAGCCAGCAGCAAGCGCCGTCTTGCGATCGGCCTCGAAGGCATTGGCCGTCAGGGCGATGACAGGCAGTTGAGGATGGGTGGCCTTAATCAACTGGGTGGCTTCCAAGCCATCCATCACAGGCATCTTCAGATCCATCAGAACCAGGTCGACAGGTTCCGACTCCACGATATTGACAGCCTCACGACCGTTTTCAGCGCGTATCAACTCATAGTTCCTCTTTAAAATGTAAGACATCAGCAAGTAGTTGCTGTCGTTGTCCTCTGCCACTAAAATCTTCTTCATAAACATCAAAAATTATCTGTTTGGTAAGAATCTTTCTCTTAATAAGTTACAAATATACGTGTTTTTGAATGAAAAAACTTTGATTTTCCCTGTTTTTTAACTAATTTTGTACCCTGACAAGCGAAATATAGGAAAAAATAAGGAAAAATGAAATTCAGTGAGGTGATTGGACAAGAAGAGGTGCGCGACCGTCTGGTGAAGATGGTCAGCGAAGACCGTCTGCCCCACGCCCTACTGTTTTGCGGTCCTGAGGGCTGCGGCAAACTCGCCCTCGCCCTCGCCTTCGCCTCCTATCTCTTGGGAGAACGGGAGGACAACGACGTGGCGATGCTGCGTAAGTTGGAGCACCCCGACCTGCACTTCACCTACCCTACTATCAAACTGCCGTCGATGGGTAGCGACCATAAGCCTGTGAGCGACGACTTTGCCAAAGAGTGGCACGAGTTGCTCAAGGGAGGACCCTACTTCGACATGAACCAGTGGATGGAGACCATCGGGGCAGAGAACCAGCAAGCCATCATCACGGCTGGAGAGAGTGATGCGCTCCTGAAGAAACTGTCGCTGAAATCGAGTCAGGGTGGCTATAAGGTATCGGTCATCTGGCTACCAGAGCGCATGAACATCGAATGCGCCAACAAACTGCTGAAGCTCATCGAAGAGCCACCCGTACAGACCGTCTTCCTCATGGTGAGCGAAGAGCCCGACAAACTGATAGAGACCATCCGTAGCCGTACGCAGCGCATCGACATCAAGAAGATCGGCAACGAACAGGTGCGCACCACACTCATCGAGAAAAGAGGTATCAGTGAGGAGGCTGCAGAACGCATCAGCAAACTGGCCAACGGCAACTGGCTGAAAGCACTCAGAGAGATCGAGGCGGGAGGAGAGAACGAACAGTTCCTGGAGATGTTTATCATGCTCATGCGACTGGCCTACCAGCGGAAGATCAAAGACCTGAAGAGATGGAGCGATATCGTCGCAGGATACGGAAGAGAGAAACAGAAACGGTTCCTGAACTACTTCCTCAAGATGATGAGAGAGAACTTCATGTACAACTTCCAGCGCGACGAACTGGTGTATATGACCCAGAAAGAAGAAGACTTCGCACGCAACTTCGCTAGGTTCGTCAACGAAGGGAATATCCTCGCCATCTATGACCTCGCCAATGTCACCATCAGAGACATCGGACAGAATGCAAACGCCAAGATCGTGTTCTTCGACTTTGCCCTGAAGATGATTGTGCTACTCATACAGAAGAAATAAAAGATACAAATATATGGAAAATAAGAAAGACCTCATGATCAAGACAGGGTGCGACCGTGGACTCTGTAGTTGTGCCGTAGGACGACAGGACCGACAGTTGAACACCTACGACTGGCTGGCCGATGTGCCAGGCAACGAGGAGAATACCGACCTGGTGGAGGTGCAGTTCAAACATACCCGTAAGGGCTATTACCACAACGTCAACAACCTACCCCTCAAAAAAGGAGATATCGTAGCAGTAGAAGCCAGTCCAGGACACGATATCGGTGTGGTGACGCTGACAGGCAGACTGGTGAAGCTGCAACTGAAGAAAGCCAATCTCAAGTCGGCAGACGACATCAAACGTATCTATCGTATCGCCCGACAGGTGGATATGGATAAGTTCAAGGAGGCAAAAGCACGCGAACACGCCACAATGATCGAGAGTCGACAGATCGCCAAAGACCTGAAGCTCGACATGAAAATCGGTGACGTGGAGTATCAGGGCGACGGCAACAAAGCCATCTTCTACTATATCGCCGATGAGCGCGTGGACTTCCGTCAGCTCATCAAAGTGTTGGCAGACACCTTCCACGTACGTATCGAGATGAAACAGATCGGTGCCCGTCAGGAGGCAGGACGTATCGGCGGTACAGGACCGTGTGGCAGAGAGCTCTGCTGCGCCACATGGATGAAGAACTTCGTCAGTGTGAACACTGGCGCTGCCAGATACCAGGACATCTCACTGAACCCACAGAAGCTCGCTGGTATGTGCGCCAAACTGAAATGCTGTCTGAACTATGAGGTGGACAACTACGTGGAGGCCGGAAAGAAACTGCCCAGCAGAGAGGTGGTGCTGCAGACCGCCGATAGCGACTACTATTTCTTCAAGGCAGATATCCTGGCAGGACTCGTCACCTACTCTACCGACAAGAATATCGCGGCCAATCTGGAGACCATCACCGCTGAACAGGCGAAGAAGGTGATTGAACTGAACAGGAAAGGTGAGAAACCGCTGTCGCTGGTGGAAGACGGTAAGCGAAAAGCTAATCCCCGTCCTATTGACCTCGCTACACAGGAGAACATCAACCGTTTCGATAGTGCCAAGAAGAAAAAGAAGAAGAAAAAGCCACATAGGGACAATTATCACAAAGAGAACCAGAATGGCGCGCAGCAGCAAGAGAAGAAATAGGCTGGTACTGTCCGTCGCGCTGATGGTCATCCTCCTGACGGCCTGCACCCAGAAAACGGTCTATCACCACTACCAGCATATCAGCACGGAGGGATGGGAGCGACAAGACGTCGTGGATTTCCAGATAGCTCCTATCAAGACGAGCGGCAACTATCAGGAGGAGATTGGCGTCAGGATGCAACAGGACTTCCCCTTCACGAGTATGTCGGTATTGGTACAACAGACTATCTACCCTTCTATGCAATACCACTACGATACGCTGGAGTGTCAGTTTATGGACCAGCAAGGAAAGATAATGGGCGACGGCATCAGCTACTATCAATACCATTTCCCGTTGAAGACAATCGCGCTGAAGGAAGGCGATTCACTGGCTGTGAGCATCTATCATATCATGAAGAGAGAGACGCTGCCAGGTATCACGGACGTAGGACTGAAGTTAGTAGCGGAGTAGGTGTCGACTGGCGTCCAAGCGCAGGAAGATAAACAGCAACAGCGTAAATCCCCACAAAGAAGAGCCACCGTAGCTGAAGAAAGGCAACGGGATACCAATGACAGGAGTGAGTCCTAATACCATTCCTACATTGATAAACAGGTGGAACAGGAAGATGCTCGCCACAGAATAGCCGTAGACACGCGAGAAATGATAGGGCTGACGCTCAGACAGATGAATCAGGCGGAGGATCAGCGCCAAAAACAAGAACAACACACCTGCAGAACCTAAAAATCCCTCCTCTTCGCCTACCGTACAGAAGATAAAGTCGGTATCCTGCTCAGGCACATATTTCAACTTGGTCTGGGTACCATTCAGGAAACCTTTTCCCTCCAAACCGCCAGAGCCGATAGCAATCTCACTCTGATGAACATTATAGCCAGCTCCCTTCAGATCCTCCTCCAAACCCAACAACACATTGATACGCACACGCTGGTGGGGTTCCATCACCTCGTTGAGCACATAGTCGGCTGAGTAGAAGAAACCCACAGAACCTACGGTAAAGATGGCGATCAGGAAATAGGAAAGATGACGGGTACGGAGATACTCCCATAACAGCCACAGGATAAGCGCAGCCGTAGCAATCACCTGTATCCACACTATACTGAAAGGTAGCTTGACGAAAAACAGGGAGAGCAACGACGAGCCACAGCAATACAGGACGATGTGCCACGCCTGACGATGATTCAGACAATAGATGAAGACCATACCTGCCGTGAAGAGCTGGATGAGGAAAAACACAACATACTTGCCCAAAGAGGTCGCCGACTCGAAGATCATCGTCTCCTCAAAACGGACACCCACCACAAAGTAGATCACCGCAGCCACACCCGTAAAGAGTATACAACCTGGCATTCCCTCGCGATAGAACACCAGGAAGAATGATAAATACACCAGAGCAGAACCCGTTTCACGCTGCATGACGATGAACAGCATGGGCATGAGGATAATCAAACAGGTGAATACAAAATCCTTGGTCTTGTGGATATCGTAGCCATAGGTGCTCATAAACTTAGCCAAAGCCAAGGCGGTAGCAAACTTAGCAAACTCCGCCGGTTGGAGACGTAACGGTCCTATCACCAGCCAGGAGTGAGAGCCCTTGATGCTATGAGGATTGAAGATCGTACCGAAAAGCAGTAATAACAGGAGGGCATAGATCACATAAGAGTAACTGTCGTAGATACGGTCATCCAAGAGCAGTAGCACCACTCCCAAGACGATAGAGGTGCCTATCCACACTATCTGCATACCTGAACGCGTATCCAGACTGAAAATATCGGTATCACCATACGTATAGCTGGCACCACAGACACTCACCCACCCGAAGACGAGAAGGGCCAGATAGATACCTATCGTCCACCAGTCGATGGAACGAAACACACTCGTTTGTTTACCTGTCTGCTGTACCATACGCTATCCTCCTATGGCCCTCTTCTCAGAAGCCTCAGAGAGTTTTCCATGTAGATACTGTTCCATAATCAACCCTCCTATGGGCACACCGTAATCAGCTCCCCAACCACCGTTTTCCACATAAACGGCAACGGCAATCTGAGGCTTGTCCATCGGTGCAAAACCCATAAAGACAGAGTGGTCGTGACCACGGTTCTGAGCCGTTCCCGTCTTACCACACACCTCGAAGTCGTAGCGCCCTAAAGCATGACAGGTGCCGCCCAGAGCAGAAGCACGCATACCCTTCACAACATACTCATAGGCTTCACGGGAGGCCATCGACTGATGACGAACGGTATAAATGCTGTCCAGGGGTTCACCCTGTACCTTACGTACAACGTGAGGAACGTAATAATACCCCCTGTTGGCTATCGTTGCCGCAAGGTTGGCAATCTGGAGCGGTGTGGCGTTCACCTCACCCTGACCGATGGAGATACTGATGATGGTAAGACCATTCCACGAACCTTTATAGGCTTTATCGTAGAACTCCGCATTGGGGATGAGACCACGTTTCTCACCAGGCAGGTCGACACCCAGTCGGTAGCCGAACCCCATGCTCACCATATAGTCACGCCAGGTATTCATCGCCTTCTGTACAGAACCGTATTTCTCCTTCTTTCCAATCATGTGATACAGTCCCCAACAGAAGAAACCGTTGCACGACGTGCTCAGCGCGGGAACGATGGACAACGGCGAAGCATGACCGTGACAGCCTACGTGCAATCCTCGGAAGCTGAAACCATGATAGCAGGGATACTGGGTCTGGGGCGTGATAATACCTTCGGTCAGGAAGGTCAGTCCCTGAGTAGTCTTAAACGTACTGCCAGGAGGATACTGTCCCATGATACTACGGTTCAACAAGGGTTTCCACACATCACGACTCAAGAGCAGATGGTTCTTGCTTCGCTGACGACCCACCATCAGACGGGGATCGTACGAAGGGGCAGACACCATACACAGCACCTCGCCCGTAGAGGGCTCGATGGCCACAATACTGCCAATTTTTCCCTCCAACAGTCGTTCTCCCAGCGCCTGTAGCTCAAGGTCGATACTCAGCGTCAGGTTCTTCCCAGGAATAGGACGACGGTCGAACGCGCCATTCTTATATCTTCCCTGTATCCTACCATGCGCGTCACGCAACAGGATCTGCATACCCTTTTCACCACGTAACTGCTTCTCATACTTCCGTTCAACGCCCAACTTACCGATATAGTCGCCTGGCTGATAGTAATCGTCTTCCTCGATATCGGCCGTAGACACCTCTGCCACATCACCCAACACATGGGCAGCATAAGGATACTCATACTGACGGATGCTTCGACGCTGAACATAGAAACCAGGAAAACGATACATCTGTTCCTGGAAGATACTATAGTCCCTGTCGCTCAACTGACTGATAAACAACTGTTGGGTGAAACGCGAATAGCCTGGATTCTTAGAACGGTCCTTCATCGTAGCCATTCTTCGATCGAACTCCTCACGAGTGATATGGAGTGCCTGACAAAAGGCTATCGTGTCCAGACGGTCCTTAATCTCGTTCATCACCACCATGATGTCATAAGAAGGCTGATTATAGACCATCAGCTTCCCATTCCGATCAGTGATGGCACCACGCGAGGGGTATTCTATCTTCTTGAGAAACGCATTAGAGTCGGCATTCTTCTTATAGTCGTCACTCATAATCTGGAGGAAGAACAGACGAATGGTATAAATGACCACGATGAAGACGGCCACTCCCGCAATCACATATTTGCGTTTCTCCAACTCGTACTCTCTCTCCACCATCTGACCACTATAGTTTCTCGCTGATACGTAGTTCCTCTGCCACAAAAACAAGCAGTAACGTCAGTACAAAACTGCCAATGATACACATCAGCCAACGGAAGAAATCAAAAAAGCCGAAGGCCTCAAGTGTAAAGAAAGTGAAGCAATAAATCATCGTAATGATACCTGCCAACCAGAAGAAGCGCATACTACCCAGTGCCTTACGCGAACAATGCATATCCTCGGCTGCATCGCGAGGCACGAACAGTTCCAGCAAATACGGCTGAAGGAAGGCTATCAACGTCAGCGAAGAGGTAGCAAGTCCAGGGGTATTCGAGAAGGTATCAATCGTCAGTCCCAGTGCAAAACTCCAAAGCATCGACGCCCATCTGGGATACCCTCTGCGAAACGTCACCACAAAATAGACGTAGAACAAAGGGGTGGCCCCCCCTAACAGATGGAAGTGGTTGAGCAACAGCACCTGAACGAGGCACATGATGAAGAACAATACGAATCGTTTGATGACATCAACAGACATACTTGCGCTTGTATTAATGGATTGTCAGGGAATCCTTCGCAGACTGGAGCAGATTCAACCGCTCGGCAATCGTAGAATCATTGATCACACATACTTCACTAAGATGGGCAAAGTCAGTAGAGAGCTGCACCTTCAGACGATAGGACAAACCGTCCTTTGAGTTATACACTTCCACAATTTTACCAACCAACACTCCTTTAGGGAAAATAGAAGAATAGCCATTGGTCTCTACCCACTCCCCACGCTTGAAATACGCATGGCGGGGAATATCCTCTACATAAGCGATACTGGCATCACCACCTGTCCATTTCAAATAGCCAAAATACCCACGATTGCGGATAGAACAACTGATCTGGCTATGACGGTTAAGAGCGGGTATCACCACCGAATAATGGTCGGAGACCATATAGACGACGCCCACGATACCTGTTCCACACACAACACCCATATTTTTTTTCACACCATCCAGACGACCCTTATCAATCGTCATCAGGTTATTGGGGTGGCTGACAGAATTCGATATCACCTTGGTGGGTATCAACTGATACTGACGGATGAAATTCCACCCTTCACGTTCCTGTAGAGTAGTATCGCCTGTCAGTCGTTCATAGGCCTCACGCAACTGTTGGGTCTGCCGCTCCAGATAGAAGATACGAGTGGTGAGCTGACGATTCACCTGTCCCATCGAGAGATAAGACCGCACAGCAGCATCCCACTCATACACCTTACCGGCTACAGCATTAGCAGACGAGAACCACACACTAGCATGATAACTGTTGTATTGGAACAACAGCGTCATACCAATAATCTCCAAACAGACGAAGACAAACCAGTGGTAATATTTGACTAAGAAAGCCAGTAGGTTGCGCATGCCTCCTAAGATTTATCGCATCAAGAACGAGAAACGATCAACATTCTTCAAAGCGATGCCTGCGCCACGTGCTACGCAACGAAGGGGATCCTCAGCAACGATGAAAGGAATATTGATCTTATCCGTCAGACGCTTGGCGAGACCACGCAGGAGCGCTCCTCCACCAGTCAGGTAGATACCGTTTCTCACAATATCGGCATACAACTCAGGGGGAGTATTCTCCAAGGCTGCCAATATAGCGGCCTCGATACGTGCAATAGTCTTGTCAATACAATGGGCAATCTCCTGATAGCATACAGGTACTTCCATCGGCAGAGCTGTAATACGGTTAGGACCATTGACAATAAAATCCTCTGGCGCCTCATCACCCAAGTCTGTCAGCGCAGAACCCACATGGATCTTTACGCGCTCAGCCATACGCTCGCTCACCTTCACATTATGTTGACGAGACATATATTCCTGAATATCCAAGTTCAGATCATCACCAGCCACTTTGATACTGGTATTTGTGACAATACCACCTAAGGAGATCACAGCTATCTCTGTGGTACCACCACCGATATCGACAATCATATTGCCCTCAGGAGCCTCCACGTCAATACCAATACCGATAGCAGCAGCCATCGGCTCAAAAATCAGATAGACATCACGACCGTCAGCGTGCTCAGCTGAATCGCGTACGGCACGCAACTCTACCTCCGTAGAGCCCGAAGGAACACCAATCACCATACGAAGAGACGGAGAAAACAGACGACTACCCGTATGCACCATCTTAATCAGACCGCGCATCATCTGCTCACAAGCAGAGAAATCGGCAATCACACCATCGCGCAAAGGACGAATAGTACGAATATTGTCGTGCGTCTTCTCATACATCATCTTAGCCTTCTCACCTACTGCAATCATCTTGTCAGTACGACGGTCAAGTGCAACCACAGAAGGCTCATCTACCACGATCTTATCATCACTGATAATAATCGTATTGGCTGTACCCAGGTCCATTGCTATCTCCTGGACGAAACTAAAGAATCCCATATCTTTTGCTTAATTATTGATCGTTTATTTATTCTTTTCAAACCACTCATGGATGGCAGTATCATAACGGCTGCTCACTCCAAAGGCACGCTCAGCAAACACTCGACGGTCCTCGATATCGGTCTCAGCACCTTTCTTCTTCAACAAATCCAAAAGCAACTGATACTCTGCCTTGCTGGGAACGATGACTACATCCTTAAAATTCTTGGCCCCAGCACGGATAAGTGAGATACCGCCAATATCGATTTTCTCAATGATATCTGCCTCACTGGCCCCACTGGCTACGGTCTGTTCAAAGGGATATAGATCAACTATCACCAGGTCTATCTCTGGAATGTCATACTGACGCATCTGTTCCTGATCGCCTGCATTGTCGCGACGACCTAAGATACCACCAAATATCTTGGGATGTAAGGTCTTCACACGACCACCAAGAATAGAGGGGTATGTGGTCACATCTTCCACTTTTTGGCAATCATAGCCTAACGATTCAATAAAACTCTGAGTGCCTCCTGTAGAGAGAAATTTCACTCCTTCTTCGTGCAGTTTCTTCAGTAGTTCATCAAGACCATCCTTGTGAAAAACTGATACCAATGCGGTTTTGATTTTCTTTTTCTGAGCCATTTTATTTCTACAATAATTTCTTTGGTTGGCAAAGATACAAAAAAGAGTAGAATTCACCACTCTTTTTGCGAAATAAAATTTCATTTTATTCTTATTCCTTGTGTGAAATCAAGAAATTATGCTTGTGCCATACGATAGATGGCGGCCATATCTTCTGTATCCAACACCTGGATAGCACCCAGTTTCACCGTTCCTCCTCGACTGGCTTTCTGAACCATCATGGCAATCTCTTCGTCCGTAACAGCACGTCCCACCAGTTCAGGAATGCTCGTAGGCATACCGATGGCACGATAGAATCGCTCCATCGCCTCAATACCTTTGAGAGCCGTTTGCTCAGGATTTGTGAAGTCGTTCTGCACGCCCATCACATTAACGGCAAACTGCACAAACCGAGGAACGTTATTTTTCATTACATAACGAGCCCAACTGCCCCACATAGCCGCCAGACCCGCACCATGTGTTACTCCGAAAAGAGCACTTAACTCATGCTCCAGACGATGAGTGGCGAAATCCTTCTCAAGACCACATTCCGTCAAGTCATTATGGGCCAAACTACCTGCCCACATAATCTGCGCACGATACCGATAATCTTCAGGATTTTTCAGCACCTCAAACACCGCCTCTTTCACCGTGCGAAGAAGAGCCTCAGCAATCGCGTCCGTTAGTGTCATGTCCCAATGGCCACAGAAGTAGCGCTCCATCGTATGCATCATAATATCCGTCACACCAGCGGCCGTCTGATAAGGAGGCAGTGTAAAGGTTCTTTCAGGATTCATAATAGCAAACTTACAACGGATAAGATTATTGCCAATACCACGTTTAATCAATCCCTCGTCCTTGGTCACCACACAAGAGTTACTCATCTCGCTGCCTGCGGCAGGAATGGTCAGGATAGTACCTACAGGCAAACAACAAGCCGGTTGGGCCTTCCCCTCCCAAAAATCCCACACATCACCCTCATAAGGGACACCAAGGGCAATCGCCTTCGAAGAGTCAATCACACTTCCACCGCCAACGGCCAAGATGAAGTCCACCTTCTCACGACGACAAAGTTCAATACCTTGATAAACCATCGACAAAAGAGGGTTAGGAACCACTCCACCCATCTCTATGTAAGGAAGATGGGCAGCATTCAATAGGTCGAAAACTTTCTGTAAAAGTCCTGACTTACGGGCACTCTGACCACCGTAATGAACCAAAACCTTTGTACCGCCATATTGACGTATTAGTTCAGGCAACCGCTCTTCTGACGATTTGCCGAAAGCCACCTGCGTGGGGGCATAGAAATTAAAATCCTTCATATCACTTGTTTGTAGATGTACGACAATAAAAAAGCAACCACGTTTTCCGTAGTTGCTCTTCCTTTCAGTAGCGGGAGCCGGGATTGAACCGGCGACCTCATGATTATGAATCATGCGCTCTAACCAGCTGAGCTATCCCGCCATAACCTGTTTTGCGGCTGCAAAGGTAATACAAAGTTTCGAAATCACAAAATTTTTCTTTATTTTTATTTCCTTTTCGGATAAATTTCGTAATTTTGTGCCGTGAACATCAAAAAAGATTCAGATTATTACACATCATTTATATGGAGAATAAGAGAATAGACCTTGAATACCCTCTGTCTGCCAAAAGCAGAAATATTGTTTGGGGGCTCATCGGCAACGCAGCTGGCTTAGAAAAATGGCTAGCGGATCATGTCGTTGAGAATGGCCAGGCTCTTTCTTTTACCTGGGGTGAGCCTTGGACAGAACAAGACACTAAGACTGCCCACATTCAGGAGATTGCCAAGAATCATTATATCCGCCTTCATTGGGACTATCATGAAGACGACACCACCTTCTGGGAAATGAGAATAGAAAAAAGCGAGTTGACTGATTTGCTGACGTTGCACATCACAGACTATGCAGAATCAGACGATATAGACTACCTCCACGATCTTTGGGATAAGAACTTAGAGCGTCTGCATCGGGTTAGTGGAATCCTATGATGCCCCGTCTCATCAAAAAACTGGATATCTTCATCATCAAGCAGTTCGGTCTACTGTTTGTGGGAACTTTCTTAATTTGTCAGTTCGTTCTGATGATGCAGTTCCTATGGAAGTATGTCGACGAACTGATTGGAAAAGGTCTGTCGTTGGAAGTGCTTGCTCAGTTTTTCTGGTATATGGGACTTATGCTGATGCCCCAAGCCTTTCCTCTTGCCATCCTCCTCTCTTCACTCATCGCTTTTGGAAATCTGGGAGAAAGCTCTGAACTGACAGCCATCAAGGCTGCTGGCATCTCTCTGATGCAGGCTTTTCGTCCATTGATCGTGGTAGCGATACTGATTGCAAGCTGTTCTTTTTATTTTCAGAATGTTGTAGGACCACACGCCAACCAGTCTTTCCGCCAATTACTACTGGCCATGCGACAGAAAAGTCCTGAGCTGGAGATTCCTGAAGGCATCTTTTACGACGGCATACCTGGTACCAACCTATATGTGCAGAAGAAAGATCTGGAAACAGGTATGTTGTATGGCATTATGATTTACAGGATGTCAAACAGCTACGAGGATGCTGCCATCATACTGGCTGATTCAGGCAAGCTACAATCGACAGCAGAGAAAAAACATCTTCTGTTGAGTCTATACAATGGAGAATGGTTTGAGAATATGCGTTCACAAGATATGGGTAACAGCGCCAGCATCCCTTATCGTCGAGAGACATTCTGGTATAAAACCATTCTACTGGATTTCGATGGCGGATTTACGGTATCAGACATTGCCGCTGTCAGGAATGATGCCACATCGAAAAGTCTTCAGCAAATCATGTCCGACTTAGACTCTATCAAGGTCTTCAACGACAGCGTAGGTCTCGCCTTCTATCAACAGGCACAGATGGGTATCATGAGACAGCCCGTTCTCAGTAAGGCAGATTCGTTGAAAGTCGTCAAGGAGATGGAGAAAAGTACCGTCGACTTCGATTCCGTGTTTGCCCGTCTTTCCAACGATCAGAAGCAAAACGCCATCAAGAGTGCTTTCAATAACGCCCAATCTGCATCATTCGATTTGGACATGAAGGGAGAATACATCTTCGGGCTGAAACGTAACGAACGATGGCATCAAATCGAAGGAATTAACAAGATAACATTATCTCTTCTCTGCATTATTTTCTTCTTTATCGGAGCTCCACTTGGAGCCATCATCCGCAAAGGAGGTCTGGGGGTTCCTGTCATCATTGCCGTACTCGTGTTTATTATCTATTATATCTTTGAAAATACTGGAATGCGTATGGCACGAGAAGACGAATGGACCGTATGGTACGGTAAACTGATCTCTACCGTTGCCCTAGCGCCCGTTGCAGCTTTCTTTACCTACAAAGCAACCAACGATTCTGTTGTCTTCCACATTGATCTCTATAAAGAGATTGCCATGCGTATGCTTGGACTGAGAATAAAACGGCATATCTACAGGAAGGAAGTCATTATCTCTCCTCCTGATTATGAGTTAGACATGGATATGCTGAACGAGATAACAACAAACATCAGGAGATACAACGAACAGCACAAGTTGCTATACTGGCCGAATCCCATCAGGGTATTCTTCCATGCTGGTGACGACCAGGAAATAGAGGAGATTAACAATGTGCTGGAAACGGTCGTTGAGGACCTCGGATTCACAACAGACAAGTATATCCTGAGCAAGTTGAACGACTACCCTATCATTGCCACTCATGCCCACACCCGTCCATTCCAAAAGAAATGGCTGAACGTAGCGACTGGTCTCATCATACCAGTAGGTGTCTTTTTCTATTTCCGTATGGTACGCTTCCGTTTAAGACTGTATAGAGATCTTCACGCTATCCTGAAGACAAACGACGATATCTATAATAGGATTGTGAAGATGGAAGGCGCGAAACTCATAGACGAAGAATAAATAACTACTTCAACAAAAGAAATAAGTTCAATATATATAATAAGGTAATATGGAAACAATCAAACTGAATACCATCGAAGAGGCTGTCGCCGACTTCAAAGAAGGGAAATTTGTCATTGTAGTAGATGATGAAGACCGCGAGAACGAAGGCGACCTCATCATTGCAGCAGAAAAGATTACAGCCGAAGACGTCAATTTCATGCTGAAATACGCGCGAGGCGTTCTCTGCGCTCCCATCACCATCAGTCGCTGCGACGAACTGGAGCTGCCACATCAGGTACAAGAGAACACCTCTGTACTGGGAACCCCATTTACCGTAACCGTTGACAAACTGGAAGGTTGCTCTACAGGTGTTTCTGCTCATGATCGCGCAGCCACTATCCGTGCGTTGGCAGATCCAGCATCAACCCCGCAGACATTCGGCAGACCAGGCCACGTCAATCCACTCTATGCCCAAGACAATGGCGTGTTGCGCCGTAGTGGGCACACAGAGGCTGCCATTGACCTGTGTAAGATGGCTGGTCTCTACCCCGCAGGTGCGCTCATGGAGATTATGAATGAGGATGGAACGATGGCACGACTGCCACAACTCATCACTTTTGCCAAGGAATGGAACCTGAAAGTCATTTCCATCAAGGACATGATTGCCTATCGACTGCAAAAAGAATCGCTCATCGAAGTCGGTGAAGAGGTAGATATGCCCACTGACTACGGCCACTTTAAGCTCATCCCCTTCCGTCAGAGTGCCACCGGCCTGGAGCATATGGCCCTTATCAAAGGAGAATGGACAAAAGACGAGGCAGTACTTGTTCGTGTTCACTCATCCTGTGCGACAGGTGACATCCTCGGTTCCAAACGTTGCGATTGTGGCGAACAGTTACATAAATCCATGCAAATGATTGAGAAGGAGGGGAAAGGTGTCGTTATCTATATGCAACAGGAAGGACGAGGCATCGGACTGATGAACAAGATTGCCGCCTACAAACTACAGGAAGAAGGTTATGATACCGTTGACGCCAACTTGCATTTAGGTTTTAAACCCGATGAACGCGACTATGGCTGTGGTGCGCAGATGCTCCGCCATTTGGGCATTCACAAGATGCGACTGATGACCAACAACCCCGTAAAACGTGTAGGACTGGAGGCATATGGTCTGGAAATTGTAGAAAATGTTCCCATTGAGATCACTCCTAACGAGTATAACATCAGATATCTGGAGACCAAAAAGAACCGTATGGGACACATTCTTCATCTGAAATAAATAAAAAACGTTAGATTTCTTCGTTTATAACGAATAAAATAACTACTTTTGCACACAATTTATTCGCAAAACGTAACCAAATAAAATGGCACAGTTATCAAATCGTCTACAGAGACTAGCACCGTCGGCAACGCTGGCGATGTCGCAAAAGAGCAGTGAGATGAAAGCTCAAGGTATTGACGTCATCAACCTCAGTGTAGGTGAACCAGACTTCAACACACCAGACCACATTAAAGAAGCGGCTAAACGAGCTATTGACGATAATTATTCAAAATATTCCCCTGTGCCAGGCTATCCGGATCTCAGACAGGCGATAGCCAGAAAATTGGAGCGTGAGAATCATCTCCACTATCTGCCCAGTGAGATTCTGGTATCTAATGGAGCCAAGCAAAGTGTCTGCAACACCATTATGGCTTTGGTAAACGATGGTGAAGAAGTGATTATTCCTACACCCTACTGGGTAAGTTACCCCCAAATGGTGAAACTGGCTGGTGGTGAACCGGTTTTCGTAGAGGCAGGTTTTCATCAGAACTTCAAGATGACAGCCGAACAGTTAGAGGCAGCCATCACTCCCAAGACTCGCATGATTATCCTCTGTTCTCCCAGCAACCCTACTGGTAGCGTCTATAACCAGAAAGAGTTGCAGGCTCTGGCAGAAGTGATTCTACGTCATGACGACTTATTCATTCTGGCCGACGAAATCTATGAGCATATCAATTACATTGGTGCTCATCAGTCGATTGCACAGTTCCCTGGCATGAAAGAACGCACCATCATTGTCAATGGTGTTTCTAAGGCATACGCTATGACTGGCTGGCGCATTGGATATATCGCCGCACCAGAATGGATTGTCAAAGGCTGCAACAAACTTCAAGGTCAATATACAAGCGGGCCATGCTCTGTGAGCCAAAAAGCTGCAGAATTTGCGTATACACAAAGCCAAGCGTGTGTTGAGGAAATGCGCAAGGCTTTTGAGCGCCGTCGCAACCTCATCGTTGAACTGGCCAAGACCATTCCCGGCTTAGAAGTAAACGTACCTGAAGGTGCATTCTACCTATTTCCCAAGTGTAGTAGTTTCTTTGGTAAAAGCGATGGTGAGACAACCATCCACAACTCCACAGATTTGGCTATGTACCTCTTAGAGAAAGGTCACGTAGCCACCGTTGGAGGTGATGCTTTTGGCGATGCAGAGTGTTTTCGAATGAGTTATGCTACCAGTGATGAAAATATCACTGAAGCAATGCGACGAATACGCGATGTACTGGCAAAATTGAAATAAAAACCAAAATTAGAAGTTAAAAGTTATTAATTTGGTTTGTAGAAAGTTTGAATTTGCTATCTTTGCGTGGTGATAAACTAATCTGAACAAGTTGACGTGATGTCAATATCATTCATCAAATAAGGATTTTATTAAACTATCATTTTTATAATAACTAAAAAAATTAATTTTATGGCAACAACAACAAAAGCTGCAGCCCCAGCTAAGAAATCGGGCTTTTTAGGTGTTAAAGAAGCATGGATCATCCTCGCTATTTGCTGCGTAGCTGGTTACAGTGTTTGGTATTTTGTGATGGGTAACCCTGACAACTTCATCGGTGGCGATCGTTCTGGCCATCCCGCAAACCTGCTGGGTACCGTTTATAAAGGAGGTTTCGTTGTAGGTTTGATCCTCACCCTTTTGTTTACTGTTATCTGCTTGGGTATTGAGCGTTTCTTCGCTATCAAGACCGCTTCTGGTAAGATGAACCTGTCTAAGTTTACCGCTCAGGTAAAGGCTGCCATCAAGGCTCAGAAGTTTGACGAGGCTAAGGCTCTCTGCGACAAGATGCAGGGCTCTGTAGCCAATGTTGTGTTGGCTTCTATCAACATGTACCAGTCTGTTGAAACTGACGACCACCTGAAGAAGATCGTATCTCTGGGTACTCTGACCGCTCTGTTCGGTACTGTGCTTGGTATGATCGGTTCGTTCCAGGCTCTGTCTGCTGGTGGTGGTGCTGACTCTATGGCTCTGTCTGCTGGTATCTCTGAGGCCCTTGTGAACACAGCATCTGGTATTTTGACCTCTTGGGTTGCTACCGTTGTTTACAACTTCTTCTCTAACAAGATCGACAAGCTGACATACGCTCTCGACGAGATTGGTTACACTATCGCTGCTACATACGATTCTAACCACAACGAGGCTTAATCATTTAACCATTTGAAAACTTAAAAACCGTTTTAGAATGGCTAAAGTTAAAATACAGAAAAAGGACATCTGGATTGACATGACGCCTATGTCAGACGTGATGACGCTGCTTCTGTGCTTCTTTATGTTGACATCAACATTCTTGACGCCGGAACCAGTGAAAGTCAACGCGCCTAACTCAGTGTCTGAGGTCAAGATACCCGAGAATGATGTCTTGAACATTCTGGTAAACCCAGAAGGCAAGATTTTCTTGGGTACAGAAAACAAGAACAACATGGTGGCTATGCTGGAGACCATGACCGACAAGTTCGGTGTCCAGTTGAACGCTACTCAGATCAAGCACTTCAAGGAAGATGCTATGGTCGGAGCCTCCATGGGAAAGCTTGCAGACTACCTCAGCCTTGAGCCCGAGAAGATGGGTGAAGTGATCCAGAGCCTTGGTATCCCCACCGATAGTATCGATGGCGGAAAGAGCGAGTTCCAAGAGTGGGTTACAGCCGCTCGTGAAGTGAATCCTGACATTAAGTTGGCCATCAAATGTGATGCCGCTACCCCTTATAAAGTAGTCAAAGCGATGATGTCAGAGCTTCAAGACATGAGCGAGAACCGTTACCAGTTGATTACTAATCTTAAAACTGCATCGGAGGATTAAGCTATGGCAAAAAAGAATTTGAGTAAGCAGAAGAAGATGGACACCCGCGTGAACTTCACGCCAATGGTGGATATGATGATGCTTCTTATTACGTTCTTCATGCTTTGTACAACTCTGGCAAAGCCTCAGGCTATGCAGTTGACGATGCCAAGTAACGACGAGAACGTACAGGAGGAAGATAAGTCTGTAACAAAAGCTTCGCACACCATTACCTTGTATTTGGGTGCTAACGATAAAATATGGTACATTGCCGGTCTTCCCAACTATGAGGACCCCTCATGTGTGAAAGAGACTACCTATGGTGCTCAGGGTATCCGCAAAGTGCTGATAGAGCATACCACAGAAGAGGGTATCAACCCTGTAGCACGTATCATGTTGGCTAAGAAAGAGCTGGACGCAAAGAAGACGGAGTATAACAGTAAAATGACTGACGCTCAGTATCAGGAGCAGCTCTCTCGCCTGAAGAAAGGTGAACTGCCCAATGGCGAGAAAGTTCCTACGATGACTGTCATCATTCGTCCGTTGGATACAGCTAGTTACAAGAACATGGTGGAAGCACTTGATGAGATGCTCATCTGCAGTATTGATAAGTATGTCATTGACAAGATTAACCCGGCCGATCGTGAGTTGATCGAGAAGGCTGGTGTTAAATAATCAATGTCTCACATTTAAAACGTAAAAGTACTATGTCAAAAATAGATCTTATAGACAATAGCTGGGTCGACCTCGTCTTTGAGGGTAAGAACCAAGCTTACGGTGCTTATCAGCTGCGCAAATCCACTGGCTCACGTAATGTGAAGGCTTTGATTTCAATGTTCGTTGGTTTTGCTATCATAGCTGCCATCGTCATTGCGAAAGTTCAGATTGAGAATGCCATTGCCCGTAGTGTGGCAGTGGAGACTGATGTAGAGCTTTCGAAGCTGGCTGAGAAGAAAGAAGCTAAAGTAGAGAAGAAGGAACAGCCTAAGGTTGAGCAGACGGTTGTAGAGAAAGTAAAGAGCTCCGTAAAATTCACCGCTCCTGAGATTAAGAAGGATAGCGAAGTGAAGCCTGAGGAGGAATTGAAATCTCAGGAAGACCTGAACAAAACCAACACCGCCATTGGTGCATTCGACGTGAAAGGTAACGACGAGTCAGCCGGTGAGGTGCTGAAGGCAAAGGAAGTAATCGCACAACCCGAGCCTCCAAAGCAGGAGGAGACTAAGGTCTTCGACGTTGTAGAGGAGATGCCTTCGTTCCCTGGTGGACCAGGCGCGCTGATGTCGTTCTTGAGCGGCAACATCAAATATCCGGTTGTTGCAGAAGAGAATGGTATCCAAGGACGTGTTATCGTTGCTTTCGTAGTTGAGCGCGACGGTTCTATCACTGACGTAAGAGTAGTGAAGTCCGTTGACCAGTCACTTGACAAGGAAGCCGTTCGCGTGGTTAAATCTATGCCTCGCTGGATTCCTGGTAAGCAGAATGGTTCTGCTGTACGTGTAAAGTACACAGTACCTGTAACCTTCAGACTACAGTAATATGAATGTAAACGTATCCAAATTTTTTGGATTTACTATGATTTTAGGCTTGTTCCTCGCTTGTGGGAACAAGCCTAAAAATAGTAAAATAGAACAAGACTATCAAAAGGCCGCCCGTTACTTTATGGCCGACGAGAGTTTCAGTCCTATTCTCAATGAAGAGCTTGAAGTCTTTCACTATCAGCATCTGCTTGATACCTTAGAAGTGAAATATACCAACGAGCAGGACGCTATCAAAGCCCTGATGAATCTCGAAACGTGGTTAGTATTTACTACCCGCAATTTCACAGAGAAGGAATTCAAGAATCTTCGCGATCGCAAATATGCGCCAAGAGTTATTCCCATCGCTTACGATGGTCTGGCACTGATTACCAACAATGCCAATCCCGACAGTTGTATCACCATCAAGGATTTCAAACGAATTCTTAAGGGCGAAGCATTAAACTGGAGTGATATCTATCCCCAATCACGATTGGGGAAAATTGATGTCGTGTTCGACAATCCTCTCTCCAGTACTGTCCGCTGGTGTGTAGACTCCATCTTGGGAGGTCAAGAGTTCACCAATCCGAATATTGGTGCTGTCAAGACAAGTGCAGCTGTTGTCGAATATGTTGAGAATCATACGAATGCCATTGGCATTATTGGTTCCAACTGGCTCAACGACAAGCGCGACACTACCAATGTCACCTTTAAGAAGAATATTCAAGTCATGGGCGTCAGCCGACTCGATACAGCCACCAAGGCCAATAGTTGGAAGCCCTACCAATATTATATATATAACGGCAATTATCCTATGATCAGAACCATTTACGCATTGCTTAATGAGCCGCGTTCGGGTTTGCCCTCTGGATTTGCCCATTTCTGTCGTCTTCCCAAGGGACAAATGATTATACACAAGTCCGGATTGCTCCCTATCCAGGCAGCGATGAATGTTAGAGAAGTTAATGTTAGTAAAAAGTAGTAAACTTTTAAACGGTTCGTTCGTCATAAGAGTGATGTCAAACTAAAACAATATAGAATTATGAAAGCAATCAAATATTTAGTAATGGGTGTGTTGCTGACGGGTTTCAGCACCACTGCAATGGCACAGGAGTTGGAAGCAAAAGCTGCTATCGATGCCATCAAGAACAAATCTGGTAACGTAACTGAGTTGGTAAAAGTAGCTCAGAAAAAGAACAAGAAGAATGCCGATGCACTGATCGCTATCGCTCGTGCTTTCTACGAGCAGGGTGATACCGCCAATGCTCGTGTAAACGCCAATCTCGCACTGGAGGCTGGCAAGCAGAAATTTGCGCCTGCCTACATCCTTTTAGGTGATATTGAGGCTGTTGCCAACGAAGGTGGAAAGGCTGCTTCCTACTACAACCAAGCCGTTTACTTCGATCCAAAGAATCCAGACGGTTATTACAAGTACGCCCTTGTTTACCGCAAGATTAGTCCAAGTGGTGCCGTACAGAAGCTCAACGATCTGAAGGCTCAGCGCCCTGACGTGGAAGTTGATGCACTCTCTGGCCACATTTACTATCTCTCCAACGAATTCGACAAGGCCATCAAGTCATATGCCAAGGTATGTCTAACTTCTTCCTCCAGAAGCATGCTGACGGTCTGAAGGCTGTTGAGGAGGGATTGAAGAAAGAGCCACGCAATGCCGGATTCAACCGTCTGGGTATGTTCTTCAATACTGAGTTGAAGAACTATGATAAAGCCATTGAGTATGGCGACGCCCTCTTCAACCGTTCCGACAGTGCTAAGTTCTCTTATATGGACTATACCTATTTGGGTAATGCATATAACGGACTGAAGCAAGCCGACAAAGCCATCGAGCAGTATGAGAAGGCGCTGAATACCGAGTTCGACAACAAGGCTAAGCGTGCCGGTGTGGTAAAGGCACTCTCTGATGCTTATGTAGAGAAGGAAGACTTCGACAGCGCTATCAAGTATTATAAGGAGTATATGTCAGCCTTCGACAAAGCATCTGCCAACGACCTCGCAGGTTTAGCAGGTATGTATCTGCAAAAGGGTGCTACCCTGAAAGACGCAGCAGCCAAGAAGGAAGCCTTCATGATGGCAGATGCTGCCTATGCAGACTTAGAGAACCAATATGTTGATGCTCAAGAGTATGTTAACTTCATGCGTGCTCGTGTAAACCTGCAGCTCGATCCAGAGCAGAAGCAAGGACTGGCAAAACCATACTACGAGAAACTGATTGAGCTCATCGCTCCCAAGGCAGAGAAGTCTAAGTCAGACATCACTCGTCTGACAGAGAGCTATCGCTATCTCATCTCTTATTATCTGGTAGCCAATGACGATAAGGAAACGGCTAAGTCATTTGCAACAAAGCTGAAGGAGATTGATCCTGAGAACGAGATTGCAAAGCAAGTGCTTGAAATGAAATAAAAAGCTATAGCGCAAATATCATAGGAATGATGACGGCACCGCCTCTATTTTGAGATGGTGCCGTTCTTTTTTTCTACATTTATCATTTCTCGATCTGCGTCTTGGGCCAGTTGACGAGGAAGAGCTGACGGGTTGCACGTGTGAATGCAGTATAGAGCCAATGGAAATAGTCGGGAGTGAGCATCTCGTCGGTCATATAACCCTGATCGAGATACACATGTTCCCACTGTCCACCTTGTGCCTTATGACAAGTGACAGCATAAGCGAACTTCACCTGCAGAGCATTATAATAACGATCGTTCTTCAGCTTTTGTATACGGTCTGCCTTCCGCGGAATATCAGCATAGTCAGCCAAGACCGCCTGAAAAAGTTGCTCATTCTGCTCGCGGGTGAGCGCAGGAGCTTCCGATGTCAAGGTATCAAGGATGACCATTGCGGTTAACTCATAATCATCATCATCAGGAAACTGCATGGTCACCTCAGCGAAACGGAAACCATACTGTTCATGGACATTTCTCACTCGTTGTACCACCGCCTGATCGCCATTGGCAATAAACTCGTCCTTACGCCAGAAATAGTTGTTTTTTACAATCATGAGCCGGTCACCACGGCACAATTCATCCTCACGGTCGAGCACCCTGTTTCGAATGCCCTGATTATAGACATTCGCCCGTTTATTACTCCGTGTGATGACCACCGTCTCATCCGATCCCACCTTACTATAACTGGAGGCCAGCGACTCAATCAGCTCATCACCTGGCACCACATGAATATCGGGAAACCCTGAAAAACGAATCATGGGCAAGGAATAGTCGTTACGTATTCGCGTTGCATTCCATAGGATGCCCGAATCCTGACTTTGACGAAGCACTTCGTCGAGGTCACATTCGTACACCTTCAGATCATACTGCCGCAACACTTCCGGCTGAAGAGCTGGGCTCTCCTCCTCGCCTACAGGCGGCAGCTGTGCCTTATCACCAATCAGCAGCATCCTACAGTTCTCGCCACTATACACAAACTGTATGAGATCATCGAGCAGGCAACCACTTCCAAACAGAGAGGTAGCTTGCTGACTATTGGCAATCATAGACGCCTCATCCACCATAAAGAGGACGTTGCGCTGTAGGTTGACATTGAGTTGAAACGTTGACAGGTCAGCAGCTGATTTCTGTCGATAGATACGTCGATGGATGGTATATGCCCGAAGCGGTTTCTCCTCTTCCTCTGCCATACAATTGAGTGAAAATACCTTGGCTGCCCTTCCTGTCGGTGCCAACAAAACCATTTTCTGGTCCAACTGTCTCATCGCTCTGACGATAGCACCCGCTAGGGTTGTCTTACCCGTACCAGCACAACCACGCATCACCATGACCGACTGTCGACGGTCTGTCATAAACTCAGCGAACACATCAACAGCATGTCGCTGTTCATCCGTTGGGTTATGGTCAAATGTCTGCCAAATACGATATTTCAGCTCGTCCGTGATCATGATCCAAAAAAAAGTTGTATCTTTGCAGCGCAAAGGTACAAATAATTTTGGATATGGACATCACGACAAAACAAAAACTCACTATCCGCATTGGGCGAAACTCTCTTTCGTTCTCTATGGCGACACCTGAGAACGAGGAGTCACCCATCACCTATGAGCCTTATACCGTCAAGAGCAGCATCTCTATGGCCGCCAATCTGCGTGAGGCTTTCAAACATGCAGACCTGCTGATGACCATGAAGCCTCAACGGGTACAGGTGATGCTCGACACTCCTGTACTGATGATTCCCGTGGAAATCTTCGAAGAAAAGGACATTGAGGATCTTTACTACCATGCCCACGCCCAACAGGAACATGGTGTCATGTTATATAATGTATTGCCCAACTTGAATGCAGTGGCTATCTTTGCTATCAACAAAGACCTGAAATTGGTCATCGATGATCATTTCAAGGATCCGAAATTCATTCATGCCATCTGTCCCGTATGGCGATATTTGCACCAACGCAGTTTTACAGGTTACAGAAATAAACTATACGGTTATTTCCACGATGACAAGACAGAGATCTTCTGCTTCCAGAACAACCGATTCAAATTCTGTAACACCTTTGATACAAAGCATGCGCACGATGCCCTCTATTTTCTGTTGTATGTATGGAAGCAGCTGGCATTAGACAACCAATATGACGAGCTCCATATTGTAGGTGATATTCCTGAACGCGACTGGCTGATTGAGGAATTGAAGAAATACCTTTCCAAGGCTTATGTCATCAACCCGTCGGCCGATTTCAACCGTGCGCCCGCCACACAGGTCAAAGGTCTTCCCTACGACTTGGTAACGCTGTATACGAAAGGCAGATAAACAGAGAAAGATGAGAATCATTACAGGTCTATACAAAGGTCGACATTTTGACATCCCCCGCTCATTCAAGGCCAGGCCCACAACCGACTTTGCCAAAGAGAACATCTTCAATGTGCTCAATCGGTACATTGACTTTGAGGGTGCTGCTGCCCTTGACCTGTTTTCTGGTACGGGAAGTATCTCACTGGAACTCATCTCACGAGGATGCAGCCAGGTGGTCAGCATAGAGGCCGACCGCGACCATCACAGGTTTATCTGCGACTGTCTGCAGAAACTGGCGGGAAAAGGAACACCTCCCAGTGTGCTCCCCATCCGTGGTGACGTATTCCGTTTCCTGAAGTCCTGTCACCAGCAGTTCGACTTTATCTTCGCCGATCCTCCCTATGCCCTCAAGGAACTGCCACAGATACCCGATATGATTATCGAGCGACAGCTATTGAAGGAGGATGGTATCTTTGTCTTTGAACACGGCAAAGACTACGATTTCAGTACGCATCCCCACTTTGTAGAACACCGTAGCTATGGAAGCGTGAATTTCTCGCTCTTTAAAGCAACGGCGACAACAAGCGAGTCAGCGACTCCCAGAAACGATTCAGGAACCGTGGATGCCATAGACGAGGCAGTTTCTCCAGAGGAATAGACTGTTGTTGGTCAATCAGGAATATCTCTTTCATCTGTCGAGCGACCTCATCATCATAAACAAATACGTTGGCTTCGAAATTATTCTCGAAGCTACGAAAATCGATATTCGTAGAACCAACCGTAGAAAGGGCTCCATCGCATACCATCGATTTCGCATGCATGAACCCATTATCATACAAGAACACCTTCACGCCGGCCTCAGCTACCTCACGCAGATAAGAACGTCCTGCCCAGTCTGCCAATCGAGCGTCGTTATGTCGTGGCACGATAATCCGCACATCCACACCTGCCGTCGCAGCCGTCTTCAGGGCAAAGAGAACAGGTTCGTTAGGCAGGAAATAAGGTGTCTCAATATAGATATACTGTCGTGCCGCCAAGATGATACGCACATAGCCCTGCATCATCTCAGGATAGCGGGCTGCTGGACTGCTTGTCACCACCTGCGCCAGACAATGGCGATAGGTTGAAGCATCAGCGACCGGGTAGTATTTATCACCTGATATCAGTGTCCGGTCAACGAAAAACCAGTCTACCAGGAATGCCCGCTGCAAGGCATAAACGACGCCTCCTGTCATTCTCACCATCGTATCACGCCAAGGTAAGTGTTGTCGTCCCTTTCCAATTTTACGAATACCCTTCACGTAACGCAAGGCGATGTTCATACCACCGATATACCCCACCCGTCCGTCGATGACGATGATCTTCCGGTGGTTGCGATAGTTGGCTTTGCTGGTAAACAGAGGGAAGCGCACAGGTAGGAACGGAGCCACCTCGATACCTTCCTCGCGCATTCGCTCAAAGAACTCATTCTTCACATTCCAACACCCCACATCATCATAAATGACGCGCACCTCCACACCCTCACGGGCCTTGTCAATCAGCACGTCGCGAACCAATCGTCCCAGTGCATCGTCTTCAAAGATATAAACATCAATATGGATATGACTTTTCGCTTTACGCAGGTCGCTGAGGAGAGAAAGGAAGAATGGATAGCCGTCTGTCAACATCTCCAACTCATTATCCTGAAACGGCAACGAGAAATTCTGGTTGACAAACAGATCGATGACGGGTCTATAGGGTTGTGGCAACTGCAGACGATCCTGTTTGACAAAGCCCAGCATAGACCGTTTGGAGAGAAGATCAAGGCTTCTTTGGCTGATGAGTCGTTCCTTACGGGTATTCATCCCGAAGAAGAAATAGAGGACAAGTCCGATGACCGGCACAAAGAAGATCACCATCCCCCACGCCATCGTCTTAGCGGGTTGACGGTTGTCCATCACGATTCGAATCACCAACATCGTGATGAGCATCCAATATACGAATACGCCTATAACCGATAGTAAATGCATCTTTCCTTATCCTACAACATCTCTGCCTAACTGCTTAGCAAGAGCGTCACGAAGCTCTTGTGTCTCTTTATATTCAGTCATCAACTGCATGATCTGTTCTCTTTCTATACCTGGTTGCGAGAGTGCTTTCTTAATATCCTTCAGTCGGGCTACAATAATATCCATACGGAAGTTCAGCACCAGATGCAGGATACGCTGTCTCAGTCCTCCTTCCCGTTCTTGGTTCTCAAAACGCTTGCCCAACTGATAGCGATTAACAATCATCTTTGATGCCAACTGACTGACCTCTATGTCGGGATGCTGGGTAAAATAGGTGGCAGCCTTAAACCCTGGTTCTCCACAATGCTCTACACATTCTGCCAGTATCCGGTTATACAACTCGTCGTGGAAGGTCAGCCCGTCCTGTCCCAAGTCATAGGCCACATACTGCGCCAGCGTCAGGTTGACGGTATCACCCTCTTCCGTCTCTACATTCTCATAGATCACTTCCTCACCATGACGGATGATATTCTGAATCATCAGCCGTTCCACTTCCGTCACCTGTTCACCTACGGTATGCAGTCCTATCGGAATCAACGATGCCGAAGGCGTCTCCTCTTCCACAGGAGTTGTTGCGTCTTGTGAACGCTGTTCGCGCTCGCGTTCTTTTTCTTTTTCCTCTATATCCCTGCGGATATAGTTATTCATCACGTTCAGCAATGTCTGCTCGCTCACCTGCAGACGATGTGCGCAGGTCGTCAGATACGTATCACGGACTATCTGGTTGGGAATCACGGAGATGCTACGCACGATACTGCTGATAGCCTCACTTCGTTTGATAGGATCCTTCTCGTTCTCAATCAGCAAGCGTGTCTTAAACTCGATGAAATCCGTCTGGTGTTCTTCGATATAAGCCTTGAACTCCTGAGCAGAATGTTTCCGTGAGAAGCTGTCGGGATCATCACCGTCGGGCAGGATGAGCACCTTGATATTCATGCCCTTGCCTCATCACCATCGTAGAGCAAGACGATATTCGATGTGAAACGGTGCAACAGTCGTATCTGATAGACAGAGAGTGCCGTACCTGAGTTGGCCACCACATTCTCCAATCCGCACTGGTGCATGGCGATCACATCGGTATAGCCTTCCACCATGTAGACACAGTCTTCTTTCACGATGGCTTTCTTCGCCTGATACAGACCATACAACTCACGTTCCTTATGGTAGATTTCCGAATCAGGTGAGTTGACATATTTCTGCTGGACACCCTTTGTACGCGAGTCGAGCAGTCTGCCTCCAAAGGCCACCACCTTTCCACTGACATTCAACCAAGGGAAGATCACACGACCGCTATATCGGTCATAGATACCTTTTTCGTTTTCAATACAGAGTCCTGTCTTTACCAGGAATTCCTTCTGATAACCTTTGGCTTGGGCTGCCTGTGCCACAGCGTCACGTTTGGTGGGAGAGAATCCCAACTGAAACTTCTCGATGATATCATCGCGGATGCTACGGCTTCGGAAATACTGTTTACCGATGGCCTGTCCGTCTACGTCGTTATTCAGGATATCATGGAAGTAATCCCTCGCCCACTCGTTGACGATAAACATCGACTCACGCTCACTCTGTTCTTTTTTCTCCTCATCGGTGAGTTCACGTTCCTCTATCTCGATATTGTATTTCTTCGCCAACCAACGCAGTGCCTCGGGATAGGTAATCTGCTCATGCTCCCCACAGGCGAAACAATGACAGATATTCTTGGCGGGAGAGACCATGAACGAGGGGGTTGTATCATCGTGAAAAGGACACAATCCCTTATAGTTGACGCCTGCCTTGCGCAGTGTCACAAACTCGCTCACCACATCCACGATGTTGGCAGCATCGATGATCTTGTCTACCGTCGCCCTGTCAATCATCAGAGTTCTTCCTCTTCGTCTTCGTATTCTTCTTCCCAGTCACCACGATACCTACGGGAATGATTGATGACTGGATTTCCTTGGGAGTCCGCATCGGGTCCTGAGGTACAAACCATCTTATGCAGTTCTACCTGTATGTCTATTGCCTGAGGCTGAATATATTGCTTTTTCATTGTCTTCTGTCTTTTAAGTGAAACAACTGCGACTTACTTCATGATCACCTTCTTGCCGTCTACGATATAGAGGCCTTTACGCGGATGAGCCACCCGCTGTCCGTTGAGGTTGTACGCAGCCCCCTTCGTCTCTTGACGGTCATACGTCATCTCCGTGATACCTGTCGGGTTGTTACCCTCAGAACCGATATGCAGCGAAGCTGTTGCCGCCTGCCCTGACATCATGGCCAGTGGCGAGAAGTAAGCACGGAACGGAGCAACGGTGGTTGTTGCCTTATCAAACGCATTTCCATCATTGTTCATCACATAGCAGTCGGTCACGCTCTTCGCCTGTTTCGTTCCCGCAAACTTATAGTGATAGCCGCTGACGGAAGAGAGCGTACCCGGTTCAAACGTAGCATTTGCACCATAGAAGGTGATTGGTTTGTTGGTCAGGTTCCAACTTTCTCCCCAGGTACTTCCTGGCACTGCGATGATATACGGTGTATCAGCCTTCATCTGGTCAACGAAGTCGAAATTAACGGTACTGCCGTCCTCGCTCGAGAATTTCTTCACCCAGAAGTGCTTACCCGTATCACTACTGTTGTGGAACCAGTCAATGACCTTGTCCCCCTGCTTCACCTGTGCAACGTCGAAGGGCAGTACGATGGTACTCCATCCTTTCGTGCCGTCAGCACCAGTGGCAAAGGTACGGGTATAGGTCACGTTGGTAGCCGTAAACACTATCGGCGTATAGAACCCATAACCATCTTGCAGGGTCAGGGTTGCTGCCGTTCCGTTCTGTACCACATTCTTACCGTCAAGACCTGATGGGGCACTGGTTCCCACGATATATAAGGTGTTCGGATTGCTGTTGGGCGTCACCGATGTCACCGTTGTCAGTTGAGAGATATCCAGTACCAGAGCATTGTCGGGCACTGTCACCGATGGCGAAGGTGCCACCGTTGTCTCCGTACCGTCAGCAGCAATGGTGGTCACACCATACTTAGAAGTCGTTGCGTGTTGTGGGACAAATATCTGAGTTGCTGCTGGATTGGTATAATGATAGGTAAGCAAATAGCTTGTACCCACTTCCAATTCGTCGAACACGAAATCAAAGGTCTGTGTTCCGCCATTAGCAACAATATTCGTGGCGCAAGTGTAACTATCCCAAAAAGAGTAATCCACTCCATTGTATTTCCACAATCTAATCAGCAGTCCACTGGTATGCGCATAGGTAGTCGAGTTGTTTGTCACCTTCACATGTCCCAGGATCTTTGATCCATAAAATCCATTATACCATTTTGCTCCAGCCGCATTGTCGAACGTGATATCAGTGTTTTCATCGATCGCCAACGTTCCTGTCGTTGCATTACTTGGGGAAACAGTGATGTTTATTGGGCTCGAGATTGCATTTTGCGATTTATCCAAAAGAGAGACTGTCATTCCACCTTCGTCGGAAGGAGTAAAGGTGAACGTTACATCTATTTCTTTTCTTGCGTCCACCTCAATCTGCTGAGACGCTAACATCTTATAAGCAGGAGTACCACCCGTCGCTTTGCCAATAGATACATCACCAGAATACAACGTACCATTGTTATAAAGCTTTGCGGTAATCGTCATCGGCTTTCCCACCTCAGGACTGGCACTAACAGAAATATTTGTGACACTCATGTTCGTTTGTACAGATTCTGCCAATGTCAACGTATTGCCACTGATGGTAGCATTGATATAATAGATTTCACTACCGAAATCCGGATACCAAGTCTCCGTGCCATTCTTCTTACTAATGGGCATTAAGAGATAATTTCCATCTGCAAGACCAGCGCCAAAACTAACAGTAAACGTTGCTGGTGAAGATCCTGCCCTATTAGCTACTTCGTAGGACGCTTGGGCAACCACCGATAACAATTTATCTCCACGATATAGTCCCCACCCGAAATCAAATGAAGCGGTTGCGCCAGTGCAGTTATAAACATAACTCTTCAACACTACACCGGTAAAGTTCGCACTCGCAGAGCCTCGGATATACTCCGTTTGATCAGGAAATGCTTTCGTCACCGTCATTCGCATAGATGTATCCACACCGCTGCTGACAGGATTCACATCAATGATAGCTTCCTGTCCTGAACTGTAGCCGTCTTGCGAGGTGCTGCCGCCTATTCCCTGCTTTTCCGAGTACAACACAGAGAGTTTGAAGTGACCATCACTATCGCCGCCCCAGCCCCAGTTTACATGGAAATAATCTTCTTCTGCATATCCATCCAACACGAAACTATGCCCACCACCTGTTGACTGACCGCCATAAAGAACAGGATTACCCTTACTGAGCATCTCGTACATCATGGAAATCCAGTCACTGTAGGAATAGTTACTACGAATCACATACCGTGCACTTTTATCATATCCGAAATATTCAGTCAGCACATAGGGGATATCCACATGATAGGCCAATGACCCACCTACATTAGCTAATCTATAGTCCATCTTCAGACCTGCTCCCACATATTCCATCAGACGAGCTACCTCCTCATTCGCCTCATCAGTAGAGGGATAGATGTCGCTCATCTTCGACCAGTCGAACGTTCTTACTGCCTTTTCGTCTACCGCAAGGCTGTGAGTCGCCGTGGTGTAACCAGGAATTGCTTTCAACGTAGTCGTTGACTCACCCCTCTTCTTGCCATAATAGTACAGCACCTGCGCCGTAGCTGTAGCCACACAGCCTGTAACAGTAGGCACTATATTAGGCTCTTCGACTTTTTTCGGACAATAGGTATTATAGGGTTCGTTCTGATTCCACCTGCTGGTGAGCAGCGGACTGATGGGTGTTCTCGCAGCACTGGGACTATTCGCCCGCGAGGCAGCCACCTCATTGGTGACGCCATGCTCCTGCATCCACTTGATCTCGTCGTCGTAGCCTTTGAGCCACGCACGCATATTGTCGGGCATCGTCTCCATCGAGAGCTCACCCTTGTCGGCATAGCCCAGAATCAGTTCACCCGTACAGTCGTCAGCACTCATCACGACGAAGCCATTTTTCTGTCCTACATTGAAGGCATAGAGGCGCTCACTATTCAAGCCCGACACTTCTTGCAGACTCACTGGTTTCAGACGTGGAGCCAGAGCCCTGTTACTTTGCTTCTTACTCAGGAACTGGACAGCCTTCTGCTGTGCTTCTTCTTTGGTGATAGGATTGGCTATCATCACCAGTCCTACCAGACATCCGATCATCAGGAATAAAGCTCTTTTCATAATGGATAGTGATTTTTTAGATATAGTAGTGCAAAGTTAAGGATTATTTCCGATAAAATCGAAAAAACGACCTAATATTTGTTGCACAAATGACCGAATTTGTGCACATTCGAGGCTTTGATGTGCAGTTTTCGTCCTTTTTACTTTGCCAACAAGTAAAAAAGGCGTACCTTTGCAGTGCTTTTTAGAAAGTAACACATTATTATTATATTTATGGCTTTAAAGATTGTTGTGCTGGCCAAACAAGTGCCAGACACCCGGAATGTGGGTAAGGATGCGATGACAGCCGAAGGTACTGTCAATCGTGCTGCCCTACCCGCCATCTTCAATCCAGAAGATTTGAATGCCTTGGAGCAGGCTCTTCGTCTGAAGGAGCAGCATCCAGGCTCAACAGTAGGAATCCTCACGATGGGTCCTCCTCGTGCAGGTGAAATTATCCGTCAGGGACTTTATCGTGGCGCTGATACGGGCTGGTTGCTGACCGACCGTCTCTTCGCTGGTGCCGATACCCTTGCTACCTCTTATGCGCTGGCTACTGCCATCAAGAAGATTGGCGATGTAGACATCGTGATTGGCGGTCGTCAGGCTATCGACGGTGATACCGCTCAGGTAGGTCCTCAGGTGGCTCAGAAGTTGGGCCTCAATCAGGTTACATACGCTGAGGAGGTTCTTTCAGTTAAGGATGGTAAAGCAACCATCAAGCGTGTCATCGACGGTGGTGTGGAGACGGTAGAGGCTCCTCTGCCAGTGGTTATCACTGTTAACGGAAGTGCAGCCCCCTGTCGACCACAGAACGCTAAGTTGGTGATGAAGTACAAGCGCGCTACCTGTCCGATGGAAAGGCCTGCTGAGGGTACGCCCTACGACTATCTGTATGATGAGCGTCCTGAACTGACACTGAACCAGTGGAGCGTAGCTGATGTAGATGGCGATGTGAACCAATGTGGCCTGAGTGGCTCACCTACCAAGGTGAAGACCATCAAAAACATTGTGTTCCAGGCGAAGGAGTCGAAGACTTTGACGGCTTCTGATGCTGATATCGAGGGAATGATCAAAGAATTGTTGGAAGAGAAGATTATTGGTTAATGAGATAAAGAAGTTAAGAAGTTAGAGAAGTTAAGTAGTTAAGCCAAATGTCTGGTGGCTGATACAAGCGAAGAAGGTAATGGCTTAACTACTGCCCGAAAGGGCGAGCGAAGCGATAACTTCTTAACTACATAACTACAAAAAGACACGAATATGAATAATGTATTTGTATATTGCGAAATAGAAGGTACTCAGGTACAGGAAGTATCTCAGGAGCTGCTGACCAAGGGTCGCAAGCTCGCCAATGAATTGAAGGTGGAACTCCATGCCGTTGTTGCCGGTACTGGCATTAAGGGTAAGGTTGAGGACCAAATCCTGCCTTATGGCGTTGACAAGCTGTTTGTCTTCGACGCTAAGGACCTGTTCCCTTACACCTCAGCTCCCCATACTGATATTCTGGTAAACCTCTTCAAGGAGGAGCAGCCACAGATCTGTCTGATGGGTGCTACGGTTATCGGTCGTGACCTCGGTCCTCGTGTGTCATCATCACTGACCTCTGGTCTGACTGCCGACTGCACAGAGTTGGAGATTGGTCCTTTCGAGGATAAGAAAAATAACAAGGTATACGACCAACTGCTCTATCAGATTCGTCCTGCCTTTGGTGGTAATATCGTGGCAACCATCGTGAACCCTGACCATCGTCCACAGATGGCTACCGTTCGCTCTGGTGTGATGCAGAAGGCTATCTACGAAGGTAAGGCCAAGGGTGAGGTTGTTTATCCCGAGGTTTCTAAGTACGTCAGCCCCGAGGCTTTCGTCGTGAAGGTGCTCGATCACCATGTAGAAGCAGCCAAGCACAACCTGAAGGGTGCGCCTATCGTGGTGGCTGGTGGTTACGGTATGGGTTCGAAGGAGAACTTCGACCTGCTGTTCCAGTTGGCTAAGGTACTTCATGGTGAGGTTGGTGGTTCTCGTGCTGCTGTTGATGCAGGCTGGTTGGATCACGACCGTCAGATTGGTCAGACAGGTGTGACCGTTCATCCGAAGGTATATATCGCCTGCGGTATCTCTGGTCAGATTCAGCACATCGCTGGTATGCAGGACTCTGGCATCATCATCAGCGTGAACAGCGACCCTGATGCTCCTATCAACAAGATTGCCGACTACGTTATCACCGGCACCGTCGAGGAAGTCGTTCCCAAGCTCATGCTGAAAGAAAAGGGTTTCGCTGATGCGAAAGAATATGACTACGCCCCCGTTGACCTGGGCGATGCCATCGAGAACTACAAGCAGATTCTCGACATCACAGGCGACGTGGCTGCTAACATCATCGAGCCAAACGCTGAGAGTGTTGACCTCGAAGGTCCACACCTCGAGAACGGCCGAATGATTTACGCCTCTAAGACCTACGAGAACCTCGATGCTACCCGTAAGGCTGGTTTGTGGGGAGTCTCCATGCCCCGTCGTTATGGCGGTCTGAACCTGCCTAACGCAGTGTTCTCAATGCTCTCTGAGATGATTTCGGCTGCTGATGCTGGTTTCCAGAATATCTGGAGCTTGCAGAGCTGTATCGATACCCTTTATGAGTTTGGTAGCGAGGAACAGCGCCAGAAGTATATCCCCCGTGTTTGTGCTGGTGAGGGTATGAGTATGGACCTGACGGAGCCCGATGCCGGTTCTGACCTGCAGCGCGTGATGCTGAAGGCTACCTTCGATGAGAAGGAGAACTGCTGGCGCCTGAATGGTGTGAAGCGTTTCATCACCAATGGTGACAGCGACATCCACCTCGTGCTGGCTCGTTCTGAGGAAGGCACCAAGGACGGACGTGGTCTGTCGATGTTCATCTACGACAAGCGCCAGGGTGGTGTGGATGTTCGTCACATCGAGCACAAACTCGGTATCCACGGCTCACCTACCTGTGAGCTGACCTATAAGAATGCGAAGGCAGAGCTCTGCGGTAGCACTCGTCTGGGTCTGATCAAGTACGTGATGGCGCTGATGAACGGTGCCCGTCTGGGTATCGCCGCACAGTCAGTAGGTGTTGAGCAGGAGGCTTACAACGAGGGTCTGGCTTACGCCAAGGAGCGTCAGCAGTTTGGTGAAGCCATCATCAACTTCCCCGCTGTCTATGATATGCTCTCTCGCATGAAGGCCAAGCTCGATGCAGGTCGTGCGTTGTTGTACGAGACAGCTTGCTACGTCGACATCTACAAGTGCCTCGAAGACATCGAGCGCGATCGCAAGCTCACTCCCGAGGAGAAGCAAGAGCTGAAGAAATATCAGCGCTTGGCTGATGCCTTCACCCCACTGGCTAAGGGTATGAACTCTGAGTATGCCAACCAGAATGCCTACGATGCCATCAGCATCCACGGTGGTTCAGGTTTCATCATGGAGTACAAGAGCCAGCGTCTGTTCCGCGATGCCCGTATCTTCTCCATCTACGAGGGTACCACTCAGTTGCAGGTCGTTGCTGCTATCCGTTACATCACCAACGGTACGATGCTCAACAACATCAAGGAGATGGCTGCAAACCTCCAGACTTGCGATTGCATGGCAGGACTGAAAGCTCGCGTTGAAAAACTCATCCCTGTTTACGAGGAGGCTCTCGCTGCTGTGAAGGCACTCGACAATCAGGATGCTCACGACTTCCTGGCTCGCCGTCTCTATGATATGACTGCCGAGCTCGTGATGAGTCTGCTTATCATCCGTGATGCCAGCAAGGCCCCTGAGCTCTTCAAGAAGTCTGCCAACGTCTATGTTCGCATGACGGAGGAAGACGTTCTGGGTAAGTCTGCTTACATCAAGAACTTCACCGTTGAGGATCTTGAGAGCTTCAAGGCTAACGACGAGGAAGCTGAGGCATAAATATGACAGATCGTGAATTAGACGAGCGCATTCAGCGCGCAGTTGATCATTTCATGGCCGGATATGGCTGCTGCCAAAGTGTGGTGGCAGCCTTTTCCGACCTCTATGGCTTGGATGAGACGATGGCCAAGCGTATCGCTGCCGGTTTTGGTGGTGGCGTGGGCCGTATGCGGATGATGTGTGGTGCCGTCTCAGGCATCGTCATACTCGTAGGACTGGATTGTGGACAGACGGAGGGCAGCGACCGCGAGGGGAAATCTGCCTGTTATAAGGTGGTGCAGGACCTGCTGGCTAAGTCCAAGGCAGACAATGGCAGCCTCATCTGTGCTGAGATTCTCGGCCTGAAAGGTTATGAGAAAGCCACCAACAGCTACGTCGCCTCTGCTCGCACAGCTGAATACTACAAGACGCGTCCTTGTGTTGCTAAGGTAGAGAGTGCCGCCCGCATCTTCGCTGAGTATCTGAAAAACAAAGAGACTCACGATAACACCTAACCAAGAATCACAGAGCGTATGAAGAAACCCCATTGGCTGGAGAAAGAAGAACTCTATAACATCATCTTCGAAGCCGACACCCCTGCCGGTCGACTGTTCGACATCGCGTTGATGGTTGCCATCTCGCTGAGTATCATTATCTCGTTCATCGAGACCATTCCGACACTGGCGCACACCTTCCAGTTTGTGCTGGAGATTCTGGAATACGTCCTCACCTTCTTCTTTACGGTAGAGTATATCGCACGTGTCTACTGCTCCCCTCGCCCACGCGATTACATCTTCAGCTTCTTCGGCATCATCGACCTGTTGGCCACCTTACCGCCCTACCTTTCCTATCTATTGCCGAATGCGCGCTACATGATCCTGTTGCGTTCGATTCGCTTCATCCGCATCTTCCGTGTCTTCAAGCTGTTCAGCTTCCTCAATGAGGGTTATGTGCTGATGCACTCCTTGCGTAAGAGTCTCACCAAGATAGCCGTCTATTTCCTGTTTGTACTGATACTCGTCACCTGTCTGGGCACACTCATGTTCATGGTGGAGAGTGGACGACCTGGTACGCAGTTCACCGACCTGGGCACATCGGTCTATTGGGCGATTGTCACAATGACGACGGTGGGTTATGGCGACATCACCCCTGTCACTCCTATTGGCCGCTTGCTCTCAGCCTTCGTCATGCTGTTGGGTTACACCATCATCGCCGTTCCTACAGGTATCGTAACGGCTACCATCATCGACGAGACGCAGGAAAAGCCCAAGGATGGTCACTGCCCTCGCTGCGATGCCAAAATCCGCAAGAAGGACCACTACTGCTCACAATGCGGTGAGAAGTTATAAGTCAGACAGAAAACTTACTCATCATTCAGCGAGCTACATCCCAACCTCTAAGCTCCTCCGTGGAGGAGCCTAGGAGGAGCCTAGGAGCAGGCTAGAAGGAGGCTAGAAGGAGGCTAGAAGCTGCTTAGAGGCTGATTGGCGTGAGAAATGGCATCTTTGCGAATGTGATTTTATTCCCAGACAACTAAGTCGCGAGGAAGAGTGATGACCTTCAGTCGCTCGTACCATATTCTGCTAGATCCCACGATATGTTTTTGGGTATGACTGCTGACAATGTAAAAGTTTGCAGTGTATTGATCCATCATACTGAGAAAAACACTCTTTATTCTTGAGCATTTCTCGTTAATAGAATTGTTGAGTGGATCAACAAGCATATCAATACTATCACTAATGGTTTGTTTATCCATCAATCGGGCTGTGGCCAAATAATAGCCTTGTAACTCATCTCTATAATTGCATAATTTCTTGAACTCAATTCCTTCCGGATGATGAAGAAATAGCAGATAAACAGCCTTATGAACAGGATTCATTACAACCTCTTTGTTATCATAATCGATAAGCAGGAAGCGATAGTCTTTAGTGATTAAAAGACGACTTAGTCGGGCCTTTGCTGCCTCGATACGGAGTTCTTCAAGAAGTGGCACACCAATAGCACGCAGCAACAGGTCTTTACGTCCTACATCAACGAGTTCCTTTACCAACGAAGAAAGTTCGTTAGCTATTTCATCCAGTGTTTTCCCTGTCTGTAGCATACTATTCTTCCGTATCTTGAATAATACTATTGAGCCAACTCGTAAATTTATTCCTAATTGTAGATTCTGGTTTTGGTGTTTCCTTAATGATTGGCGGTTCTGGTTCAGGAGCCACCTCAACCTCAAAAACAGGATCCTCTACAGGTTCCTCTGGTTGTTTGGGGATAGGTTTATAGAGCTGAGGTATCATACTTTCATAGTAAGCATCATCTTTCATGCCCTCCTCAACAGCATCCGGTTCCTCCATGCCAGTTGCCAGGATTGTCACCTTGGCATCCTCACCAATAGAATTATCAGTCGATATACCCCAAATCACATCGATATTAGGATTCAGGCTATCGAAGAATTCATCTATCTCCTGCATCTCAGGCACCATAATAGGAGCCTCATCGCTGGAGTAGATATTAAAAAGAATCTTCTTAGCATGACTGATATCATTACCATAGAGCAATGGCGAGTTCAATGCATTTTGTATCGCCTTCTCTACACGTTTTTCGCCCTTTGCTCTTCCCATCGCCATAATAGCTCCGCCACCATCGCGCATAGTAGTCTCCACATCGCGAAAGTCAAGATCAATGCCGCCATTACTATTTACCGTTATCAGCTCCGAAATGCCAACAACCGCATCCTTTAGAATATTATCAGCCCTTGCAAACGAATCTTTGACAGAGATAGGTGTATCCCCATACACATCACAGAGTCGCTCATTATTGATGATAAGAATAGCGTCCACATTCTTTCTCATCTCGTCTACACCTTTCAATGCGCGAATAATTTTCTGCTTCTTTTCGAAATAGAAAGGTATCGTAACAATACCAATAGTCAACATACCCATTTTCTTGGCAACGCTGGCAACCACAGGAGCAGAGCCCGTTCCTGTACCTCCACCCATGCTGGCAGTAATAAATACCATCTTAGTACCGTCACTCAGCAGTTTCTCGATATCGTCAATATTCTTTTCTGCTTCTGAACGTCCGATTTCAGGTTTCCCACCTGCTCCAAGGCCCTCTCCCAAAAGAATCTTCGTTGGCACTGGTGATGGAGCCAACGATTTACTATCCGTATTGCACACAGCAAAAGTAACACCAGGAATTTTCTCGTCATTCATATTCCTAACGGCATTACACCCTCCTCCACCTACACCAATCACCTTAATAATGCCTTGCATCTTATCCTTTACAGGACCAAAATCAATGAGACCATCTTCCATACCCTTCTATTTTTTGTATGCAAAAATAAACAATATTTTTAAGAATCAAAAATTCTTGCAAGGCTTGCAGACTATCCTTTGAGTTATCGTTCACATTCCTGTAGTCTTATTTTCTCTATATCCAACTCCAGTTTCCTTACAGTTCTGAAGAAGTTGTCAAGCATCAGCCGCAGATAGTTCTCTAAGCTTGAATGGACATTCATCTGTCTTCACTAAATCAAAACTATGAATTAGATTTATAAGAGAAGGTGTAAACATCCCTTTTTCTTCCAGCTCATCCTTGGTTCTTCCTAAAGAGTCTATTACCTCCAGCTTTTTCAACAATTCATCCAATTGCCGCGTATCAACGGATACTCCCTTTATCCTAAACGACACTTCCAGATGCTCATAGCAGTATTTTCTCATCAGTATAAGTCCCATTTTTTCAGGAATCATATATGGCAAGTCATAATTCTTTATCAGAAACCATTCGCGAGACTTCATCACAGCCTTTGAAACCCTATCAATCCATTCATTCAACTGCTTATAGATTTCGAACATGTGCAGATCATGTTCAATAGTCCGTAATATGGATTTTACAATCGAGCAATTGAAAATAGAAATCAGAGTTGTCCCACGCTCTGAGTAAAACGTCAAATCACTGATATGTGTCTTATACTCACCCAAGCATATCTTTCTCATTTGAGTATAAAACAGCCCCCATACCATTGCGGGCCATATCTCACATTTCTTTAGTATCATCAGGCTAAGATAGTCCGACTCATACAAACGCTCTTTGTCTACACGGAACTCGCTATCATTAATCAGTCTCTTGCAGATAAAGAAGTAGTTCCTTCCTGCACTCAGCACATCCATATTGGCCTTAATATAATCAATCGGCAGATAACGGATAACGACCCAAGACAAAGGCGTCTCATGGTATTGCTCCCAAATCTCCTTAACGACAGGAATAAACGAATCGTCCCAGTGCGTAAACATCTGTCTGCTGGCCCAGTTCCTATCTCCCTTGCCCGAGCGCAAGAAGTCAGGCAATATCTGTTTCTGATGCCTCCAGTCCAACGCGTCAAATCGCCATTGTATCTCATTCCGCGCAGCAGAAACCTTACCGCTCTTCTTATCCCGATAGTTCTTTATCAGCTGAGCAATCGGTTTGTTACGCCTTGGTTTTACCTCTTTCATCGTCATCTATTTTTTATCGCCAGTCATCTTCTTACGTTTTCCTTCAGCCCACCGCTGGTTCGCCTTATTAACTTCTCTAAATAAATGTTGTCTTTTCATCATCTCATTATTAAAAATAAATAGTATTGGCAAAGATACTCACTTTTATCTTTGCTACCAAGCTATTTTGCTTCACAAGCCTTGTGAAGTTGGCATTTTGCACTTCCAAACCACGTTGGCTCGAACGAGATCTATTTTTTTTACCTCACCTCTTTTTCCAGAAATGGAGTAGTATCTTGCAACGCTTTTGGGGAGTTGTTCAGAAAAAGCCTTTCTTATTCGAGCACACTTCTCGTTGATAGAGTTTAGCATCGGATTCGTGACATCCTCAATACTCTGTAGCGCTCTGTCTGTCAGCCCCCAAGGTCTGACATCTGAATAGATTCTTGTCAACTCCTGCCTATAATCAGGAAGATTCTTGAAGATGATTCCTTCTGGATGTCGTAAGAACAACAGATACACTGCCTTTACCAACGGTTCCATACGGATTTCCATCCGCTGTTCTCCAAGGTATAGTCTATAGTCCCTACTAATGGTCAGCTTGAGTAAGGGTTGTTCTGTCTGTATGAGTGAGGCTAACTCCTTTTCACTCACACCTAAATCCCTCAGTTTCCGGATCATCATCTTTACCTCCATCATAAGGTTCTGCTTTTCATTGATTTCGTTTGTGGTTTTCATAGTCGTTTGGTTTTAGGTTGTTATCTTTATCGTCATTGCCTTTCATGCGTTTTAGACATCTTCGAGTTCCTGCTTCCTAATCAGTCGAAGCAGGTATTCTACTGCCTTTGGAGCCTTCTCTCTAGCTGTCATCAACTTCTGAGTAAACTCCTCCTCTGTGATGTCCGAGTTGAAGTCATCCACCAACTCACGAGGTTCATCCGATGTTTTGACGAGCACCAGCCCCTTACGTTTCATCAAGTAGCGGAGCGACAAGATACCCTTATTGTACTTGGATTTAACCTTGATGAGTTCCTGCATTAAGTTCAATCCATTGTCGCCAATATGCAACTCGTTAAGCATCGCAATCATGTAGAGCACCTTACAGTCTGGTGTTGACATATCGAACACATCACCCATCAGCACATTCACAGCATCCGCCTCAGCATACCGCTCGAGTTTAGCCAAGCAGCGTGACTTCACATAGAGTGCCTCCTGGCATTGATGCTGAGCCAACACACTATCAGCATACTTCAAAGCCTGCTCATATTTGCCTGCATAGAGACTCAACAGAGCAACCAGGAATTTGGGTGCCCAGTGGTCTATCCCCATCAACGCTACAGGCACCTCTTCGATACACCCATAGAGCTCTTCGTCACAGATCACGGTATCGAGAAAACGCTTTGTCTGCTGCATCGCCTCCTTAACGTCACCTGCCTCAGCCTTCTTCTGCACCAGCATCAGGTATTGCTTGGCAGCCTCATCATAGTCGTGATGAGCCAGTAATTGATACACAGCCTTACCACTCTCAATTTCGCTGTTGATGACCTGCTCGTCATTATAGTCGTTGGCATACGACAGTACTTCACGACTCGTATGAGCATACTGAGGAATGATGGGACGCGAGAGGAACAATCCGCCCAACGAACGTACACGACTCAGTGCCACATAAAGTTGACCTGCAGCGAACATCCCCCTGCTTAGATCAAGGTAGAGCTTGTTGAACGTCATACCCTGACTTTTGTGTACAGTGATGGCCCATGCCAGTCGAAGTGGATACTGGGTAAAAGTGCCCATTAGTTCCTTTTTCATTTTGCGTTCATCTTTGTCGTACTCATAGCTGTACGACTCCCACGAGCAGTTTGGCACCACGTAGGTTTCTCCACCATCAATAGTCACCTTTATCTCGTCCTTCGTCAATTTGGTCACCTTGCCAATGGTACCATTTACCCAACGCTTATGTGGATCGTTGCGAGTGAACATCACCTGAGCGCCCACCTTCAATTTTAGCGTCATGTCTACAGGGAAACGCTTCTCTTCGAACTTACCTGTCACAGTTCCCTCGTAGATGTATTCCTCAGCCTCAATCGCAGCCAGTCGTTGCTGATTGATGGTGTCAGCAGTCCTGTTAAGAGAAGCCAGCGTAATCACTGCCCCATCCTCCTTCGTCGGCTGGCAGACACGATGATTCAAGTGCATTAGGTTCTCTGGTGTCGTCTTGTTCAGGCGTACATTCTCCAAGATACGAAGGAAATCCTTATCCTCCTGGCGATACACCTTCTGGAACTCAATCTTTACCATACGCATCCGCTTGATGACGTCTGCTTTATAGAAGAAGCAGTCGTCTGTATGATAGAGATCATGCATCAGGTCGTGCTCTGCTCCTTGCTTCAACACAGGAGGCAACTGGAACATATCGCCCACAAAGATGACCTGCTTACCCCCAAAGGGAAGCGACGAACGCAAAGTCTTACGCATCGTATAGTCGATAGCGTCAATGATGTCACAACGCACCATCGACACTTCATCGATAATAATGGTGTCAGTATGGATAAGCGTCAGGATTCTCGCCTCGCTCATCTTGCCCATTGTGCCAGGTGTGCAGACATCCATCGGCAGTCCAAAAAACGAGTGAATGGTATCACCACCAGCCAGGATAGCAGCCACACCAGTAGGAGCTAGCGTGATAAACTGCTTGTCCACCATTTTCTGCACCTTGCGAAGAAAGGTGGTTTTGCCTGTTCCTGCACGTCCTGTGAGGAAGAAACTACTGTTGGTGTTAGCAATCAGGTCATATGCCTGCAACTGCTGTTTGTTCTCTTGGTCAATCATGTTTTCCATAGTCTTATCGCTGTTCAAGTTTGGGGAGTATTTGGGTTAAACGTGTGTTGAAATCCGGATCAAGGAAGCTCTTGTAGCATCCGTTGATCAGTTCAGATGCCTGAGCTGCAATCTGCTCCACAGGAGCACAAATGCGCTGAGTTTTCATCACACCAGTTAGAAAGTTCTTCACCATTTGCTCCGACTCCTGGCGAATGAATTCCTCATTGCGGAATACTTTGTCGTAGTCACGCTTCTGGATGAGTTCCATCTTCTGACCATTGAAGGCATAGAGCTCAATGCTGTCAATATACGTCCAACTATGGTACAATCCCACCTTCTCAAGGATGACAATACGATCACAGAATCGGATACCGCGATAGTAGCGATGTCCATTACCACTCTCGAACTCGTCGCAGATGAACATCTTCTGACTGTCATCCCAGATGGGAATATGAACACGCGGGTTGCCGAATGACGGCAGGATGTTGTCGAACAGGTTCTTGTTGATTGCTTTGGTCAGTGTTGCCATAGTTTTCTCGATTTTAATGGTTAAACGTCTTCTTGTATATGTCGCAGATAGTGGGCTTTCACGCCAACTGTTTGCGTTGTGTTTCCTCTACCATGCTTCTTGCGAAACTGATGAGTTCTTGGTCACTCACATGTGCTCCTTGCAACTTCATCTGCCCCTCCAAGAAGCTCTTCAGCATCAGAATACTCTGTTCTTTTGCGAACAGTTCGTTGAAGATGCGATAGTCAAAGCCGCCCCAGTACTTCTGCGCGATCAGTTGCGCCTTTGGCCCATCAAAGCAGTAAAGTTTGATGCCATTCAGAAAGGTGTGAGCATACCCTTGACCAAGGTCGTAGTACACTACCAACCTATTCGACAGGCGAATGGCTTTGTAGTACATATTCCCTGCAGCACTGGTATATCCTTGCGAAAGAAATACGTTCTTTGCTGCGTTGTAGGTCACTTGCTCGCCAGAGAGTGCCGGAAGAGCCTTGGTTGCGATTGCTTGGAGTGCTGTGTTCATCATAGTAGTTCGTCCTGTTTTAGTTTCCACCACTAACGCTTTGCAGCATCAATCTCGAGGTGGTATCGATGATTGACGCTGCAAAGGTAAGCCGATTTCCACAACTTTACAAGGAAAACAACCTTGCGAATGGTTCCGTTCTACTTGGAACTGTTTTCTGGCTCAACTATAAGCTGAATGTTAGAAGCGAAGAAGGGATAGAGCTTTGAGAGATTATCGTCGTTGTTTATACCATATTTAACTATTTTGACCTTCTTTCCTAACAATCCGTTTTTAAGTACAAAGCCTGGATTAACTCCGAACTTTCTTCCAATATGATAGATTTTTTGCATCTCAACAAGCCCTTCTAGATCATCATTAGTAGGTTTCTCAATTTTAGTACATTTCAGCAAATTCTCCTCTCGATTGGGGTGTTCCTCTATATAACGGAACATCCAATTTGCTATTTCATACAAATTAAGGGCTAAACTATAAAGGAGGTAGTGAGTTTTATTGTTTTCATTTGGATGTGAGAATTCATTGCCTATGTTTTTTATCATTGCCATCATTGCTCCAATGTACTCAGGAACAATATACTCTCCTTGTTGACCATACCTAACACCAGCATGAAAAGCAGGGTCTCCTACCAAATACCTATAACATTGGTCTATGTTAGGTCTTTCATCGTTAAAGCATTCATCAGGGATAACCCCTTTTTTATTTGCCACTATAAATACACATTCTAAAGCTTGACGAATCTGATTGTAATATAGTCTTGAGTCAAAAGAAATATCAGAATCAGGGTTGTGCATTTTCTCAAATATACTTATAATGGATTCGCACACGTCCTTATTTATGGTTCCCAATAGTTCGATGACATCCTTATATAATAATTTGACCTTAAATCTTTCGATATTATCTATTGTATTCTTTATGTCATCAAACAGTTTCTCATCATCAACATCCTTAATGTATATTCGCTCATCTTTAAGCATTTCATTATCCTTCACTTTGTCTTTTCCTGTAGAGATAAAACGAGGTATTTGTTTGTGTCTCTCAGCAAGATACATAAGAGCCTTTAGTAGTCCCTTGGTTGAAGGTTCCTCATGCTCGGACTTATCTTTTATCTCACCATCCAAAAGAACAGCATCCCAAGAATTTGGATGCTTGTCTAATTCCTCCATTGCAGCCTTCTGATATGAATACGGCTTAAGATGAATGTGAAGTTCTTCACACTCATCTTTGAACTCTGTCATTTTATCCCACTCGTCATCAATCCATATGACATTATACTCTTTCTTGTCCATATATCTTGCTCTTTGGTAAATATATACTAACTACTACCCAGCCACCGTCTTGTGATATCGAATAGTCGCCATCGTAATGCTTCACATTTTCTGCAACTTCATATCCACCGATGCCTGTACCACCTGTCCGACCTGCATATTTTCTATTCTCACCATAGCTACCTTTGGTCAATCCTTCTGGTAGAGAATTTCCATTATTGCGGAAATCAATACGGTACATATTTCTATCCTCATCCCAGTTAAGTACAATTTCTATTACACAATCCTTACGATTAACATCGATAAAGTCATCAAAGCCGTGCTTCTTTGCATTCTCAAGGATGTTCCTTACAATCTTCCCAAAGTTGTATTCCGCAATATCAACATAAGCCAGACTGCTTCCAGTCGATGCCATTTCAATATTTTTATATCTACTTTTCTCATCAAGCTCTTTTAATTCCGCTTGATGATCCTTCAAATATTTCCGAATCGCTTCATTCGCTATTTCATTAGTATATTTTATAGTACAGACATCGGATCCAAAGTATTCTCGATAACTTCTTAAACAGTAATCAATATCAAAAGGCGATGCTTCACCATACGTATTCTCTTCATTAAGGCGCTCTATGTCTTCTGAGAGATATAATCGATGACTCTTAATCACAGCCAATCTGTCAATCAAGAACTTTTTCCCCTCATCCGAAGAATTCATATCATTGATAAAGCGCTCCATGCGACGCACAGAAGAACTAATTTCTCTAATATGTTTCCGCATAGCATGTTGGTAATCTTCCAACTTTGCTTTGTATTTTTTCTGGGCTACAGTATAATTGTCTTCTAACTCCTTAGTGACAGACTCTTCCCTCTTCATTCTATAAAGCTCGTCACCAATGATACGCTTGTCCGTTGGGACAAGAATATCGTCCAGATGAAGTCCTATACCAAACTGTTCGTAAACCAACAATTGTCTACTGACAATAGGCAATCGCAACATAGCGGCCAAGGTCTGGGCATCAAAACCATTCTTCGGTCGAAACACAAGGATTCCATTGCTAACAGCAAATGGCTTGTTCGTTGCTCTGACTACGGCAACACCCACCCCATGTTCTGCTGAGCGTTTTTTGAGGACTAATTTCGCTGAACTTCCGTTTTTATAAAGGACAACATCATTGCTTCCGTCAAGGAATGTACACTGACGATATTCCAATACATGATGTCCTTTTTTCGTATTCATCTGAACCCAGATGGAGTCAACGAACTTGCCGTATTCATCGAATGCATAATCTTTATTTCCTTCGATATAAGGAGGATTGTTTGGACAATCTGCTTTTCTTATATCAGACATATTCATTTCCCCAGAAAACAAAGGAGTAATATCACTTATTGTTATCCAGGGGGTATCCTCTGGCAAGTTAAAATGGACATCACGAACTATCGTGGATTCTATGGAACAAAGTGTTGAAAGGGGAACTGGCTGCTCTACTTCCAATGGTCTTTCGACTGTATATACTTGAGGGAGCAAAATGCTAGACGATAGTTTATCAGAAGACACCTTAACAAGATTTCTAAATCCGGTATTGGGATCTTTTCCGTTATTCTGCAGAATAGCATTGAATTCTGTCATGTCGAAGGAACACAGATAACGTTCATTATTCTCAATCTTCTGACATCTTTGAGCATCTATTAATGTTGTATCACCATCTTTACGTCCTTTTTCTGCAATGATAACACAATAGGTATCAAAAGATGCGCTGCTACTCATTACCTGTGGTAATTGTATAATCTCTCGAATTGCTTTATCTTTGACAAGCCTATTCCTTAATGATGAATTTGTTTCATCAGTCAAAAGCCTCGGATGACAAAGTAAAACAAACATTCCACCTGGTTGAAGAGAGTCATATGCTTTACACAGCTGTTCAACATCATTGCCCTTGTCTGACAAATTTGCAGGATAGGAAATGACTGCATCATAATCTCTTGGAAGAATCTTATTTTCTAGAATTTCAACATCAGCATTATTTGCTAATGTAAGAACTTTCATCCATGCATTTTTGGAATCGCAAAAATATTTGCAACCCTCATACAAACTCGTAAACTGAGCAAAGCCTGTATTGGGATTAAAGATCTTAGACCCTCTAGCAATCTCAACCCGAGATTTAATAAGTTCAAGTACTTCACTAGGAACAGTAAATGCATCTTTACTATCATGAATATGAACATACTTTAGGCAAAGATCACACGGAGTTAAGACGATGTAATTTACAAGTTCCTTGAAATACATCTTGAGGAAATCTTCCTCTTCTTTTGTAAAAATCGTCTTGTCATATATTTCAGGAAGGAGCTGGTCAAGAACCTCTTTTTCTGCCTTTTCTCCTGCAACTTCAGCATAGAAATGACCAAGGAGTTGCTCGTTCACCTTCAAGTGCTTAATCCATACCTCCGTATGAGGACCTTCGCTATACATGCCACAACCAACGGAAAGTCCTGCTTCAACCATCATGTTTACAGACTCATCTTCCCAATAAGCATAATCTGCCTTGGCATCTTTAGCTATCTGACTCTCCTTACCCACCTTAGTACGGTAAAGCTCTACGAGGTTAATCACTCTCTGCTGGATCTCTGCTGCGTTCTGTACGTTCTGCATGTCTTTTGTGTTTTTGTTGGTTAGTACTCTATGTCCTGCAATTGTGTCTCAAATGCGCTGCAAAGGTACAACCGATTTTTGATTGCTGCAAGTAAATCACCATTATGAACGGTTCTGATCTCCTTGGAACCGTTTCTTAACCCTATTTTATATAGTCTTATATGCATAATCCCTTGGTTTTACGCTTCATTTTTCAGGTATAACCTTGTTGGTACATCCGACAGGGGATATGCCAGATTTGGTGTAGAATAGAAAACAAACAACTTATGCTTAGTCCGGGTCATGGCCACGTATAAAGCTTTTCTCGACTCGTTGTCTGATGCACCATTATACATAGGTAGGATAACAATGTCAAATTGTAATCCTTTGGCACTATGATACGTCATTATCTTAGGCATAATTGAGCCAAAGTCAAGTGTATCTACATAACGGGTATCTATTTTCATATCAGTAGAATACTTAAGTTCGCAACCTACATTCTTCTTTCTCAACTCTTCGCTAACTTTCAAGGCTAGTTCATTAGAAGGAAGGAGAATTCCAATACTTTTTCCTGCATTGTTACCAACGATGGCTTTAATAGAGTCTACCTGTTCCTCTATTGAATTCTTATATATAATATAAGGTAGGCTCTTCTCTTTATTTTGGTAAACTTTCTCTTTATATGGATCAACATTGACTCCTACATAGTCCTGTGTAATCTTAGCAACAGAACGAGGAAGACGATAATTGTTATATAACTTAAGCACATTTAACCCTGTCAGTTTTGCTATTTCTTCTATTGTTAAAGTCTGCTTTCCATATTGTTTGTATATTGACTGAGCAGTGTCGCCAAAGAACATATAGTATTTATTGGCAGCCTGAATAAAATCTTGGATTTCTTCTTGGGTGAAATCCTGGATTTCGTCAACAATGATGTAGTCTGCCTGAGGTTTCCCCTGTTTCACCCATTGATTATGATAATAGAACCGATATGGGCCAATCGATTTTCCTACATTCATAAAGCCGGTTAAGGACTTTGTGTATGCTATCAGAATTACATCTTCTCCTTGCTGGGCTATCTGTTCTGCCTTATGCATAGCGATGACAGACTTCCCACTTCCTGCACAACCAGCTACAAGCATAGACTTATCTAAAGTTCTCTCTATCAAGTCTAACTGATCATCATCCATTGATTCCTCGTCAACATCCCAATCAGAACTAACTCTCAACGTAGCGAGGAGGTTTCCACGGGGTTGATTCACTACTATTGGTTCTTCATCATCTTCATGAGTATCAACAGGAGCCATCTTTTCCAATTCTTTCTTCAGTTTTTCTATTTCCTTTTGCTGCTCAAGCATTCTTGATTCCATCTCGGCAGTTTTTTGCTCCAATTGCATCTGTTCGTTTTCTGCCTCTAATTGCAGTTTCTTGGCAGTTAGAATTGCAGCTTTCTGCTCTTCTATAACTGCATTCGCATCGCTAATTTGCCTCTTGGTTTCTTCCAACTCATCTTTTCCAGCACTAAAATTGAAATCATTGAGGCTGTCCAAGAAAGACATCATTGAAGGCTGCAAGATATTATTGCTCTTCATAAAATCGAAAAAGCCTGGGAAAAAAGTGGCACATGCTAGGGCTTGTTTTTTGTCGTTCATACTTGATGACCCCGTATGGCTACCAAGTTCGCTGGCTATACTATACCATTGGTACAGATTTGCCGCATTGGTTTCAATTCCTTTTTTCAGCCTCTTCTTTTGTTGGTCAACTCGTGAGAAAGCAACATCAGAGTGTTTGTAGAAATAGACCCCAGGAAGGATTGCTGCAAGCGCACTCCCTTGAATCCTTCTGAAACCATTTTCAATGATATAACTTTCACTCGTCCTGTCTTTCCTTATTGAAACATTGCCAGAAATAATATCTTCTGCCAAGTCATTGTCTGACACAAACTCATGTATAAGCAGTTTACATAGAAGTTCTATTGCAGGACGTATATTCCTGAAAAACCCTCTGTAATCTCTTTTGTTAAAAGCATCTACTGCAACGTCGTAGTCATGCTTCAAATATTGCTTAATTTCTTCCATACGTGTTTATTCTATGATTCCTATACCTGCAATTTGTACCACATAAATGTAGCCCTGCTTTTTTGACTTAGGTCCCCAGTTGTTTATAAATTCGGGATTACCGGTTGCCTCTGTATCTTGATAAGTCCAAGCGCATATGTTACTAACATAAAATCCAGGCAATTCAAATTTTCTTTTTAGGCGGTATGCAGTTTTACTTAATTCACTATCCTTTGAGAGCATTCCGATATAAAGTTCATCATGCCTAATATAGCATCTGCCATATTGATCGCAATCAATTATTACTTCATCATCTTTCCTAACGTGATTAGTTATATACTCATCTTTTTCGAACATCGTGTCAGATAAGGTATATGAAAGATTATATTTACTGAGTCCTGGTTCATATTCCATTATCTGATTAGATGCATTCTTTGTTTGCATAATTCCGTTAGAGGACTCAATGGACTTTTCACGTTCACCTTTATAGACATGAAGATATTTCTTTGCACGAGTATATGCAACAAACATTAGCCTTTTCTCTTCAGCTATATCAGCAAGGTCATCTTTCATAAGGCTCTCACCCAATTTATAATTATGATGCGGCTTTAATGGAAGAGAAGCGGTAGATGGTGTTAAGACTACCACATCAAATTCGAGCCCCTTTACTTTATGCATGGTTGTAAGAACAATTGTTAAATAATTCTCTTTTAAGATACACTGATCTTGCTCTTTATACTGATCATAGATTTTATACACACCACCATCGTCATGACTTGCAACATTCTTTATATATTCAGCCATGTCTCCTCGTGTATGAGGATCATCATCCGATCGGATAGAGTCCAGATAGTTCAGAACTAGAGTATAAGCAACGTCTAACAAGAATTTGTCCCATTCAGGTGATTCCTTCATCTTCTTTTCAATATACCTTCTAATGTCCAGAGCTATCTCTTTAGATCTCTCATTTAGATCATCATTAGGCCTTGCATTTAAGATCCTAATAATATCAAAGATTTCTCGTTCTCGCCATAAGTCGCACGTATTAGCTCCTTGTATGCGAATTCTCACATCACTTGGAACAATCGATTTAATCTGTGAGTAGCCGTAATATACTTCGCTATTTTTTCTGAAGAATATGGCAATAGTATTTATCCTTCGGAATTCATCGTGGGATTTGTCGGCAACAACATTTTCTCGTTTTGCCCAGGTGATTAAATCAGGCAGGTCTTTATACCATTCCTTATCAGGTTCTTCTACATTATCAGTATGGACAACATACTCCCATGTTGGCTCATGCTCCATCAGAGAATCTGCAGAATGGGGCAGTTCGTACCCTTTAGGGATGAATTTTGCTGATGCATCTAATATCTTTTGATACGAACGATAATTAGTCGTCATCGTTAGTTGGACAGGTTTAAGTTCTTTCTTTAACTGTTCATAATATGGCTGAGGATTAAGCTTCTCAGCATACTGTTCTGGAGTCAAAATAACGCCTTTGGGGACTCTGTCGAAACCATATATACTCTGGTTTATATCACCAATAGTGAAAAACTTGGCCTTCCTATAAATCTTGTGGACTCTTAGGAGAGAGTCAAGGCGAGTTTGTGTTATGTCTTGGAACTCATCAACCAAGATGAACTCTATTTGAGGGAACAGGACTTTAAACTCTCTGACATTACTTTTTAGATAATTAAGGAATTCCGACTCCCACTGCTCTGTTGGGATATTATTAAGTTTATCTCCCATGCACTTCTTGGCCAATGCATGGAATGTATATACATGCAGTTGATGAGCTATCTTGCTTAGTCCCAATTTCGTAAAGAGTGTATCAAGCCGATTCTTCAACTCGGTTACTACTGCACGATTATAGGCAAGTACAAGGAGATGAGAAGGCTCAATATGCTCTCGATAGATGAGACGTGCGCACCGTAATGTCAAAACGTGCGTCTTTCCAGAACCTGGTCCTGCCAGCACATTGACATTCTTATTAATAGGCTGTTGGTAGATTTCTAACTGCTGTTTGTTTCCTTTGAGTTTATCCTCTTCCCCTGTCAAAGCCTCTTCTGTCAGTTCTTTTATTACAGGGGAGTCTTTTGGTGCGTACTCGCCAACTAATCCCATATAATCATTATGGTTTCTGCATTGGAAATATTTCCGTATATATTCGGATTGTTTGTCTTTTCCTACTGTTGAGAATATCTCCATGGCTGCCAGACGGACTTTCTTGACCCGTTCTTGGTCATCAAATTCTTTACGATACTCATACAATGGAGACTTCTCGTCTAAGCCTTCTTCAATAGGTTTATCTGTCAGTTCTGTCGTGTATATCTCCACACCAGATTTCAACAGTGGAGTATAATCTATATATGAGAGACGCTTAAGAATAGACAGCATCGCATCGAAATATGCGAATCCCTTAGATATTAATCCATTCCGTTTTATAGTGTCTGCCCAATTAAATGGTCCGGATTGTTCGCAAGTAAACTTAATCCAGTCAAGGCAATCGTTTTCAAGAATGTTGAGGTAAGAATATACATCCTTGTCCTTTAGCGTAATGTGATACTCAACGTCGTCTTCTGTTTTCACAATCTTGTACGTCACATACTTAGGCAAATAATACAATATAGTAAACATTTGGGCACCAACCCTCGTTAGAATGTTTTTTCTAAATGTATCATAGACTGTGACGGCCCCTCTTGGTAGAGCTTTAAACTCTTCTTTCCAGGGCATGTATTTCACCTTCTTATTGCCACTCTGTCCATCAATCAGCATGCCGCTATAGTCAACGGCATCCATCAAATGCTTAAAAATGTGTTCTCGCTCTTCTTGCAGGATAACACGTTCTTGGTCTATCTTACAATCGGAAAGCAGATTTCTTAAACCTTCAAAAGCGATGTGAAGCGCAAAGAAGTTAGAATTATGGCTTGCCATATAACGCGCTTCTCCATATCTTCGTGGCCTTAACTCGCAACGCATGTTCTCATTGAGCGATATTAAATCGTGCTGGACTAAATGCAGAACCTCACTCATAAGGCGGTTAAGCCCCATACGGAGAGAATTCCGTGTAACTCTTAAGTCAACAAGAACAGGTACTCCGTAACGACCAATCTTGTTGACTAGATAAACATACAAGTCATTTTGTGCCCAATGATTCTTGTCACTATTATTAATAGTAATGTCCAAAGCGGCCATATCAAGATACCCTTGCCTTATGTACCCAACATGGTCATTTCCTTTACCTTTTCCTATGTGCTCCAACCAGTAAAATGCCAGTTTTGAAGCTGTTATATCATTAAAGTGCTCTGGATCATCATTCTTAACCCAAATGTTATAAGGCACAACGATAGACTTCACCTTCGTCTCCTCCAGCGTCTGGAATCTTGTAATATAGCCAATGATGCTTTCTTTTGCTTCGGAAAGATTTGACCAACTCATCTGACTTTTAATCAGAAGATCTTTCAGTTTTCTGAAATCTTCGTTCGAAGTAAGGCACATAGCCGGTATCTTTTCATCATGGAGTGCCTTAGTATACATTTCTTTGTTACGGCCTGCACGACCAACTTCTTGCAGATAGTCCTCCATGACTGAAGGTGGATTGAAATGGACAATATAATGAACGTTCGGTATGTCCATACCCATTCCAAAGGCCTTAGTCGCACATAGTATATAGATCGGCTCTACGCCTTGTTTACGTTTATATTGCTCATAGACATCATTTCTTCTTTCAGCATCAAGCCCAGCATGGTAATATCCAATACGGTCAATGCATTTAGACAGCACTGTATCTGGTTGAGCATACAAACTTGCCTCACTCAAAGCATCTGATACTTCTTCGCATTGTCTGGTTGTCCTACAGAAAATGAGCATGCAACTCTTGTCAAAATTGATATGGTTCGATTCTATAAAATCAACCATCTCTTCGATACGTGCTGCATTTTCGTGTTTTGTCTGCTTGAAGTTAATAGATATATGTGAGCGAACAGGGTTGCTGTCAGTTTCGCCTAATAGTATTGGGGGCTCAAATCTTTCGTCTTGGAAACACTTTGCAAAGTCTTCGTTAACTTGAGTGGTCACAGTAGCGGAGAAAAGCGTAATCATGATATCATACGCATGCTTGAGTTTTAAGCTCTTTTTGATAGCATTCCGATAGTCTGGACGGAAATCTTGTCCCCATTGTGACACGCAATGTGCTTCGTCAAACACAATATATTCCAGTCCTCTATCTGCTTCCAATCTTTGGTAGAGGACATTCATAAACGAACGCACTCTGAATCTTTCAGGCGTAACATAGAGTAAGGCTAGTTCGCCAGAGCGTATGAGACTGTATATTTGTCTAACTTCTGGCATCATGCGGTCGCCACTTAGGTAATCGACATTCGTAACAAATCCTTTCTTCTGTAGTTCTTCTACCTGATCCTGCATCAAAGCACGTAGCGGAGTAACAACCAAGGTCAACTTCCGACTAAACATAGCTCTATATAAAGCAGGTCCTTGGAATAATACTGATTTGCCACCTCCCGTTGGCATGGATACAACACAATCGCCACGACGTTCAAGAATATGAGGCAAAACGGACAACTGCGTTTCTGACCACTGACTATTCTCTCCAATGAAGATTCTACGGATATAGTCCATGGCCTCAGCAGTTTCCATCTTAAAGTCCTCAGCATGAATGTCTTTGAAATGCTTCTTGGCTATATCGTATGCTCTTTCAAATTCATTATAGTCTTTCCATAGTGACACCTTTAGCCATTTTGCATTGCATTCTTTTGCTAAATCGGAATAGTCATCGAAGTGAGAATCTATGATAAACAACTGTGAGTCCTCACTATTGGCTTTCATCAACGAGCAATAGTGCTCAAAAACTGGCCACGATGCGTAAATACATTGTTTGGGAGTTGTCCTATGTACCTTATCATCTTGTTCTTCATCAGCATCGTCTTCTATGTCATCCTTAAATGGTAACTTATCCCACATCAGCATATATCTGTCAATGTCCATATTGTCCCAGACATAGCAGAAAGCCTTATCCGTCCTGTATGAGCCAATCTCATTGACGAACTGACCCTTACTTATAATAACCATTCCATTCTGGTGGCTACCAATATACTCCAGTTTGCGAAATCCCGTACCATGTTGTGGGACATAAAAATCGAGTGTCGACGCATACTTGTTCAGCTCGTCAATCTCGGCAAGGTCGTTGACAATATAGACGATTGGCATATTGGGGCATGTCTTATGCACTTCTTTGAGTATCTCAAACTGGAACAGCCAATACTTGCTACGTTGTGTAGAACCTACGCTTACTCTCTGCTCTGCATTATCTTTCTGTTCCCTGCTGACTTGGGTGATACTGATGTTATTATTTGTCTGTCCTTCAAGTTTCCATTCTATGGATTGGAATTCTACTCTAAAATGAGATTCGAACTCTTTTTTATAGGCTTGATACTGGAAGTTCTGGTAAATTGAGAAGGTGTTGTCCCAATTACGTTCTGCCCAATAGTTGGCTGCAAGTTTTGGCTTCGTAATATTCAGTTTCTCAAAATCATCATCCTTGACTACGGCGTAGTTTGTAGAAGCCATTGCAAATGGCAACTTACAGCCTCGTGCCAAAAGATCAGCAAATGACCATGTTCCTACACAGCATTTATGAATGCGGTCGTGCAACTCTATTCCGATAACAAAAATATGCTGATAGTCTGTATTCGTGATTGTTGGGTCCTCGAACGAGTCGATATCTATACAGTCAATATGGCTCTTGCTTACTTTCAAGAAGTCATGCAAAAACTCGTCATTGAATGTAATCTTGGATGGAGAATCCCCTTCTGACCTCAGATACTGTGGAATATTAGCGACTATCGGAGTCATTGACTCCTCACAGAATCTTTGCAGAATCTTATATGATAGCTGATTTTTAAAAGATTGAGCGTTAATTTTATCCGCATCTATAGACATCAGTTGGTATTCTCCTTCGTGACCAGGAAATTGCAAAGGAAGAACTTGTGCGATACGAGGCCAAAGATTATTCGGAGCCACTATCAGCGTTCTTTCCTCAGCAGGAATTTGTGATATGCGAGAAAGGTCTTCTAATAGTTTTTTACTCAAAGGACGTAATTCTTGAAAGAACCTGTCTTTCTGAGTAGCTGTCTGTTCAAAAAGGTCTTTAAACACTGGCTGTTGCAAAGTCTCTATTATAGCATTTAACTCCTTGGGCAAAAAATCATTTATACTGTTACACAGATCGGGTTGTAGGGATAATCTGTACAATTGATTCCAAAACAACTCATTAGTAAGTTTTACATCACCAGCTGCATTGTGTTCTGTATGAAGAGAATATGCATACCTGCACGGGTTAAGCAAGATTTCGATCTCAAGCGTATCCCAGATAAAAGACTTGGTGGTATATCCTTTCCTTTCTAATATAGGCAAATCCCATTGGCGAATGTTGTGGCCAACAACGATAGGAGTTCTTGCAATAGCTCTTCCTAATGTGGACAACTGCTCTTCTGAAGAATAGGGTCTTATATTGTCTCCTTTCAGAATAGCAAACTCCTTGATGTCTTCTTCAACGGTTTCAACATCAAACGTCATATAAGGAACCTCGGCTTTACACTTGTCCCACTGATCCATTATATACGTATCATACAGGTTTGTTTGCTTAAAATGATTATAGACGATTTCTTTGCCAATTTCATCTGGTAGTTCAGAAACATATTGATATTGATGGTCCTCATCCATTTGCTTAATGCCATTCGCAATAGTATCATGGTCAAGGCAAAGTAGTAAATCCTTGTATTCATCCTCATCAAGGAACTCTGACGTGCTTAAAAGGAAGCGACAAATAATCTCAGGTGACAGAGTGTGGGCTGACTCAATATATGGTTGAATCTCCTTGATATGCTTATAACAAGACTCTACCCCAGACATGAGGAATGCATACCAATTGAGTTTGTCTGAGGCAATGGAACTTTCTGCAATATACCCGGCTAGTTCTTTCTCTTGCTGCTTTCCCAATGACAAAACCTTATTCCAAATATTCAATAACGAGACATAAGATACATCAGCAAGATTATTAAACTCAGAAACCACACTCGGATGTTTAATCCAATCTGTTGTCTTAGTGAGTGTCGTTAAATAAATACGGACTGCTGAGTTAGGATGATATTCTGGATGCGACAAATAGGCAATAAGCGTTTCTGGCATAAGTGCTTCAGATAAGAACTTTTGACACCTTTCACTGCTAGTCAACATCTTCTGGTTTACGAAATCCCAAAAAACAGTTTTGCACTTGTCAAATGTAAGAGCAGATAGCTTCTCAAGGAAATCTGTAACATTATAGTTGTTTAGAGCCTTAGAAACTTGGGCTAAATATAATGATTCTACAATTTGTTTTTCTTCAGGAGAGTTGAGATTTGGCAAAGAGTCCGTAAGTAGTTGTTCTATCCGAGTATCTCTGTCAATGTATTCGGACAATACACTATAAGCAACGTCTTTCTGTGAGTGTAAATCTGATAACAGATTCTGGAGAATGATACCTTTTCCTTCTTCTGTAGAAAAAAAGAGGTTGTGTATAGTTTTCTGGAAATAATGCCTGACCGAGTCCCGACGAGTCGTTCCTATTATACTGGCGTACTTACCGACATGTAATTTTCCTAAAGTATATATTTCCTGAGAACACGTAATGGGGCGAATATCATTGGCTTTATTCCTTGATTTTGGACCTGTCATAATAAATGTAACACATGTTCCTACGGATATTTGTTCATCGCTCTTCCAGTCTGATTTCTTGAAATAGACTTCTTGTACTGAACGTGATTGATCTGATGGATCCAAGTTTTCACCATAGGTTACAAGGAAGCCAAAGCCTTCACTACTTTTATAGAAAGTGACGAACCCCAGACAAACAGGTTTCTTGTCATCATGCTTAGGATTTGGTAGTTCTACTTCGGGCAAATTGGATAAATCCAACAAGCCAAGTTCCTTATAACCTATAATATATTTCGAAGAAACTAATACTTTATGTTTCATTTTGCTTTATTAATTTCGTTTGGGATATTGTTCTAGGAAATTGTCACATTTCAAGTAAACCTTTCTAGACACCATATCTATCTCCGCAATTTCAACCTCAAGCATATTCCCAAGGAGAATATAATCAAAGAAATTCGTGTCCTTTTCAAAACCAATTGTTTTCTTATGAAGCAAGGCAGTAATGGAGTTCCCAATGTCAATTGCTAAACCAAATTGCAAGACATGTTGTATAGTCCCTTTGACTTTCTGTCCAACGTAAAGATTTTCTTGAACATTCTTCCAAGGGTCATCTTGCAGTCTTTTGATGCTTAACATCACACTACCATCATCTTGTATCTTCACCACCACAGCCTCTATGTCATCATTCTCTTTTAACTGCGTCTTTTTATGGTTCCATGACACTTCTGACACAGGCAAATAGCATACCTGTGTACCTAGCAAGACAATAATAAAGTTTTTATGGCAACTTTTCACTACCCCTTTGACGATATGCCCTACCTGTAACTCTACATTATCAAATTTTTCAGACTGAGCGATTGCTTGACCGTTTATAATGTTATCTTGCTGCATAAATCGACTTAATAATTGATGACACCCATGCTGGCATCAGATTGTAATCTTGTTTAACCATTTGATTCTGCTCCTTTTCCAAAAGTGCCTTAGTACGATTCATAATCTCAGGAGTGATATTATCTTTCCCAAGATCCTTAAAAGCAAAGGTCAACAGCATAGCAAGTTGAGAATGAAAGGCAAAATTCTTGGGTGCAGTACGTATAAACTGGATGACAGCCCCATTGAAGAGCTTTATCTTACGATTAAAACCATCTGTGAGATAAACTACATTCATAGGTATCTGAGTAGAGAATCCAAGCCTATTTAGGGCATAAGCTCCTGTGGGAGCGATTCGCGCCTTATCGCGTTTTGCAATTCCTTCTGCTATATCCTCCAACGTTGGATATAGTACTCCCAACCCTAGAACCTTATCTATTTTAGGATAGTAGTAGACTCCACGGGCTACGCGAAGAATCGTACCATTGTTGGTCATTCTCTCCAACGTTTTATTGACAGATTTCTTCTCGCCGTAACTCACAAAATCTGCAGCAAATAGTACAGAACCCCTACCGCGCTTTTTAATTCTATTAAGAACCTTATTTTCAATAGATTGACTCAACATATTTCTTCTTTTTTGTCGCAAATTTAATAGATTTTTGCGACAAAAACAAATAATTAATAAAAAATCTTTAACTGCTTCATCGTTTAAGTGCGTTTTTTGCTATTGTTCGCCCAAATAGTGGTTAAGTTGTTGCTTTATAATGTCTTCTAACTGTTCCCGTAACAACAGAGGTTCTTTCACCTCTAGATACTGTCCATAGGCAAGAATTTTGCCTCGCAATTCACGATTGGGCTCAATCGTTAAACGTACTTCTCCAAACCATTGTCCATCGTGTTCTCCAAAGGGAAATATCTCTTCTTGTGAATGATGCAGAGGTTTAGTTAGTAGAAGGCCATGCTGGTATTCCGTTTTCGTACGAATAATGACTTCTTCAACCTTAGCATCTTTTTCATGAGTGACGCCAACAATATTATTAAAATAGTCTTGATAGAAGCCTTTGGGTGATGGGATGTATTCGACATTTTCAACAGGACTCACCTCACCAACAATTCTGTCCAAGGGCACGTTATAGGCTTTAAATGGTTCTCGATTGGCATCACCAAACACAAACCAACGCCCATTATATTCTTTCAGAAACTGAGGGTGAAACGTTAGTTCAAACCGATCCTGTCCGAAAGGCTGATAGGAGAATCGCAAAACCTGCTTGTTGGTAATGGCCTTATAGAAAACAGGTAGCAAATCGATATTTGTTAGATTCTGTTCAAGACTGGAACGTATCAGACTTGCTCCACTTTCTGCCTCTTTGCTTGTATCAAGCAGCAATTGTGTGTTCTCGAAATATGCGGAAAACCAACTCACAGGTAAGATTCCTGCTGAGGCTTTACAGAACTCAACATAGTCTTCAATTCTCTTTTGCTCTATGGCTTGTCTCTCTTCTGAGAAAGGGTCATCCTTTTTTCCAATATAGCGGAATGCCCTACCTTTGCCCATCTTCCCATTATCCTCTATGCAACCAGGATATGCTTGCTCTAATGCTTTGGTTAGTTCAGAAGAAGCTTTCTTTAAATCTCCATAAAACTTCTCTTTTGACAATGTCGCTTTGGGGTTGTTATCGTAGAATCCCTTAGGTTTCCTTCGTTTTATACACATAATGTCTGCAAGAGTTACAAACTCTCGCTTCATCAGCTCATCGTAAATTATGTTCACGAATGTCGTTTTAACGCCAAAGCCAGCAAAGATATTCTTAGTCGACATATTTATACCATATATTGCACTGCAAAAATACAAAAATCTTTGATAAAAACGATGATTTAAATAAATTTCTTATTTCCACAAGCCTTGTTATTTGTTTTTGTTTGGATGAATGGTAAGGAGTATCTATTTTTGCAACATCGTAATTCACAGTTAAAACTTCTCAAGTATGAAAAAGGTAATGATGACATTGATGGCTGTCGCATTTGCCATCGCAGCTAACGCACAGTACAACACCAATTACTACAATCAGTATGGTGGCAATATTGGTTCTTCCTCAACTCGTTCCAACTATGGTGGTGGAACGACTACTGACTATTACAACCAGTATGGTAACAATATCGGTTCGTCGACAACTCGCTCTAACTACGGTGGTGGAACTACTACGGACTATTACAATCAGTATGGCAACAATACAGGTAGTGCTACGACGCGCTCTAACTACGGTGGTGGAACGACTACGGACTATTACAACCAGTATGGCAACAATACGGGGAGTGCTACGACGCGTTCCAATTACGGTGGTGGTACGACTACAGAATATTATGATCAGTATGGTAACAATACAGGTAGTGCAACGACTCGTTCCAATTACGGTGGTGGAACAACGACGGATTATTATGACCAGTATGGCCATTATCTAGGGTCAAGTAGTAGGAGATAAAAACGTTCGTAGCAAAGATTTTGTCATATTTTCAGAGGGGAATAGAAATCAACGTCTAATCCCCCCTCAAAATGTTGAGTTAACTCAATCGATGATTTGAATTAACTCAAGTGATGAAATGAGTTAACTCAAATAATTGAGTGAGTAAATTCACTGAAATGTCGCAAGTAAGAATTGTAAAGATTTCATCCGATACCGTCGGATGAATTAAGGAGTTTCTTTGCTGTGCATTATGTCCTATTTTTGAAAGTCTTAAGCTTTTCAATTGAAAACCTTAAGACTTTCACGTGAGAAGTAGGGACTTTTCAAAATAACGACAAAATGACGCTTTGCAATAACCCTGCCTTATTGGTCAATAAGCGTCACTTATTGAAAAATAACCCAGGGTTATTTAGCGATGAGAGAAATGGCTTATCGCTCATACATTAAAGAAATCAAAGCCTACGATGGTATCCACGAAACGGTGAACGTAGTCGGCAGCAGTGGGTGGCCACTGGAAACCGAGGCGGTAGAGCACCTGCGTGGTATAGTTGTTGGTAGCTTCTATCCATCGTGTCTGATGCCCAGCGCCCATGTCATAGGCCATCAGCGGGCGGAGGATGGTCACTAAATCAGGATTCTCCATCATCTTTTCCAAAGCCTGCTGGAACTCCTCGTTCTCCACACGCTGCAGCGTAATGCCAGCCTCGGCAAAGCCCATCAGGATATCGCTGAGGAACTGACGGTGGGTATTCGAGGGATGGAACACCATACACTCTTTCGGCGTCTGGGCAAGTAGCATGATGGCATGGGCTACCTCGTCGATGGGCGAGAACTCGAAAAGCTTGTCGAGCGCCTCATAAGGTATCATTCCGATGACTACATAGGCGCGCAGCATGGCCAGGAAGTTGTTGGTGTTGAAGTTGATCTGGAACTCACCGTCCTTTTGGCGTGCAGACAGGTTACCTACACGCATGATCTTGGCATTCAGTCCATGGTGGGCGATGGCATCGAGTATCAGCTCCTCGGCCTTGAACTTCGAATAGACATATTTGTTGCTATCAATATTCTGCCCAATATAAAAGTCCTGCTCCGACAATCTAACCTCGGGACCAGGCACATTGTCGATGCTGATGCCGGCAATGCTGTTGGTAGAGATGTGGATAAGGTGTGAACCCGTTCGCAGACAGAAGGCAATCAAGTGGCGCACCGACTCGATGTTCACCATCTCGATGTCATTACCAGCAGAGAAGTGCTTCACGTTAGCTACGCAGTTAACAACTGTCAGACGATCCTTAATACTATCGAAAGCATCAGGCTCAGTCACCTCTGCAGCAAAAGCAGTCACACGCTCATCGAAATGGCTGAAGGCTTCAGTATGTCCGAAGTAATAAAAGTAAAGCGTCTTGATGCGGCTCAATGCCTCGTCGTTGCCCTTGGCACGTACAGGACAGAGTATCTTGCCATGATAATTGGCCAGCAACTCATGGAGGATGTGGATGCCAAGATAGCCCGTAGCTCCTGTGAGCAGAACGTCGCCGATCGTTTGGCGCTCACCATTGCGGAAAGCGTCGAGATGATTGACCGCGAGGAGTGCATTAAGCGGTGCAAAATGTTCGGCTTCAGGGGTATTGAGAGGGATAGCAGCGACGGAATCGGCAACCACAGTATTGGTTGCTGACGCCTGACCGCCACTTACAAACGCGGCAAGGGCACGCGGTGTCTTCAGATTAAAGATATCGTTGAACACTATCTGTGCACCGTGCTTGCTGGCCTCAACGATCACCTTGATGGCATTGATGCTGGTGCCGCCAATCTCGAAGAAGTTGTCGGTGGCGCCCACCTCTTTGATCTTCAGGACATCAGAGAAGATGTTGCAGAAGAGTTCTTCCTTCTCACCCACAGGCGCCTCATACTCAGTGGCACGCTTCATCTCGGGCACAGGCAGCACCTTACGGTTAATCTTCCCATTAGGTGTCATCGGCATACTGTCCATCAGCATATAAGCATCAGGCACCATGTAGTCGGCGAGCGACGATGCGGCAAGGGCTTTACGAATGTCGTCTTCGCTGAGCGTTGCACTTGCTTCTAAAGTATAGTAGAGCACCAAGTGCTCGTTGCCCAGCACCTTGCGTACCTCGGCAGCAGCCTGACGGATACCCTCGATATTCAAGGCCTTGCTCTCTATCTCTCCCAGTTCGATACGGAAGCCACGCAGCTTCACCTGGGTATCGATACGGCCCATATACTCTATCTGTCCGTCGTCATTCCAACGGCAGAGGTCGCCGGTGTGGTACATACGTACAGGACGCCCCCAGCGGTCTTGTTTCACAAACGGACAATCAACAAACGACTTAGCTGTGCGCTCAGGCAGTCGCCAATAGCCGCGACCTACCTGCACACCTGCAAAGCACAACTCGCCAGCCACACCTTGTGGCACTAGGTTGTCAGCGGTATCTACAATGAAATTCCAGTTGTTGGCAACACTCTCTCCAATAGGAATGTTCTCCACCCTACGGCCTGGCGCAATGGCATAATAAGAAGTATCATCGGTACACTCCGTAGGACCATAGACGTTGATAATCTCGATATGGTCGCTATAGACGCCGTCCATCTTCTCACCTCCACCCGTAGTGAAACGGATAGGCAGGTCGTCGAAGGTGTTGAGCAACAGACTGGTCATCGCCGTAGAATAGCCGCCGCCCGTACACTGATGGTCTATCAGGAACTGGCGGATGGCCGCCAAGTCCTTGCGTATCTCCGTCGGCATGATGTGGAACGAACCGCCCAGCGTCAATACCGGATACATATCCTCGATATGCGCATCGAACGAGAACGAGCGGTGTCCGCTGATGCGATCGTTAGCCGTTAACTTCTCCATGTCGATAACGACGGCAATGAAGTTACGCAGACCTGCCTGGTGCAGCATGGCACCCTTAGGCTTACCAGTAGATCCAGAGGTGTAGATCATGTAGGCGAGGCCGTCGGGATTCGAGAGGTCGATAGGCTCAGCCTTAGGCACATCGGCCATGAAATCGTCGATGAAGTAAGTCTTGGCAGCAGCCGTACTGAAGTCACCCTCTGCCTGCTTGGCAGCTAATACTTCATGTGTCGTAATCAGCACCTTCGACTCCGAGTTCTCGAGCATATAGCTGAGTCGCTCGTTGGGATATTCAAAGTCCAGCGGGGTGTAGGCAGCACCAGCCTTGTGGATAGCCAGCACAGCCAGCGGAAACTCCTTGAAACGGTCGAGCATGACGCACACAAAGTCGTTGGGCTGTACGCCGAAGTCTATCAGCTGACGGGCCAAGGCATTCGAGTAGCGGTCCATCTCGCCATAGGTCAGCTGGCTGTCCCTATCTACCACAGCGGGCGCATCGGGTGTGCGACGGGCCTGTTCGGTAAAGAGGTTGGCAAAGGTCTTGCTCAAATCTACATCAATCTCCTTACCCGTACCTATCTTGATGATACGCTCTGCCTCCTCGTCGCTGACAATGCTGATGCTGTCAATAGACTGGTCTGGCTGGGCCATCATGTGCTCCATGGTGGCTTTGATGGCATCTGCCATCATGCGCATCTGCTGACGACTGTTCATCGCCAAACTCGACTCCATGCGGATATCATAATCCTCGTCTGCCAGGAAGATGTGTGCCAGCATGTCGTAAAAAACGTCACCACGATCCTGCTGCACCAAAGGGCAATGTGTCTCACCGAAATGAAACGCTTCCTCCCAGCCGGGCAGAGCCGTGAAGTTGAACGAGATGCCAGGCTGCACGCCCAGATCACGACAGAAATGCGAGAAAGGATAAGCCAACTGCGAGAGTGTCGCCTTCATCTCCTGATGTACGTTGGCAATATAGTCGAGGACGGTCTGCTCCTTCTTGATTTCCATCATAAACGGAATGGTGCGCACGAACATACCGTAAGCCTGCTTCACCCGTGGGTCACGACGTCCGTGATAGATGGTGGTATAGGCCACCTTTTCCTCTCGCAACAATCGAGCCAGCACATAGCTGAAAGCTGCCTGGAAGAGCTGGTAGGGTGCAAAACCGTTTGCCTTACACCAGTCATCCACCATCGCACGGTTGATGTAGGCAGACTCCTGTCCCATCTCTCCCACTGGATTGTCGGGATGTGACGACAGTGAAGCGAGTTCCACACCAGCATATTTCTCATTCATCAGCGCTTTGGCACGTTCATATTCTTCGTTGCCCAAGCAGGCTGTCTCGTCCTCTACCGCCTGCAATATGCTATAGTCCTGTGCTGGCAACGGCTTCCCTTCGTAGGCCAATGGCAGGTCGCGCTGCGGGAACAGTACCAGATAGCTCGTTCCGTCGGAGACCAAATGGTGGATATCCAGCAGCATATAGTGTTTCCCTTCGGGCGTCGCAATCAGTTCCACACGAAACAACGGCTCTTCGCCCATGATGTCAAACGGACGGCAAAAGCCGTGATAGGCATACTGTCGGAAGTCTGTTTCCGACATCTGACGCTGGACGATGGTCAGCTGTTTCGCCTCATCTACATACTGACGTGGCTCGCCGTTGTCATCGATGAGGAATCGTATGCGCAACTCTGGCCGTTTGGCAAAAATCGTCTGAATGGCCTGTTCCACACGGTCAAGGTCAATATCATCAGTCAGTTCAGTGATACAAGGAATATTGTATTGCATCACCTGAGGAAACTTCAGGCAGTCATAGAACACGCCCAATTGTGATTGAAGCAAAGGATAAGTCTTCATAGTTTGTCCTTTTTCTTAAGAGCCACCAAATGCAGGGGCAAACGATGCCAGCACATCGGATTTTGCGGCTGAAGATTTTACGTTTATACCATTTCGTTTGCAAATATAAAAAAAAGTAATTATACAAACAAAAATATTGGCAAAAAAGGACAAAACTCTGCTTTGCAATAAGCGTGCCTTATTGATCAATAACCGTGCCTTATTGAAAATTAACCCAGGGTTACTGACCTTTCGAGATACCACCCACGATGTCGTCGTTGGCAATGCTATGCTCTGCCTTCTTCACGCTGGCCTTCAACGAACCGAAACGATAGGTGACGGAAAGACTGAAAGAACGGGCACGGTTCCAGGACTGCTGGAAGTCGCGGTAGTCGCCGTTGACAGTCTCAGCCTCCGACGACCAACGTTTGTTGAAGGGTGCATTGGCAGCCAGACGGACGGTCAGACGGTCGTCCTTGAGGAAAGAACGCTGCAAGGAGAAATAATAGCCCAACCAATAATGCTGCATATAATAGACACTGGAAGGACTGCGACCGATCTTGCCGTAGGTTGCCATATACAACTGCATCTTCCAAGGTAGTTTCTGGGTCAGATTGACATAATAGTTATCAGACCAACCCGATGTCTGATATCCAAAGGTCGGATGTTCATAATGCTCATAACGGAGATTGTTGTTAAGCACGATGGTAGTGCCACTGAAAGGTTTCCACTGCACATACTGCTCCACACTGAAACGGCGATAGCGCAATATGTTGTCGTAGCTAACATAGCGGACATCGTTGCTGGCCGACTGCACAGAGGTGATGCCGCCAGAATAGTACTGAAAGGAGGGGGCTATCTGTAAGGTCAGCTTGGGCAGGATATAGGAATACACAAGACTGATGCGCTGCGTATGCGAACTGGTCAGATAGGGATTTCCCTGTTGCACAACAGTGGGTGAGACGCTCACCGCAGGATTCAGGTAGGAGATGCCAGGACGGTTGATGCTGGTGGTATAGCTCAGCTTCAACGACTGCGCATCGCTCAGCTGATACTTCACGCTGGCCTGTGGCACCCAGTCGCCCAGATGCTTATCGAAGGTACGGTCAGAGCCGTCCAGGAACCTGCCCTCCATATAGCTATGCTCATAACGCAGTCCGCCACGTGCCGACCACTTCTTGTGGTTGTAGATATAGTCGACATAGGCACCCATGATACGAGTGACGTGCTGGAACTGGTCGTCTGTCTGGAGCTGTATGCCATAGAACTGCTGTGTGTCGTGACTGTTATTATTACGATCAATATACTTGACACCCAACTCTATCTGATGACCTTTGCCCAATGGTCGAAGCCAGTCGGCTTGCAGGGTGTGCTCTGTGAATCGCTCACGACTCGTCTGAAGACTGCCCGTATAGGAGAAGGGCGCTCCTGTCAGTACCTCATAGCTATTCTCCTGATCCGTATGCTGACGCGTCAGGGCGAGCATATACGAGAGAGTGATTCGCTCGCCCTTCCGATGCGTCTTGTGTTCATAGTCTAATCGGCCGTTCCACGACGAATGACTGTAGCCAGGCATCCAGTAGTGGTTGGTGTAACGGTATAGCGGTTGCTGGGATGGTGACTCCATTGAGGTCCACCCATCGCCTTGAACATTCAGCTTATAGAAATAGCCGCCAAAGGAAAAAGACAACAGATTGAGTGAGTCGATATCATAGCTGGCGTTCAGGTTGGCATAATGAATGCTGCCTGGGTTGGTACCTTCGGAATGTGCCAACATCCTGTTGCCTGTTTCAAGGAAGGTGCGGTCAGTACTTGTACGACTCTCCGTCTCTCTACTTGACATTCCTCCATAGCCATAGTCGACAGACATCAACAACTTTCCTAACTGTCCTGTTAATGAGCCATAGAGGTTGGGATGATTGAGTGAGGTATAAGTACCTGACACCACACCTGTGACACCACTCATCTTACTGCCGTCCATCATCACGATATTGAGGATGGCATCCACACCTTCGGCATCCTCACGGGCTCCTGGATCGGTAATCACCTCGATACGTTTCACCATCGTAGCTGGCATCGACTTGAATACCTCCTTGGCGTTCTTCGTCAGGCTGGGATCAAGATGTCCATTCTTATAAATCTTGAAGTTACTGTTGCCTTTGACGAGAATATTCTCTTCACCGTCGACCGTCACCATCGGCACTTTTCTGAGCATATCCATCACGGTCTGTGTCTTCGACTCCCCATCTGCCTGCACATCGTAGCCGATACGGTCAATCTCCTGTTTGATGAGTTGGCGCTGGGCAGTAACCGTGACGCCCTCCAGTTCTTTGTTCCACGTAACGGAATCGTTTTTCACACTCGTCGAATCCTGTTTCGTCTGGGCCGTACTCTCCCCTACTCCCACTGCTATGAGCAATGAGAGGAAAACTATTCTAAGCTGTTTCATCTGATTATTTTTTTAGTCGTTCGATGCTCACATCAAACAGTTGCTGAATAAATTCGTCGTTGGTTTGGGTCTTCAGTTTCTGAATCACTTGAATGACCATCTTTTTCTCTGAAGCGTCAAGTGAACTGGCCTCTTTACAGAGTTTGTAAATCTGCGTGGCCCAACTGTTGGCAGCAGCACCCTCTGACTTTTTCTGGAACAAGGTTCTCAGGTTATTAAACCTACTGAGCCACGTCTCTGAGCCACTTTCATTAAACACCCCATTCAGCGTTGTTGGGATATTGATTTCATGTCCATTAATGATCCACTTGCTACTCGACCTTCTCTGTCTGAATTTCTGCGTCGTAGCATACGTCTTGACGATACGTCCGACGATGGAACCGTCCTTCTTCTCTACCCACTCTAAGGCATAGGCATACCGATGGATTCTGAGTGTATCCTCGGGATCGAGGAAGCAGGCATAAATCCACTTCGAGTCTTTCATCAGGCCAATGGCAACACCACCCTTGTTACCATTTCCCACAGCGAGTGAGGTATAGTTCTCTGCACCGCCATGAGAACCCGTGCTGACACTATAGGCAGCTTGCTCATCTTTATCAAAGGCTTGGCGGATGGCTGTTACCAAGCGCTTACCGTCCGGATACGTCGTCTTGAATTCGTACTCATCACTCATTCCTTCCATCAACCCTGTGTCTGGGTCTTTTTCCAAAAAATGATTCGAATAAGTCTCCTCCTGACTGCGACTTTGTCTGAGGGCATCGAAAGCCTTCTTGATATTCTCTTGTGCCATCATGGTCGAGGACACTGCCATCAAAATGGTCAATAGGATTAAGTTTCTACTCTTCATATGCAATATCATTTGTTTGTTCGTTCATATATATGATAGTACCATCTTCTTGCTTTACAGGGATAAAGCCATACGACGCCAACTGCGCATCGATCATTTCCAACTGACATTGTTCCAGTTGCCGTTCGGCATCCCGTTGCTCTTGCTCTGCCTGAGCCATCAGTATGCTGGCTTTATCGTCGCTATGAATGGAAGGGAATACTCTCTTCCTATAACTCTTCTTGGTCTGAGCAGGTTGATAACGCTCTTGTTGCGACGGAATCGTGTCTGGTGTTGCCACACGCAATGGCTGTGTTCGAACGGTATCGGTTTTTGCCACCATCGGAGTGGATGCTGAATGCTCTTCCTGTCCAATAGGAAAGAGGAAGCATACACCAATCAGGATGGCCGCAACAGCGATACTCCAGCGAACCCAATGCCTTGAGACTGTCTGAGGCTTCATCGCTTCTATCTCCTGAAAGAGCTGACGATAGTCGTCCCACTCCTGCGGTACTTCCTGCGTACGGAAGTATTGGGCAAGGATGTCTTCTTCCTCAAGTGTTGAGGTGCCGTTCATATACTTGTCCAGCAGTTGCCGGATGGATTCCTTTGTGTACCTTATCATATCTGGTTCCTCCTTTTGATTTCTTCTAATAATGTGCGTCGGGCTCTTGCCAACAGGGTGCTTACCGATGTGGTTTCGATGCCTAACAGCTGAGCGATCTCCTCGTGACTACGCCGTTCTACCTGTCGCATGTACATTAAGGCGCGTTGTGTGGTGGGCAGTTGTTGGAGTTTTGCCGATAGCCAGATGTCGTCTTCTTTCATTTCCAACTCTTCGTGTGGACTTGTATTCAGACTGATCGCCATTGCTTCGTCAAACATCTCCGAAGGTTTTCGTCGCTGACGGTTTCTGAGTAGGTGCTTCGCCATCAGTGCGACAATAGCCTCTACAGACTGGTATCGCTCCAGTTCATTGTGCATCTGCCACAGGCGGAGCATCACATCCTGTGCGATGTCCTCTGCTTCGTCTTTGCCCGCTCCGCAGCTGATGCAAACGCTGAGAGCCTTCTGCCGCCACGTGCGGGCTTTCTGTTCAAATGCATTCCTGTCCATACTCGCTATTCTACCCATTAGACACAAAAAACGAGTCGAACCAAACAAACATTAATATAGATTAACATTACCATATTTCCCAGCCATCAATCACCCTCTTTACCCGATTCATCGCACCCTCGCACTCTTTGGGATATACTAAAGACTGAACGAACCACAACTTGCGATGCTGCACAAACTTCATATAATAGTGACGCCCAGGAATGTGACTGGTATCATTGAACAGATCACCTGAAAGAACGAAATAATCATCGCCCTTCCGCTGTTTAGTCGCATGCAAGTCAGAGGCATAGCTCTTCATAGCCTCGTCAATGGAAAGCCCTTCTGTATTCTGTTCAACGAATACTGACTGTTCGATGAGGATGCTGTCTTGCCAAAAGCTAAAGCGACAACAGCCCCTATCCATCAAAGAATCTGATGTCTGCTCAAAGAACGAAGGATAGCGTACGACATAGCCGTAATCATCATCGTGATATTCGCTCATTCGTGTCAGTCGCATGGCCTGCTCCAACTTTTGAGGCAGCGGCTTTTCTTCTTTCTGGTAAACAGACACGACAGCCATGAGAGCTATAAAGACAAACATGGTTAGAAAAAGAAATCTCTTCATACGGTTGCGATTTTCGGCAAAGGTATGAAGAGATGATGTATTCACCTAAAATATTGTCTGACATTTGTCTGACAATTAGCTGACATAGAACTATCTACTTGACTTTCAGCGCATAAGAATGACCTCTCTCTGATTCAATCTTCAGATTAGAACGGCTTTCGACAATGGGTTTCAGTCGTCGAATCAGGGTGTAAAGTGTATCGTTGGCGTCCTCTTTCTTAGGCCAAAGAGCATGACAAATTTCAGCTTTCGTCAGTAGATGGTTTTCGCTTCGGAAGAACATCTCCATCAGTTGTTGTTGCATCGGAGTCAATTTTACAGAACGTCCTTTATCATCGATGAAACGACCATTACACAATGCCAAGCCACCATACATCCCTGAAACAACACGTTGCCGATACTGATAAAGACAGAACAATCCCCATATCAAAGCCATTGACCACAACGCCATAGCTGGTCGCTGGTCGGATAATGACAGGACGGTTGCCGTGGAGACCTGTGGACGAGGACGGAAAGACCTCTTCATGTCGATGGTTAACATGGCATTCCCCTTCAATGCCTCCATCTGCAAGTAGTTATTGAACACCTGTATCGTATCAGCACTAATCACATCCGACGATTGCTCCTTCAACGCCTTGGCTAGCGCCTGATTCATATCATCGAAGACCAATTTCTCTGTGGCCTGATAGCTTGTCAAACTCACCAGGCTTGAGGCTATGATGAGTACAAAAAGTACTACTGCTGAATACTGCTGTTTCATGGGTATGAATGACTGCCTATTCGTTATTTATTCTTCTGATAATACTGAAGTCCGCGCTTCACGTTCTCCTTGACGGCATCGGAGGAGAAGGTGGCCCCCGTCACACCGTCGACATCGGCTTTCAGGGCCTTCTTCACCGTCATACCGTCCCACTGGGGAAGCAAGTGCTTCTTCACCTTGAGGAAGTACTTCGGCGTCTCCTGGTTCTTCAGGGCCTCGATACGGAGCACCTTATTCTTCTTGATATAGATCTTCAACGGAGTGGTTCCCACATACCCCTCCACGTCAGTGGCGAGCGTGGTGGTATTGACTACATAAACGCCCTTCTCCTGCGTCATCACGGTGTTATCCAGTGTGGTGGCACTCATCAGTGCCAACGACACGAATGCGATACATACAATTCTCTTCATCGTCTGAAAACAGGTTATCCTAATACTTCGATGGCACGACGCATACGACGGAGGGTCTCTTCCTTGCCCAAGAAGGCAGAGATATCAAACATACCAGGCCCTTTACCCTCGCCTACCAATGTGAGGCGCCATGCGTTCATGATATTACCTAACTTATACTCCTTCTGCTCAATCCAGGCATGTACGATCTGCTCCTGATTCTCCAGTGAGAAATCGTCGATAGATTCGAGAACACCCATCAGTTCGGTGAGCTGAGCGGCACTGTCCTCCTTCCAGCGTTTCTTCGCCGTCTTCTCATCATAGCTCGTGGGGGCTTCGAAGAAGAACGAGCACAGGGGCCACAACTCGTGGATGAACGACACACGGTCCTTCATCATCGACGTCACCTGAAGAATGCGCTCAGAGGTCTCGTCAGGACAATGCTCCTTGACGATGGGCTCGAACAGGGCAGCAATCTCCTCGTTCGACTTCTTGAGGATATACTCGTGGTTGAACCAAATGGCTTTCTCGTAGGCAAACTTCGCACCTGCCTTCGAACACTTGGAGATATCGAACAGTGGGACGAGCTCGTCGAGGGAGAAAATCTCCTGCTCCGTACCTGGGTTCCAACCCAACAGCGCCAGGAAGTTGATGACGGCCTCAGGGAAATAGCCATCCTCACGATAGCCGCGAGAGGTCTCGCCGGTCTTCGGGTCTTTCCACAGCAAGGGGAAGACGGGGAAGCCCAGACGGTCGCCATCGCGCTTGGACAGCTTACCCTTGCCATCGGGCTTGAGTAACAGCGGCAGATGGGCAAACTGAGGCATGGTGTCCTCCCAGCCAAAGGCACGATAGAGTAACACATGCAGAGGAGCTGACGGCAACCACTCCTCACCACGGATGACGTGTGAGATCTCCATCAGATGGTCGTCAACGATATTGGCCAGATGATAGGTGGGCAACTGGTCGGCACTCTTGAATAGTACCTTATCGTCAAGGATATCGGTCTTTACACGTACCTCACCACGGATAAGGTCGTTGACCAGCACCTCCTCACCTGCGTCGATCTTGAAACGAACCACATACTGATGACCATCGGCAATCAGTTGGTCGACCTCCGCCTGTGACAGCGTCAGCGAGTTGCGCATCTGACTGCGCGTATGACTGTCGTACTGGAAGTTCTGAATCTCGGCACGCTTGGCTTCCAACTCCTCGGGCGTGTCGAAGGCGATATATGCCTTACCGGAATCGAGCAACTGCTGCACATATTTCTTATAGATATCACGACGTTCACTCTGACGATAGGGACCCTTGTCGCCACCAAAGCTTACGCCCTCATCGAACTGGATGCCCAACCAACGGAATGACTCGATGATATACTCCTCGGCTCCTGGCACAAAACGGTTGGAGTCGGTATCCTCAATACGGAAAACAAGGTCGCCACCATGCTGACGAGCAAACAGATAATTGTACAAGGCGGTACGTACACCGCCGATATGTAATGCCCCAGTAGGACTTGGTGCAAAGCGCACTCTTACTCTTCTTTCTGACATCTGAAATGACTTATTCATTAATTTTCGTGCAAAATTACTATATTTTTTTGACTTTTGCTGTTTTTTTTCGTATTTTCGCAGTCGAAAACAAAGAATCAAACATTTCATACTATCATCATGAGTACATTTCACTTCAAAGAGGATTTTACATGGAACAACTTTTTCATCAGAATGGCACTGATCATCGTAACGGTATTTCTGGTGGTATGGTTCATGCCTCGCGACGGTAGGGAGAACTTCAATGTGGAAATAGGAAAGCCCTGGAAACATGAGGCATTGACGGCCCCTTTTGACTTCCCTGTCTACAAAAGTGAGAAAGCCATACAGAATGAACGCGATAGTGTGCTGCAGTTGTATGAGCCTTACTACAACTATCGGGCGAACGTGGAAAATGACGAAATCAAGGCGTTCATTGAGGATTTCAAGGAAGGAATCCCTGGAGTGCCCAACGACTATATCAGCATCATCGCCAACCGACTCCACCAACTGTACCAACAGGGTATCGCGAACAACCTGGAAATGTTGGAGGCAAAGATGGACAGCACACGCGAGATACATATCGTCAACGGCAAACTGGCAGTCAACGTCAAGGCAATGGATGTGTATACGGTCATTACCGCCTATGAGGCACTCCTGAACGACTCCGTCATCAGACCCCATAGGGAAGCGCTACAGAATTGCGACCTCAACACCTATATCGAGCCCAACCTGATATTCGATAAGGACCGCAGTGAGGCCAGCCGACAAGAACTGCTCAACAGTATTCCCCTGGCCAGCGGCATCGAACAGAGAGGACAGAAGATTATCGACCGTGGAGAGATTGTGGACGAAACGACATACTCCATCATTGAGTCGTTTAGGAAAGAATTCGATCGCAGACACTCAACGGTAGACGAACTGATGACTACCATCTTGGGACAAGCTCTCTACGTATTCATCCTCATCTTTCTGTTCACCCTCTACCTGAGTCTGTTTAGGAAAGACTACTTCGAGAAAGCACGTAGCATCGCAATGCTCTACACGCTGATTATCCTCTTTTCCATCATCACCTCGATCATGGTGGAACACAGTATCCTACACGTCTACATCATCCCCTATGCAATGGTGCCCATCTTCGTCCGCGTGTTTATGGACTCTAGAACAGCATTCATGACACAGACGGTACTCGTACTCATCTGTGCCTGTATCCTGCAACGACCGCTGGACTTCATCGCACTGGAATTCTGTGGCGCTGTGGTGGCCATCTCGTCACTGAGAGAATTGTCCAGTCGATCACAACTCTTCCAGACCGCTATCCTCGTGGCACTAACTGGTATCGTTGTTAATTTCGCCATCGACCTGATTCATACCAACGATTTCCATAATCTGGAGTATCGCGAATACAATTATCTGATACTGAATGGTCTGCTGCTATTCTGCTCCTACCCGTTGCTGTACGTAATTGAGAAACTGTTTGGTTTCGTATCGAACATCACCCTCATCGAACTCTCGGATATGAGCAAGGATCTGCTGCGACGCATGAGTGAGGTGGCACCAGGAACATTCCAGCACTCTATCCAGGTTGGCAACCTCGCTGCAGAGATAGCCAACAAGATTGATGCCAAAGCGCAACTGGTACGTACAGGAGCCCTCTACCATGATATCGGAAAAATCAATAACCCTATCTACTTCACGGAGAACCAGTCGGGCGTGAACCCTCACGAGAATATCTCGGAGATAGAGAGTGCACAGATGATTATAAGCCATGTGACGGAAGGACTGAAACTGGCAGATAAGTATGACCTGCCCAATGAGATCAAGGACTTTATCAGTACGCACCACGGACAGGGTAAGGCGAAGTTCTTCTATATTAATTATAAAAACGCGCACCCGGACGAGGATGTAGACGAACTGCTGTTCACCTACCCAGGACCAAACCCCTTCACCAAGGAACAGGCTATCCTGATGATGGCTGACTCAGTGGAGGCTGCATCGCGATCGCTACCCGACTATACGGAGAAAACCATTCGAGACCTGGTGGATCGGATCATCGACAGTCAGGTGAGCGAAGGCTATTTCCGCGACTGTCCTATCACGTTTAGAGATATCGCCTACGCCAAAACCGTGCTGATAGAAAAGCTGAAAACCATCTATCATACCCGTGTGAATTATCCAGAAATGAAAAAGTAGGACATTAAGGAATCAAAACTGCACACTTTGGCCCTCTTTTGTGCAAGAAAAACTGCACAAATTTTGGATTTTGTGCAATAAAATGTATTTTTATAGTTAATATTTGTTAACTCTGTGTACGAAAACACAAGAGTTAAGTGTAACATATTTACCTTTGCAGCCGATTTTTTAAATATCTTTTAAGAATTATGAACAAATTTACAGAGTCGCCCTGCAAAATGGCAAAGATGTTGGCAACTGGTGCCATGATGGCATTTGTATTCATCACTTCAGAGCCTGTATACGCAGGAGGTATTCTCACCAATACCAATCAGAGCATTGACTTCTTAAGAAACCCAGCCCGCGATGCGGCTATCGGTCTTGATGGTGTATATTCTAACCCTGCAGGTGTAGTCTTCATGCCAGAAGGTCTGCACATCGGTTTCCATTGGCAGTACGCCCACCAGTCGCGTACCATTATCTCAGAGAACCCTGTATTTGCTCTCGGCAAAAAGAACAGCGGTCCTGAGAAGACATTCGAAGGTGTGGCTAACGCGCCCTTTATCCCATCCATCCAAGTGGCTTACAACATGGAGCATTGGAGCTTGCAAGCCAACCTCTCCGTCCCAGGAGGAGGTGGTGCCTGTGAGTTCTCCGAGGGATTAGGCTCGTTCGAGAGCAAAGTGGGTGAGATTGCCCAGATGTTAGGTGCCTTCGGTGTTACTGGCTACGACATGAAAGGATATATGGAGGGACGCCAATATTATTATGGTATCCAGATTGGTGCTGCATGTAAGGTGATACCCAACCTCTCACTCTATGGCGGTCTTCGTATGTTGTACGGTAGCGCAACCTATAAGGCTAAAATCAGCAATATGATGGTGAATACAGCCAATGGCTATGTGGACTTCGGCAGTTATCTGCAGAACATCACGCCTATCGCACAGCAGATGGGTTACGGCGAGGCCATCGCTCCCCTGCAGAAATACTCCGACGGTGTGAACCTGTTGTGTAACCAGACAGGTATCGGTTTCGCACCCATCATCGGTGTAGACTATAAGTTGGGCAGATTCAACTTTGCCGCCAAGTACGAGTTCCGTACACAGATGCGTATGAAGAACGAGTCAACCGTGAACGATGCCAGCGAGATTGAGGCTGTGAACAAGTTCCGCGATGGAGAGAAAGTAAACGAGGATGCTCCTGCCTTGCTCGCCATTGGTGCACAGTGGAGCCCTATCGACCAAGTACGTATCAATGTGGGCTATCACCACTTCTTCGACAAAGACGTAGAGTGGTACAACCATTCACAGGAGAAACTGCGCCACGGCACCAACGAGTTCCTCTTTGGCGCAGAGTGGGACACCACCGACCGTCTGACATTCTCTGCCGGTGGACAGGTGACACGATATGGACTGACTGATGACTATATGAACGATATGTCGTTCGTGGTTAACTCATACAGCATCGGATTCGGATTCAACTATAAGGTATCGAAGGTTGTGAGTGTGAAGGCGGCCTACTTCCAGACATACTATGGCAACTACAAGCGTGTAAATGCGGTGAATCCAGACATCAAGGATACTTTCACCCGTACCAACCGTGTGTTTGGTGTAGGATGTGAACTGGCACTTTAAGAAACCATTACTGAGGGTCTACATCATAGTAGACCTGCAAGGTACGATAACGTGGGTCTTGCATGATTTGCCGCTCGGCAAACAGCAAGTACTCACGTACTTTTTTGATGTCCATGCCATTCTCGAACTTGAGAACAATCTTACGAATCTCCAACGACTTTACTTTGGAGATGACGGGTTTATCAGGTCCTAACACTCGAACGCCAAACCAACCACGCAACGTACTAGCCAACTCCATCGCTGCCGTATTGACAGTATCAGCATAACGATGCTTCAGATAGACATTCGTGATACGGTAGTAAGGCGGATAATGGAACTGCTGACGCTCAGCAATCAAATCACGGTATAAGGCCGTATAGTCATGATGCACCACATAACGGATGACAGCAGCATCAGGCGACATCGTCTGGAGGATGACCAAACCACGTTTCCCCTTTCGTCCAGCCCTACCGCTGACCTGCATCATCATCATAAATGCATGTTCGTAGGCACGAAAATCGGGGAAGTTCATCATCGCATCAGCATGCAGGATACCTACAACGCTAACACGGTCGAAATCTAATCCCTTACTGACCATCTGGGTGCCAATCAGTAAATTAGATCTACCTGCAGAGAAATCGTTGATGATACGCTCATAAGCATGGCGTGTACGAGTGGTGTCGAGATCCATTCGTGCCACACGAGCCTCAGGGAAAATCTCACGGATATCATCTTCGATCTTCTCCGTACCATAGCCCTTAGCCCTCAACTCTCTGCTACCACAACAGGGACAGACGGTAGGTACCTGATAGGTCTTGCCACAATAGTGACACGACAACAGGTTCATGTTTTTATGATAGGTAAGACTCACATCACACTGCTCACAATGAGGAACCCAGCCACACTGTCGACACTCCACCAAAGGGGCAAAACCACGACGGTTCTGGAAGAGGATGACCTGCTCATCGCGCTCCAGAGCCTCACGTACTTTCGCTAACAGAAGAGGACTAAAGGGACCTTTCATCATCTTACGATGCTGAAGGTCCTTGGTGTCGACCACCTGTATCTCGGGTAGCTCGATACCCTGAAAACGCTGCTTGAGTTCTACAAGACCGTACTTACCCGTCTGGGCATTATAATAGCTCTCGAGAGAGGGAGTAGCCGTACCCAACAGGGTCTTGGCACCCGCCATCTGCGCAAGAACGATAGCCACACTACGGGCATGGTAACGGGGCATCGGATCCTGTTGCTTGTAGCTCGTCTCGTGCTCCTCGTCAATAATCACAAGTCCCAGGTTCTGGAAAGGAAGAAAGACAGCAGAACGTGCGCCCAAGATCACGTCATAAGGATGTGATGAAAGCTGTTTCTGCCAAATCTCCACCCGTTCGGCATCAGCATATTTGGAATGATAGATACCCAGACGATTACCAAATACTCGTTGCAGACGCTGCATCATCTGAACAGTCAACGCAATCTCTGGCAATAGGTAGAGCACCTGTTTCTTCTGCTCTAATTGCTGTTGAATGAGATGGATATATATTTCCGTCTTACCACTGGAAGTGACACCATGTAAGAGAGTGACATTCTTTTTCAGAAAAGAAAAGGTAATCTGGTTGAAGGCCTCCTGTTGCACAGTGTTCAACGGGCGAATTTTGCTAAAATCAGCCTCTCCTCCTTGATTCAGACGTCCTACTTCCTTTTCATAGGTTTCGAGCGCGCCTCTCTTCACCAATGCCTGAATGGTAGCTAATGTTGTATGACTGCTGTTTAGCAACTCCTCGCGTGTAATCTCCACCACCTCTTCGCGACAGCTACCACCTTCGAGGGTGTCCCAGTGCGAGAGTGCCAAATACTCCACAAAGGCCTCCAACTGTTTGGGAGCTCTCCCCAATACCTGTAACGCTACACGCAACGCCTGCTCGTTTTGGAACTGTGGGGTAAGTCGAATGAAGAGCTCTGTCTTGGGGCGATAGCCCTCTTCGACCTTAAGGCCTGCTGGCAACGCAGCGTTATACACCTCGCCAATGGGCGACAGATAATAGTCGGCTATCCATTGCCACAACTGATATTGAAGAGGAAGCAGAATCGGCTGACGATCGACAAGTTGTAACACTTCCTTCACCTGATAGTCGGAAGGCTGTGTATGATGCACCTTGGCCACAATAGCCAGATAAGTTTTATTACGACCAAAGGGTACAAGGACACGGATGCCACATGCCACCTGCCGTTCCCATGCCACAGGCACAGCATAGGTAAAAAGGCCCGCTAAGGGCAGTGGTAATATGACATCAACAAACGTCACTTAGAAATAATAGGCTGCCAAAATCTGCCATGCATTGTTATGGGTTCTCAGAGATGTGGTTACATCTGAGGTCACAGAACGTAAGGTAGCTTCGCCCGTCTTACCACAAGCAATATTATAATTAGCCCCCAGTTCCAGATGCTTGAACAATGTAACTCCCAAACCTAAGTTGACACTCAAGTTCGTATTCTTCAACTGATAGTCGAAGGAATCCAAAGAAAATTTCTTATGGCCCACATTAAAGCCAATCTGAGGTCCGGCAAAAGCATAGATAGACGCCATCCGTCCAACTCCCACAGAATAGCGGAGGTGAACGGGGATATTGATGCTACGCTGAGAGACCTTGGTCTCGTCGAGCTTGGCATCGCGCTGATCATAGAGTACAGCAGCATCGACACCCAGCCCAGTAATAGGAAGACCAATCTTAACTGTCGGTCCTAAGAAGAAGCCTGTCTGGTTCTTCTTGCTGAACAGCTCTTTATTCATCGTCAACTTGGTCGTATTCAGTCCGACCTTGGCACCAAACTCAATATGCTGAGCCTGTGCTGGTAACGCCATGAACAGAATCACGGCCGCTGCTATCATCCACCTCTTCCTTTGCATCTTCACAAACCTTTAATGTCTTTGTCTGCGAACGGTCATCTGACCAGTAGCGCCCGAACGGGATCTTGATCCAGAACGCTTACGACTGGCCTTGGTACCGTTACCATTACGACGACTCTTCTTGAGTGCTTTCAAGTCCTTAGGATCCAACTTAGCTATACTGTCCAGAGAATCTTTCTTCACAGGATCGCCGAAAATATTCTTCCTAAAGGCTTCCAACTCCGCCTCGATACGACGCTGCTCGCGTGTCATAGCCGTATCGGTAGTGCAATACTGCGCCAAAGTCTTACCCAACAGATTGTTGGTCTTATAGATTTTACCACGATATTTGTTCAGCGTGAAATAATCCTCCATCGTCATCGTGGCCGCATTGTTCAAGTTGCTTGTCATCACCGTCTGACGGTTCAGGAATGGCTCCAGGTCACTGTACTTCACCCAGAAGAGTGGATACTTCGATGCCTCGCCGCCAAAATCATCTTCGCGCAACATCACAGGACATAGTGCCAACACTTTGATATGGAAGGAAGAGTTGCCCTGGTCATAGTAAGCACTCTCCTTGAGGTAATACATCTTCACTTCCGCGGAAGGAATATCACTGTTGTCTACCCGGATCTTTCCTTCCTTAGAGGTCTCGTAGAAGATATGATAATTGTCGAGAATGGTCTTGATCTCTACTTTTGAGGAGTCGTTGAACACCTCATTGCCATCCAGGCGATACTCATAGATAGGGATATAACCATTAAGAGCCAATTTGAAGATATAGGTAAACAGGTTCAGTTGTCGACCCATAGGCTCTACAGGATAGTACAATCCTCCATTGGCATCCTGGTTCAGATCCAGTTCACGATAGATATCACGACGCCATACTACATCCTCAGGCATATCTAATGCAGTGGGGAACATCGTACGTGCACGTAATGTCAGCGTTGACGATGGACTACTCTTCTTCTTGGCCGCAGCCGCAGCAGCAGCCTGTCGTCGAGCCTTCGGCTGAGCAGCAATAGTCACAGCAACCATGACGGTCAGCATGAGAAACAATACTCTTTTCATATTTTCAACTTCTTCAATTTTTCGTTTTTACTTGATGATCACCTCCATCGATGTGTGTAGCTTACGCTGGATACCATCAGGACCAACAGCTGTTATCCTTGACACATAGAAGCGACGGTTGCGCGCCAACTTACGGAACGTATCCTTCTGACGGGCAGAGAACGTTGCACCATCACTGATCATCGGCACAGCATTACCCATATTGTCAAAGAAAACAGTCTCGAAACCCAACACCTTGAAACCGATGTCAAGGATACCATCGTCGATAGCTGCTCCGATACCATCGGTAGCCATCAAGGCAGCCTTGGTTAGGGCACCACCCTTGTAGCGAGTCGGATTGCCCTGATCGTCCTTCATATTAATATAAGGTGTTGGATCAGGCAATTTCCTCACGCGGAACGTAAACTGTCCCATCTGCTGTGCACGGCCGGTATTCATAGAGGTCACCGTAATCACAGCATTGGAGCCTACCGTCGTCGGACGGGCGATATACTTTCCTGGACCAACGGGTTGAAGCGTTCCCCCCGTCATGGACGCCGACACCTTGCTCAGTGGTACACCTGGTACACTGATACTAATGGGGTTGTTGTAACCAGCATAAAGCATATTCATCAAATCGGCAGACACTGTCGCACTGGGATCAACAACCGTATACTTCTGACTGAAGTCCCTACGGATACGCTCACCACTACCATTGACCATTTCCATATAACCAGCCAACGTGAAATCACCCGTTCGACCACAGACGGTCTCATACAGACCATCCTTCAGGTTGACCTTTGAATTACCGATGTAGATATCGGGCACCTGTGTGGTATCCACAGCCGCCATCACAATGTGTGCTGAGAACTTATCCCCACGCACCACCGTTTGGGAATTGGGAATGACAAATGCGTTGAGGGCATTCACCCTGATATCTTTCACGTCAATATTCGACACCAGTCGATGCAGCACTTCTCCCTCTGCATAACGGATGTCACTCTGAATCTTCGACAACAAAGTCACCGCGGCAGCAACAGGCATATCCTCAAACATATACTCCTGCCAGTTCTTACCCATGGCACGTGCCCTCTTGGGAACAGCGGTGGAAAGATTGCCACTGATAATCTGTTGCTTGTTCATATCAGGAGTCATACTGACAATCCGTTTGCGGAAAGCGTTAATGGCATCGAAGAGTTCTCGACCCCTGCCCTTTCCTGGTGCCAGCATCACCTGAGTAGCCGCTTCCAGATCCTCCTTATTATGGATATTTTCTACCTGTCCATCCTCACCGTCAGCTTCTTTGGCGATAGCCAATTTCAGGTCGGCAATGAAGTTGTAGAGAGAATCACTCATACGTCTTACTTCCTGACCCTTATTGAACCACTCTCTCACCTTAGCAGGATTGGTCCGCATCTGCATATCCAATTCGTCGTAGATGACCTGATTTTCCTTAGCTGAGCTCAACATCGTACGCTTGAGGCTCTCCTCGACTATCGAGAACCCCTCCAGTACTTCCGTTGACACATTCAGCGCAAGCATAGCCATCAAGACGACATACATGAGGTTAATCATCTTCTGGCGTGGTGATACAGGTCTTTTTCTTATGGCCATAATATTATTGCTTAATGTTCATGACAGCTTCCATCCATCGGATTAGCTATTCTCTACAATCGGGGCAGCAGCTCTCATATTCACCGTCATTGCCTCAATCATTCGTGTATAGATCTTATTCAGTTCAGCAATCTGCGAAGCCATCTTACGCGTCTGCTCGTTAATTTCATCGATGGTGCCGATCTGTGCGCTGGCACCTTTCAACTGCATCTCGTAAACCTTACAGATACCTGTCAGCGTACGATTCAGATTCTCCATCTCCTCCGAGTCGCGTGTCAGACGCTCACTCTGAGCAGATACTCTGGTCAGCATCTCTGTCAAGCGTTTCAATTCATCCACATAATTGGTGGTAGCTTCTTCCAACTCAGGATTCATCGAGGGTAATGGTGAGGCAGCCTCGCCACCAGAGACGGTCACTACTGAGCTGGCCACAGATGCCATCGCCTTCGTATCGGCAACACGGGTACCACCAACAGGTGTACCTCCACCGATAATGACTGTTCCGCCGCGACCGCCAACAACTGTTGTCTGTAGCTGCTCTTCCTCATCAACATCCTTCATGTGAGCATCCAGCTCCATACCATCTGCAGTCTTGTCGAACGGACGATCGAAGGCAGAGAGGAAGAATACGAACACCTCAGTACCCATACCCAGGAACAACCAGAAGTTGGCTGTGGGCAGGTGGGTGAGTTTAAAAAGAGTACCCAAGATCACAATAGACGCACCCCAACTATAGGCATAGTTCAAGAAGGTCTGACCAGGAACACTGTCCATCCACTTTTGTAAGCGGTAGACGATATTATATTTACTATAGGTTGTCATTTTTTCTTGGTTTTGGTTTTTGCTTTCTTCATTTTCTCGCTGACGGTATTCGACAGACTTCTTACACAACGGAATCCAATATAGGACCGTGGCTGATTCTGATACTCATAAGAGCGCCATGCCGAACGGATGTATGACTCAGGATCTTTCCATGAACCACCACGTACACTCTTCTTCTTTAGACGATAGGGATCTTCAAGAGCTGCATTGTATTTCAACTGCGGATTAATATCGTTCATGGCATCTACACCAGCCTCAGTATAGACTGTACTGGTCCACTCTGCCACATTACCTGCCATATCATACAGACCATTGGAATTGGCCGTATAGAGTCCTGCCTTACTGGTAATCAGGTTACCGTCCTTCGTATAGTTACCATTGTCGGGCTTGAAGTTAGCAAAAAAGCATCCTCTTCCACTAGCCACATCCTCGTCTTCCCAAGGGAATTCGTTCTGATCCTTTCCACGTGCAGCATACTCCCACTCTGCCTCTGTAGGCAGACGGAAACGCTGAACAAAGCGAGCAGCAGGGCCTAATCCTTTCAACAGGTATTCAGTTCGCCATGCGCAGAAAGCATTTGCCTGTTCCCAAGTAACACCAACAACAGGATAATCGTTATAAGCAGCATTGGAGAAATAATTGCGCATATAGACTTCATTGTCGGCATTCTTGAAGTCATTTACCCAACAGGTCGTATCTGGGAAGATGTTGACAATATACGTATTGAGGAAATCCCATGGTCCAGAAAGCTGACGGTTAATCGTCTCTCTAACGATTCTGCCTTCGTCATCAATATAAGCAGTATCCTTGGAAATCCATACCTGCTCATTGGGATTAACCTGAATGTCTGTATTCAGATTTCGCTCGCGAGGGTTCAGACGGTTTCTGCGCAAAGCAGCCTCGGTATAATCGTACACCTCATAACGGAAATTCATCTGACTGGCATCCAGCATCTTCTCACCAGTCACAGGATTGGTGACATAGACACTCTCGATGGCACGAAGCTCATCTTCGTTCGGCTTTCGTGGAAGGGCTTTCTTCCAGTTCAAGTGTGGTTTGACTGGATTACCTTGCTTATCCTCCTCTATTTTGTAAGTTTCATCACCTCCATAGTTAGGATCGGCCAATCGCTCACGGATGATAGAATCGCGCACATAATAGACAAACTGACGGTATTTGGAATTGGTTACCTCTGTCTGGTCCATCCAAAATCCCTCTACAGAAATGTCTCTGACAGGTGTTTCCTTACCCCACAAACTATCCTGTTTCTCAATACCCATCCTCAAATGACCCCGTTTGACGAGTGTCATACCAAAAGGAGTAGGCTCACTGATCACCTTTCCACTCGTACCAATCACCTCACCACCAGAAGAGGAAACATGTTTGCTTCCAAAACAACTGGTCAACAGTAAGACAGAAACGGCACAAAGTCCAATTACACTTCTTCTCATATTGTTATATTTATGATCTTTCTCACTATAATAGTCGAATACTCTTATGCAGATTCCTTCCTTTTTTCTGAAGATTAATATCCATCTGATAGCTGGCAAAAATACCATGACTACCATTGCCTATACTGATAGCGGAAGTGTACATCTCATAGCTATAGCCAAGCGTCACACCATGAAATTTCCCTCCAAGAAGGAAAGTCACGGAGTTCGACGGGCTGTAAGATACTCCCACATATAGCATCTTCTTCTCTTTCTCGTACTTCACACGAGTGGTCACATCCACACGATACGAAACACCGTCATAGCGTCCAATGACAGACGGTAGTATAGTAAAAAACGGATTTCTAAGCTTAATATTGTATCCTCCCGTCAAATAATATGAACCAGAGGTTTGATATTCATAGGTATCTCCTAATTCGATTTTAGGTGCATTGATATGCAAAGCCGAGATTCCCACATACCAATTCTTATGTGTGTAATACAAACCAGCACTGAAGTCAAAGCCTGAGCCATTAACCGATGTTCGTGGAAGTGCAGGGTCCTCAGGATCATCTACCTCTATTTTCGATCCATCGAAGGTCTCGTTAATCATCGTGATTTGTATTCCGGCACTAATCATGCCACCAAAAAGCTTATGTTTATATGCATACTGGGCTGAGAAACGTTTATGTGAAAACAAACCTAGTTGATCGTTCATAAACTGCACACCTACACCATGATAGTTCTTCATGAAATACAACGGCATATCACCTGAAGCATAAAGGGTGCGTGGGTTATTCTCAAAACCTGCAAGTGTCATATTAAAAGCACCCACAATGTTCAACTTCGACTCCTTTCCAACAGCTGCAGGGTTGAAAGAGGTCTCCATCGCCCAATAATGACTGAACAACGGATCTTGCTGACCTTTTGCTGGAACCACCAACAAAAGCAGAAGTGCTAATATGTATACAAAACGTTTTGCCACGTTTTTAATAACGGAATCCTAATCGATTTATTGTACACGAGGTATTAAAACAAAAAGAGTCCGACAATTTCTTGCCGGACTCCAATCTATTTCGTTCAATTATTATTTAGAGTTGTCGTTAAAAGTAGCAACACGGTTGAACTCAACCTCCTCGAAGAGCTTGTCGGTTACACCACAACCCTTAGCGCTCAGACGGTCAGCAGCAATCTTGTACTTCTTAACCAGCGTGTCCTTAACAACCTGTGCACGCTTCTCAGAAAGCTTCTGGTTGAACTCGGCGCTACCCTCTGGAGAAGCATAACC
>ONWA01000020.1 GCA_900321425.1 uncultured Prevotellaceae bacterium | reverse complement strand
AACACAGGGGGTCAGATTCTGTTTTAATCTCCAAATAAAAGAGAAGAAAAATAGAACATATTAACAATTATTGTCTGTTCTGAGTTATGAGCCATATCTTCCATGTCCTGCTTCATTACAAATATGGAGCAGGACATATATTATTTGATATGTTTTTCCTTATTCCTTTGTAGTTTGAAAAAGTTTAGTTACCTTTGCAGCCATCAAGGGAAGTCGATGGCTTATGCCATCTTTGCACTATCTCGTGTGGCTGTAGCTTAGTGGCGCAGCCACTTTTCGTTAGAAAGGCGGATAGCCGTCCCCGTCTTTGGTATTCCAGTCTACCCTGTCTACGGGTTCTGTGCTTGGCCCGATGCAGTCGTCTGGCCCATATTCAGGTTCCGGTTCCTTCTTCCTTTGCGTATGTGTCTTGTCTCGGTTCCCGTCGTATTTCTCCCCGTTCTTCCACAGTGTGTATATGAGCAGGAGCAGGCGTCGCATGGCGGCCGTAACCCCGATCATCTTCTCATTGGGGTGTTTCTGGCAGATTCTCCCGTATGCATCCCTTATCTGCCTGTTATAGCGGACAGCGACAAGTGCCGGCATATAGAGCGCGGCACGTATATGTGCATTGCCCTTCTTGGATATGTGATGCTTGGGATCCTCCTTTCCTGACTGTTCAGCCTTCACGTCAAGGCCGGAATACCCTACGAGCTGCTTGCGGTTTTCTATGAGGTGGAATCCCTGCGTCTCTGCTATGACGCACACGACGGTCGTCTCTCTGAGACCCTTTACAGTGGCAATGCGCTTCACCTTCTGCTCCAGGTCCTTGTCTTGGGCGACTTTCTGCATGATGGCCTTGTCATTCTTCTCTATCAGCCTGTCTATCTCGTCAAGCAGTTTCCCGCAGTTCTTGCGAACAGACTTCTCTGCGCTCTCCATGTGATCCAGTGCCTCCATGCGGTTAGATACGGACGTCCTTACCCTGCAGAGGTCTGCATGGAACCGCGTCATCTGGCGCAGTTCCTGATATATGGGGGCAGGAGGAGACCAGGGCTTCAACTTGCGGCTGACGCAACCCATCAGTGCCAGACAGCGGGCGTCCATCGCATCCGTCTTGGTCTTGATCCCCTCAGCCTCGCAGAACTTGCGGACCTTGTTGGGCAGCACCACATAGACCGTCTGGCCTATCCTGTGCAGGTGGTAGGCCAGAGGCTCATAATAGACTCCTGTCGGTTCCATGAGGTAAGTCAGCGGGAACTCCTTTACGGCCTCCTTGCGGCTCCATCTGACCAACTGGTTAAAACCTGACTTCGTGTTGGCGAAGTCGATGCTCTGGGTACAGCACCCCGCGTCACCTGCCCTGTCATACATGTACAGGCAAGCCGTGAACTTGTCCTTAGAGATGTCAATCCCGACGCACTGGCGGAAAAAACGGTCAAGTGTCATCTGTGAATTTGGCTTCATCTTGATACTTTTTTAAAGGGTTAATACTAAAGTCAGACTATAGCCAAATCTTCATCGACTTCACTCTTATCGGACGCTGCATCGCCCTGTATGGCGTGCTTCGATTCTTTGTCCAGACTCTAAAGACTTGAAAGGGGGTGGGTATTGATCTGACCCGCGATATAGCACATGGCTTACCTAGACGGCCACAATCTCTAGCAAAACTACAAAATCATGACCGCATGTCCTAAACTTATACGATGTTTAACATCTTACATTTAGAACATTATCTATAATCTGGTGCAAAGGTAAGAGGAACGATTCTATGTTGCAAACATAGTAATTGTGTATAGGCTGGTCATTTGTTTACTCCAAAAAGGCACCCTTTCGGATGATATTCTAAAAAAAGAGGATGTGCTTCAAAAAAACACATCCTCTTTATATTGATAGATAAACAATTATCAGTTCTTGAAGAATTCCTTAACATCCTCGTTAGGAACCATCTGCTCATCAAAAACGTAAGCACCCGTCTTTGGGCTCTTCACCATCTTGATAACTTTTGTGTAAGCGCGACCATCCTTTGAACCTTCGTGGAGGGTAGCGACGGTTTTCTTTGCCATACTTCGTTGCTATTATTTAATCTCCTTGTGAAGAGTCATCTTCTTCAGGATTGGGTTATACTTCATGAGCTCCATGCGCTCTGGGGTATTCTTACGATTCTTGGTCGTCACATAACGGCTTGTACCGGGCATACCGCTAGCCTTATGCTCTGTGCACTCCAAAATCACCTGCACACGATTTCCTTTTGCTTTCTTACCTGCCATCTTCTTAGTCTCCTATCACTTTAATGTCTTTCCAATCCACAAAGCCCTTGGCAACAGCCTGCTTCAATGCGGCATCAAGACCTACTTTGTTAATCATACGAAGACCAGCAGCACTAATCTTCAACTGAATCCAGCAAGCCTCCTCTACATAGTAGAACTTCTTGCTGAACAGGTTTACGTCAAAGCTTCTCTTAGTACGGTGCTTTGAGTGAGACACGTTGTTTCCAATCTGTGCCTTCTTTCCTGTAATCTGACAAATCTTAGACATTTCTATCTACTTTTTACTGATTCTTTTACTAACTTATTCCAAACAGGGTGCAAAGGTACGAAAAAGTTTAGAGTTTAGAGTTTAAAACACAGAGAATTACCTTATCTTTAATATTTTTTAACCTATCCAACTTATTCTTCCTTGAATTCTTCTTTTAGAAAGTCGAGGAACATCTGCATAGCCTTATTCGTAGCTATCGCAAGATTGATATCGCGACCATGATCTTCCTGAACCTTCAACGTTACCTGACGGTCGACGGAACCGCACGCCAGCCAGATAGTTCCTACGGGAATATCCTTGGTTCCACCAGTAGGTCCGGCAATACCCGTGGCAGCAATAGCGAAGTCTGTCTTCAGCGCCTTACAAGCACCCTTGACCATCTCAACAGCCACTTCCTCACAAACGGCAGTCTTCTCCAACAAGAGGTCTGGAGACACCAATAGCAAGTTCACCTTCACTTCGTCGACATACGAGATGATACCGCCTTTAAAATACTTAGAAGCTCCTGGAACAGAGATAATTGCTTCAGCAATACGGCCACCCGTACAGCTCTCGGCCGTACCCACCGTCTTCTCTACTTCCCACAGCATCTGACTGATCTCCCGACTGATAATTTTACTTTCAAAATCCATCTTATAATATACAATTAATTAATTTTACTGAAACGTTACCTTCGAGAAGGCGGGTGCGTTAATATCACAGAACTCGCCATCCAGATATTTATAGTAACCTGTCACTCCAATCATGGCAGCATTATCGGTCGTGTAGCTGAACTTAGGGATATAGATGGTCCATCCATAACGCTTCTGTGCATCATAGAAGGCGTTACGCAAACCGTTATTCGCACTCACGCCCCCAGCCACTGCCACATGTTTGATGCCCGTCTGCTTCACGGCCATCTTCAGTTTCTTCATCAAGATATCCACAATCGTAAACTCTAACGATGCGGCAATATCGGTCTTATGATTCTCAATAAAGTCGGGCTCTGCCTCTACCCATTTACGCAAAGAATAGAGGAACGAGGTCTTTAAACCGGAAAAGCTATAGTCAAGACCTGGGATATGGGGCTCGGCAAACTGGTAGGCATGAGGATTTCCCTGACGGGCTAAGCGGTCGATAATAGGTCCACCAGGATAGCCCAGTCCCATCACCTTCGAACATTTATCAATCGCCTCTCCAGCCGCATCATCGATGGTCTGTCCCAACACCTCCATGTCGTTATAGGCATTGACCTTGACAATCTGAGAGTTACCGCCACTCACCAGCAAACAAAGGAAGGGGAAAGGAGGGGCCACCTCATCACCGCCCTCACTCTTAATAAAATGGGCCATGATATGACCTTGTAGGTGGTTGACATCAATCAAAGGGATGCCCAACGAACGGGCAAAGCCCTTGGCGAAATTCACTCCGACGAGGAGTGAGCCCATGAGACCAGGACCCCGTGTAAAAGCCACTGCCGACAGTTGTTCTTTCGCTACACCGGCTTTTTTTAGCGCCTGATCGACAACAGGCAACACATTCTGTTGGTGGGCCCTCGAAGCCAGCTCCGGCACTACCCCACCATAAGCTTCATGAACAGCCTGAGAAGCAGTGACATTCGACAATAGCACATCATTTCGAAGCACGGCTGCCGACGTGTCATCACAACTCGACTCTATACTCAACAGATAGATATCGTTCATTGTATATCTCTTTTAATAAGACAATATCTCCACACCATGCTCAGTCATCAGTAATGTATGCTCCCACTGGGCGCTGGGCAGCTCATCATCCGAGATCACCTCCCATCCATAGGGATCGCTTTCGTCAATGAATACGCGCCAAGTACCCATATTGATCATCGGCTCGATGGTGAACACCATACCAGGAACAAGTAACATTCCCGTACCACGATGACCATAGTGGCACACCTCAGGATCTTCATGGAACTTCAGACCGACACCATGTCCGCACAAATCGCGTACCACACCATAGTGATATTTCTTGCAATGCTTCTCGATGGCATGTCCGATATCACCCACAAAGCCCCAGGGCTTGGCTGCTTCCATACCTATCTCCAGACATTCCTTGGCCACACGTACCAACTGTTCTTTCTCTGGCGTTGTCTTTCCAATGACAAACATACGACTGGCATCAGCATAATAGCCATCAAGGATGGTAGTGAAGTCAACATTGATAATATCACCTTCCTCCAACACGTCCTCCTCTTTGGGAATACCATGACAGACCACCTCGTTGATACTCGTGCAGACGCTCATAGGGAATCCCTCATAATTCAAGCAGGCGGGGATAGCATTGTGTTCCTCACAATATTTCCGACAGATCTGGTCGATCTCGAGCGTATTCATTCCTCGATGAATCTGCTTGGCCACCTCATCCAGTACGCCGGTATTCACGACACCCGCCTTGCGGATACCCTCAATCTGTTCTGGTGTTTTGATCAAATCACGCGTAGGAACGAGTTTTCCTTTCCCTTCCCAAAACATGATTTGTTTATCGAATTCTGTAGGCTGTTGTCCTGGCAGACAATGCCATCTACGTTTCTTTACCATTTCTACCTTTATATATTAATAGACACGCGGTCCAAAAATCATCGTGCCGATACGTACCATCGTTGAACGACATTCTACGGCTATCGGATAATCGTCGCTCATGCCCCACGAGCGTTCACAGAATGCCTCGTCATCAGCGAAATATGTAGCCTTTACCTCATCGAAGAAATCGGCAGCAGTCGTAAACTCTCTCCGTATCTGCTGTTCATCGTCCACATTCGATGCCATCATCATCAATCCTACGATCCTGACATGCTCCAAAGAGCGCCATTCACCCTCGGCGAGGAGTTGTCGACAAGCCTCGAGCGTCAGTCCGTATTTGGTGGATTCTTCTGCGATATGCAACTCCAGCAGGACCTTGATGACCCGTCCGCACTTGGCAGCTTGCCTGTTGATCTCTTTTAATAGTTTAAGCGAGTCAACAGCCTCTATCATAGAGATATACGGAGCGATATACTTTACCTTGTTTGTTTGGAGATGGCCTATGAAATGCCACTCGATATCCTTGGGCAGAATCGCCTGTTTTTGCTTGAGTTCCTGCTCGTGGCTCTCGCCAAAGATACGCTGTCCTTCAGCATAGGCCTCCTCAATAAATTCTTGAGGATGGTACTTGCTGATAGCGACCAGTTTGACATTTGGCGGCAGACTCTTCAAGACGCTTTTCAGATGACTTTTGACATCATACTCCATAACAGTCTGTGCGGTCTACTCGGCCTTGGTCTTAGGTTGATACTCGAAGACATCCATGAGGGAGGTCTCAGCCACTGAGGCAATCACATAGTCAATCATCGTACCGCCCATCACCTCTTCAATATTCTTCACTGCCCCATGGAGCGAGCCCGCCTGAACGAGATAGTTGACGGCCGAACGTTTCTCCTTCTCCGTCTTCTCGTCGATGGTGATGAACTGCAACTTTGTCTTGTACCATTTGTCAGCCATCTCCTCTTCGCTGAAGAAAATCTCTTTATAGGCAGCCTTCTTGATGTCGGCCACCTCAAATTCACCACTAATATAAGCTGACATCTCTTCCGTGATACGCTCTTCAGCCTCTGAAAAGCTCAGGGCGTCGACGGTATATACTTCTGTCACCTTTTTCTGCAGTCCGTCTTCCATGATTTTCTCATAACGGATCTTGCATTCAAACCAATTGGCTGTTCTTGATCTCATGTTCTATATTTTATCATTTATTTCTGTATACCTTTTGATGGACGGATATCCGCCTGTTTCCGTTTCGTAATCTTCTCGACAATCTCTGCCGCTATGCGCTGCGTTGTCTCACTGCTCAGGTGAGACGACTCGGCAATCTTGCTCTGTGCAGCGGCCAGCTCCTCAGATACTGCCTTACTCTGCGACATGAATGCTTTCTCGTCAGCATTCATATGCTCCTTATTATAGATCTTCGATAAGATACGATCAGCCTCTTTCTCATACTGCTTACGGAAGATCTGCTCTGCCTTGGCCTCATACTGCTTCATCCGCTGATCAGCATCAGCAGGCACTTCCACCACTCTGACTGTATCGCCATCGACAACCCTTAGGGTATCACCAGCTATCAGTCCTAATTCCTCTGGGCTGAGCTCCTCACCATACTCGTTGACGGGCACCTTCTGATCGGCTGCAGGATTAACGAACTCCACGTTCTCGGCATCAGGCAACAGACTAAAGAACAGTCCTACACAGAGGAATGTCACGAACAACGCTCCCGCCCCCATAAAGACACCTCTCTTCGCTTGTCGACGTCGTTTGATAGTCTCTAACATCTCACCTGCCGAGGCATAACGGTCTTCGGGCTTCTCTGCCGTTGCTTTCTTGACGACGGCCTTCAGTTCTAACGGCAACACCGAGTCTGCATAGAGACGGACAAGGAGCTTTCCTAAGGAATAGACATCACTCCGGCTGTCGGCTGTCGCCTGCTGCATCACCTCAGGAGCCAGATAATCCTCACAGCCCTGAAAGAGTTGGTCCAGACGGCAGGCCTGATAATAGGATCCGTGATTCAACAGCATCACCTCATGGTCGCTATTGCGCACGAAGATATTCGACGGAGCAAAGCACAAGTGGAAAATGCCATTTCTCTCCAACTCGTCACTTAGTTCCATCAAACCCTCGATGAGCTGCTCTACCCACGTGCTATGGGCAATAATGGCAGGATTGTCTTTCAACAACTGTTCCAGTGTCTGATAGTTACCCGCTTCCAGACGGTAGCTGTAAATGCCACCGCTATCTGCGATCACCTCGAAATGAAGCTGTCGGGGATGTTTGATCGTCAGGTTCTCCTGACATTCCCGTTTGAGTGCCTCCGTAAAAACGAGACTGTCCACCAGTTGAGGTTTGAGTTCAACGACATGAACGAACTTATTGTCAATCTGTTTACGGCAAAGGGTACCAAAAGGAATGTTGCAAATACCACGTTCCTTTTCCTGCTTGATTTCCAATAGTTCATCGTAATTCATGACTCCATTTCTTTTTAGACGGGCAAAAGTACACATTATTTCTGAAAAACACAAATTTTTAACGATTGATTATACTGATTTAGACAAATAAATGTTACCTTTGCACCGATTTACGTAAATTAAAGGAAATGCCAGAAATATCTGTTCGCGGACATGAGATGCCCGAATCCCCTATTCGTAAGCTTGCACCTCTCGCAGCTGCAGCGAAGAAGCGTGGGACGAAGGTTTACCATTTGAATATCGGCCAGCCCGATCTTCCCACCCCTCAAATTGGATTAGACGCTTTAAAGCATATCGACCGTACCATCCTTGAATACTCTCCTTCTCAGGGATATTTGAGCTATCGTGAGAAGCTCACCGAATATTATGCGAAATATCACATCAATGTGACGGCCGATGATATCATCATCACTTCAGGAGGTTCCGAGGCTGTACTCTTTGCCTTCATGTCGTGTCTGAATCCAGGCGATGAGATTATCGTACCAGAACCAGCTTATGCCAACTACATGGCTTTTGCCATCTCCGCTGGCGCAAAGATCCGCACGATAGCCACCACGATCGAAGAGGGTTTCTCACTTCCCAAGGTGGAGAAATTCGAAGAGCTCATCAATGACCGTACACGGGCCATTATGATTTGCAACCCCAACAACCCTACTGGTTACCTGTACACTCGTAGGGAGATGAACCAGATTCGCGACTTGGTGAAGAAATACGACCTGTATCTGTTCTCCGACGAGGTGTATCGTGAGTATATCTACACAGGATCACCCTACATCTCTGCCTGTCATCTGGAGGGTATCGAACAGAATGTCATCCTCATTGACTCCGTATCGAAGCGCTATTCTGAATGTGGTATTCGTATCGGAGCACTCATCACCAAGAACAAAGAGGTCAGGGCTGCCGTGATGAAGTTCTGTCAGGCTCGTCTCTCCCCACCCCTCATCGGCCAGATTGTGGCAGAGGCATCCCTTGATGCGCCAGAGGAGTACTATCGTGATGTCTACGATGAGTATGTGGAACGACGTAAGTGTCTGATTGATGGACTGAATCGCATCCCTGGTGTCTACTCACCGATTCCTATGGGTGCTTTCTACACAGTAGCCAAACTGCCCGTTGACGATGCGGAGAAATTCTGTCGTTGGTGTCTGGCCGAGTTCAACTATGAAGGCGAAACGGTGATGATGGCACCTGCAGCAGGATTCTATACCACACCAGGAGCAGGCATCAACCAGGTACGTATCGCCTACGTGCTGAAGAAAGAAGACCTTGAGCGAGCGCTCGTCGTACTGAAGAAAGCACTTGAGACATATCCAGGACGTGTAGACGACTGATTCCAAAAACATGAGTCTCCCACTATTCCTTGCCAGGAAAATATATCATACGCAAGGCGACCAACAGCAAGTGAGTCGTCCTGCGATGAAGATTGCTGTGGCTGGAGTAGCCATCGGACTCGCTGTGATGATCATCACGGTATGCGTCATCTTAGGATTCAAGCACACCATTCGTGATAAGGTGGTGGGCTTTGGTAGTCATATCCAGATAGTGAATATCATGAGCTACCAGTATGCCGACACCTACCCTGTCTTTGCCAACGATAGTCTGCGTCGTCGCATTCAGGAGATACCTGGGGTTCACCATGCTGAGCGTTTCTCCATCACAAAGGGTATCCTCAAGACAGAGACCGACTTCCTGGGTATCGCCTTCAAGGGTATCGCACAAGATTACGACAAACATTTCATCGAGAGTCATCTCGTGGCTGGTAAACTGCCGACATTCAGCGATTCCACCACTCACTATCAGCTACTCATCTCTCAGCCTACCGCCGACAAGCTCAACCTGAACGTCAACGATAAGGTCTTTGCCTATTTTGTCAACAACGACGATATCCGTATGCGCAAGTATACGATTTGCGGCATCTACCAGACGAATATGACGAAATACGACGAGAGTCTTTGTTTTACAGACCTCTATGCCGTCAATAAACTCAATGGTTGGAAATCGGATCAATGTAGTGGCATCGAGGTGCTGGTCAATGATTTCGACCAATTAAATACCATCGAGGAAGCAGTAGAAGAACGGATTGACGACACCTCCGACAGTCAGGGAAACACACTCTCTTCAAATACCATCCTACAAGCCAATCCCAATATCTTCACCTGGTTAGACCTGCTCGACCTGAACGTGTGGATCATCCTGGCGCTGATGGTTTGTGTGGCAGGCTTTACCATGATCTCAGGATTGCTGATTATCATCCTGGAGCGTACTCAGATGATTGGCACCCTCAAGGCAGTAGGTGCCCGTAACAGTACCATCCGCAGCACCTTCCTGTGGTTCTCGGTCTTCATCATCAGTAAAGGATTATTGATTGGTAACCTGTTGGGCATCGGCATTGTAGTATTACAGCAAACAACAGGATTCGTGACCTTAGACCCCAAGACCTACTATGTGAGCGAGGCACCTATGGAACTGAATATTCCCATCATTTTACTCCTGAATATCGTCACATTAATTGTCAATATTCTCGTACTGATAGCCCCCAGCTACCTCGTTTCTCATATCCAACCAGCAAAATCTATTCGTTACGAGTAAAAATTGCACAAAATTCTTGCAGATGTGCAGATTTTGAATTACCTTTGCACAGATTTAAAAAAAATGTGCAATTCAGTAATCGCAAAATCATTTAACCAAATATGGAACAGGTACCAAGTTTTAACGCGCTGATAGAAAAGACCATCATCGATAATTGGGATCTCGACGCGCTAACAGACTATCAGGGATCGACACTTCAATACCATGACGTAGCTCGTAAGATAGAGAAGTTACACATCTTATTTGAAAACAGCGGTGTTGTCAAAGGTGACAAGATAGCCCTCTGCGGCCGTAACTCGTCACAATGGGCCGTCGCTTTCCTTGCTACACTCACCTATGGTGCTGTAGCCGTCCCCATCCTTCATGAGTTTAATGCAGAACAGATTCATAACATCGTCAACCACTCCGAAGCGCGTCTTCTCTTTGTGGGCGATCATGTAGCCACCATCATCGATCCGGCGAAGATGCCTGGACTGGAAGGTATCATCAACAACCCCGACTATTCGTTGATGATCAGCCGTACTGACAAGCTCACCTATGCCCGCGAGCACCTGAATGAGCTTTACGGCAAGAAATTCCCCAAGTATTTCAGAAAGGAGCACGTCAAATACTACGTGGAACAGAGTCCTAATGAGCTGGCGCTTATCAACTACACCTCTGGCACCACAGGATTCTCCAAAGGAGTGATGCTCCCCTATCGTGCACTCTGGTCCAACTACGACTTTGCTGAAGATGTGTTAGGAAAGCGGATTCGTCCAGGTGACAGGATCATCTCTATTCTCCCGATGGCTCATATGTACGGTATGGCTTTCGAGTTCATCTTCGAATTTCTGCATGGCTGTCATGTGTACTACCTGAACCGTATTCCGAGTCCAGCGATTATCGCTCAGGCTTTCGCTGATATCAAACCCGTCATCATCATTGCCGTACCTCTTGTCATCGAGAAGATTATCCGCAAGAAGGTATTCCCCAAGATACAGAACAACCGTATGCGTCTCTTGCTGACCATGCCTGTGATCTCCAAGAAAGTTCGCATGAAGATTTGTCATGAGGTACTCAAAGCCTTTGGTGGCGAGCTCTATGAGGTGATCATTGGTGGTGCTGCCTTCAATCAGGAGGTGGAGCAGTTCCTCAAGCGCATCGAGTTCCCCTATACGGTGGGCTATGGTGCTACGGAGTGTGCGCCTATCATTTGCTATAGCGACTGGACCACCTTCGCTCCTGGCTCTTGCGGACGCGCCGTTATCCACATGGAAGTACGAATCGACAGCCCCGACCCTGCCACCATCCCTGGTGAGATTCTTACACGCGGCCTCAACGTGATGCTGGGTTATTATAAGAATGAGGAAGCTACGCGCGAGGCTCTCGACAAGGACGGTTGGTATCATACTGGCGACCTAGGTACGATGGACGAGGAAGGTAATGTCTTCATCAATGGTCGTTCCAAGAATATGCTTCTGGGACCGAGTGGTCAGAATATCTATCCTGAAGAGATTGAGGATAAGCTCAACTCACTACCGATGGTTGTGGAGAGCATTGTCGTACAACGCGACACCAAACTGGTGGCCCTCGTTCACCCCGATATGGATGAGGCACAGCACATGGGCTTCTCGATGGACGACCTCAAGAATATCATGGAGCAGAACAAGACCGCGCTCAACGAACTGATTCCTGCCTATGAGAAGATCAACGAGATAGAGATTCATGAGGAGGAGTTCGAGAAGACACCTAAGAAGAGTATCAAACGATTCCTATACTCATAACAACAAAGAATCCTCAGCGCTTGCTGAGGATTCTTTATATATATAATAAGGTGTGATTATTTCCCTTCCAACAAGGTCTGCGTGCGCACACGACTCAGGGTTTCTGGTGTCATCTGCAGATAGCTGGCGATATAGACCAAAGGGGCACGCATCACCAGTTGAGGACTGCGCTTCACCAGTTTCTGATAACGGTCGATAGCCGACTCGAAGCGAAGCATATCAGCACGTATCTGACTCAGGATCAGCGACTCCTCCAATATCTTACGATAGAGGATCTGAATGTTCACACTCTTCATCGCCACTGCTTCCAACTGTTTTTTTGGTAAGGCAAAGATAATGGTCGGCTCCAAGGCAATCACCTGCAGATGGGTCGGTTTCTCATTAAACAGGCTCTCGATACACATACAGATATGATTCTCTGTAGCCATGTATTCCGTCATTTCCTTACCGTTCTTATAATAGAACTGGCGCACCAGTCCTTTGGCAATCCAGTAGATATACTCACATACCTCACCCTCGTCGAGGATTTTCTCGTTCTTGGCAAACTTCATCGGAACCAGAATGCTCTCCAGCAAATCCAGTTCATCGTGGGTCATCGTACTGTATCTACGTGCTAACTCTCGTGCAATATCTCTTGAATCGAAACTAATACTTGGCATAGGCTCTTAGTTTAATTTTAGTTTTATAGTTTGTTTTTAATCTAATTTCAATACAGCGAGGAATGCCTTCTGTGGCACTTCCACATTACCAATCTGTTTCATACGTTTCTTTCCACGTTTCTGTTTCTCCAACAGTTTACGCTTACGACTCACGTCACCACCATAGCATTTGGCAGTCACATCCTTGCGCACCTGCTTCACCGTCTCACGAGCGATAATCTTCGCGCCGATAGCAGCCTGAATGGCGATATCAAACTGTTGACGTGGAATCAGTTCTTTCAGTTTCTCGCACATCCTTCGTCCGAAGGTGACGGCATTGTCCTGATGGGTCAGCGTAGACAGCGCGTCGACAGGCTCACCATTGAGCAGGATATCCAACTTCACCAGTTTCGAAGGACGGAACGAGTCGATATGGTAGTCGAAAGAGGCATAGCCTTTCGAGATACTCTTCAACTTGTCATAGAAATCGATGACAATCTCTCCCAAGGGGAGCATAAACCGCAGTTCCACACGGTTACCGCTCACATACTGCTGATCGATCAACTCTCCTCGCTTATCGAGACAGAGCGTCATAATCGGACCGATATAGTCGGCTGCCGTGATGATACTGGCTCGTATATAGGGTTCTTCGATATGGTCGATGAGGGTTTGTTCTGGCAGTCCAGAAGGGTTATGCACCTCCTTGACCCCACCCTGTTTATCGTAGCACATATAGCTTACGTTGGGCACCGTGGTGATGACATCCATATCAAACTCACGGTCCAGTCGCTCCTGGATAATCTCCATGTGGAGCAGTCCGAGGAATCCGCAACGGAAGCCGAAGCCGAGAGCCACCGACGACTCCGGCGTGAAGGTCAGCGACGCATCATTCAACTGTAGTTTCTCCAGTGATGCACGCAGATTCTCGTAGTCTGTGGGGTCGATAGGATACACACCAGCGAACACCATCGGTTTCACCTCTTGGAATCCCTCTATCGCCTTGTCGCAGGCAGGCTGCACATGAGTGATGGTATCGCCCACTTTCACCTCCTTTGAGTTCTTGATACCGCTGATGATATATCCCACGTCGCCCGTTCTGAGCTCCTTTCTGGGAATCATATCCATCTTCAGCACACCAATCTCGTCGGCATCATACTCCATGCCTGTATTGAAGAACTTCACATGATCCCCCTGATGAATCACACCATTGGTGATCTTGAAGTATGCGATGATACCCCTGAACGAGTTGAATACCGAGTCGAAGATCAGCGCCTGCAATGGAGCCTGCTCGTCGCCCACAGGATGAGGGATACGGTCTACCACAGCATTCAGGATATCCGTCACTCCCTCGCCCGTCTTTCCGCTGGCCCTGATGATGTCCGAGGGGTCGCAACCAATCAGGTCAACGATCTCATCCTCCACCTCATCGGGCATCGCGCTGGGCATATCAATCTTATTGATGACAGGGACAATCTCCAGGTTATGGTCGATGGCCATATACAGGTTCGAGATGGTCTGTGCCTGTACGCCCTGTGTGGCATCAACCACGAGCAGAGCACCTTCGCACGCAGCGATTGAACGGCTCACCTCATAGGAGAAATCCACATGTCCTGGAGTGTCTATCAGGTTCAGGATATATTTCTGTCCGTCTTTCTCATATTCCATCTGTATCGCATGACTCTTGATCGTGATACCACGCTCACGCTCCAGGTCCATATCATCGAGCATCTGCCCTTCAGTCACCTGAATGGTCTTCGTCGCCTCCAGCATTCGGTCTGCCAGCGTCGATTTCCCATGATCGATATGGGCAATGATACAGAAGTTTCTGATATGATTCATGACGGTTACTCCTCTGCTCCCTCTGGTTTCATGTTAGTATAAACGGTCTGCACGTCGTCGAAGTCCTCGAGCTTCTCCACCATCTTATCGATGGTCTCGCGCTCCTCTGGAGTCACGTCCTTCAGGTCGTTGGGAATACGAGTGAACTCAGCTCCCGTCACCTCGAAACCGTTCTCCTCCAGATGCTTCTGGATAGCGCCAAACGATGAAGGATCGCCATAGATGGTGATGCTGTTCTCCTCCTCGTCCTCGTCGAACTCATCCTCTACACCATAGTCAATCAGGTCGAGGATCAGCTCGTCCATATCCAGTCCGTCCTTCTTCTTGAAGGTGAACACCGACTTATGGTCGAAGAGGAACGACAGCGAACCTTGTGTTCCCAGGTTACCGTTGAACTTATTGAATACTGAGCGCACGTCACCCACTGTACGAGTGGTATTGTCGGTCAGTGTCTCTACGAAGATAGCCACTCCGTGAGGACCATATCCCTCATAGGCCACTTCCTTGTAGTCGCTCTGGTCTTTACCCATCGCGTTCTTGATGGCACGCTCGATATTATCCTTCGGCATATTCTCACGCTTCGCATTGGCGATGATAGCACGCAATGCGGGGTTCATGTCGGGCTCTGGACCGCCAGCCTTCACGGCGATGGCGATCTGTTTTCCGATCTTGGTAAATGTCTTGGCCATATGGCCCCATCTCTTCAATTTCGCAGCTTTGCGATATTCAAATGCTCTTCCCATTATGATTTACTTTTTTACTATTTACGATTTATGATTTAACGGAGCTCAGCGTTGAGCTGTTTCTTGATGTTAGCAATCAGTTTCTGCATGATGGCATCAATCTGCTTGTCACCCATCGTCTTCTCCTCATCCTGGAGGATGAAGTTCACGGCATACGACTTCTTGCCAGCCGGCAACTTGTCACCCTCATAGACATCGAAGAGCTCCACTTTCTTCAGCAGCTTCTTCTCCGTCTGACGGGCAATCTGCTCGATCTGAGCAAACTCCACGTTCTGATCAATCAGCAGGGCGAGGTCACGGCTCACAGCAGGATACTTAGGAATCTCCGTGAAGTTCACCTCATTCTTCTTTGTCGCCTTCATCAGCTGTGTCCAGTTGAGCTCAGCGAAATAAACCGGCTGTTGCAGGTCGAACTGCTTCAGGAGTTTCTTCGAAACGATACCCATTTCGATAAGTTTCTTGCCGCCTCTGTTCTCGATGACGAAGCCAGCAGCAAAGTTCGGATTCTCCGATTTCTTCTGAACCAACTGACCTTGTTTCATACCGATACGGCGCAGGATATTCTGCACGTGAGCAGCCATCTCATAGTAGGTACTGTCCTCGTCGGCATGAGCCCATGAGCCTTCCACGCGCTTACCAGTCACCCAGATACCCATGAAGTTCTCTTCCTTATAAGCCTGTATGGGGTCGTCCTCGTTCTTCTTCTCAGGATTAAAGAAATAGCAGTTGCCGAACTCGAAGAATCTGAGGTTACCGTTCTTACGCTTCACGTTATGCTCCACGCTCTCCAGTCCTCCGTAGAGGAGTGTCTGACGCATCACTCCAAGGTCGCTCGACAGTGGGTTCATGATTTTCACCACCGTCTCGTTATCCCCATAGTAGGCCGTCTTCGTGAGCGAGTTATTCAGGATCTCGTTGAAGCCTGCACCTACCAGTTGCTCACTCACAAGGTTCTGCAACTTATGCTTACGATCCTCATCGCCTTTGATGACGAGGCTCGACTTCAACTGTGTGGGAATCTCCACATTATTATATCCATAGATACGCAGGATATCCTCTACCACGTCGCAAGGACGCTGCACATCCACACGATAGGCAGGAACACGAAGCGTCAGACCCTCTGCTGTCTCATTGAGCACTTCCATCTCCAACGACTGACAGATGGCCTTGATCATCTCGTGCTCGATCTCCTTACCAATCAACGAGTGTACATAACTGTATTTCAGGTCGACTACAGGCGACTCGATAGGCTCTGGATACACATCCTTGATCTCCATCGACACCTTGCCGCCAGCCAGTTCCTGACACAGGATGGCTGCATACTTCAGCGCCTCAATAGTTCCATTGGGATCGACGCCACGCTCAAAACGGAAGCTGGCATCGGTAGAGAGACCGTGACGACGGGCCGACTTACGAATCCAGGTGGGATGGAAGTAAGCACTCTCCAGTACTACGTTCTTCGTAGTCTCGTAGGTACCACTACCCTTTCCTCCGAACACGCCAGCGATACACATCGCATCTTCTGCGTTACAGATAGCCAGGTCGCGGTCGGAGAGTTTGTGCTCCTCACCGTCGAGTGTCTGGAACGATGTACCTTCTGGCATCGTCTTCACCACAATCTGATGACCCTTTACCATGTCAGCATCGAAGCAATGCAGGGGCTGACCGAGTGCCATCATCACATAGTTAGTGATATCCACGATATTATTGATAGGACGCAGACCGATGGTTGTCAGTTTGTTCTTCAACCAGTCGGGCGACTCCTTCACCTCGCAGTCCGTTACACTTACACAAGCATAGCGCTTGCAAGCCTCAGTATTCTCAATCTTCACCTCGATGGGCAGGTTGTGGTTGTCCACATGGAAATGCTCTGTCGATGGTTTGTGGAGTGCTGTCTGATAACCGTTTCTCTTCAACCACGCATACAAGTCGCGAGCCACACCCCAGTGTGAGAGTGCATCGGCACGGTTGGCCGTGATGTCCACCTCGATGAGCCAGTCGCTCTCCAGATGATAGTATTCTGCAGCAGGCGTACCTACGACAGCATCCTCAGGCAGTACGATAATACCATCGTGACTTGTTCCCACGCCGATTTCGTCCTCGGCACAGATCATACCGTAAGAATCCACGCCACGCAGTTTCGATTTCTTGATGACAAATTCCTTATCGCCATCATAGAGCACGCAGCCCAGATCGGCCACGATGACCTTCTGTCCTGCAGCCACGTTTGGTGCGCCACACACAATCTGCGAAGGCTCGCCCTTTCCCAAGTCTACCGTCGTCACGTGCAGATGGTCGCTGTTGGGATGGGCCTCACAGGTGAGCACCTTTCCCACATAGAGGCCTTTCAGTCCTCCACGGATACTCTGTACCTCTTCCAGTGCGTCGACCTCCAGACCTGTCGAAGTCAGTGCGTCGCACACCTCCTGCGCTGTCAGGTCGAAGTCCACGTATTCCTTTAACCACTTATAGGAAATATTCATTCTAAATAGATTTAAATTTCGAAATTTTTATGCATTTCTTGGCAAAACGCCAAAATCGGGTACAAAATTACAAAAAAAATAGGAAATGCGAGCACACATCTCCTATTTTTTTTCGCTATCCGTTCAGAATGCGTTGTCCGACGGCCTTTGCGACGATTTTCCTATTCGATACACTTCATCAGGAAATCCACGGCTCCGTTCACGCCAAACTTCCTGACATCGAGGGTGATATCGTAGTTGCGGGCATCAGTCCATTCAGTGCCTGTGAACGACTTCGTGTAGAGCTCACGACTATAGTCATTATCCACGATCATCGCCCCTGCATCACGCTCGTCCAGACCATATTTCTCTGCGATACGACGCTTACGGCACTCATCGGTTGAGTGGATAAAGATTTTCAAGGCATTGGGATGGTTGCGGAAGATATGGAATCCGCATCGTCCGATGATCACGCACGACTCATGACTGGCAATCTTTTTGATCACATCAGCTTGAGCCTCAAACAGTTCGCGCGATGTCTGATCATGCTCCTGTCCGTTGTACTCCATGCCCGCCATATAAGTGCGATAGAACCCCGAGAAGTCGTCGCGCCAATGGGGGTTGCGCGCCTCAATCTTCTCCATAGCCTCCTCGACGATACAGAACTTCTTTGCCACTGCATTCAGAATCTGCTTATCGAGCAGTTTCACGTTCAATCTTCGAGCCAGTTCAGCTCCAATCTCATGTCCACCAGTACCAAACTGACGGCTGATCGTAATGACAAATTTTTCTTCCCTATTCATAGTCTTTCGTTTTTTAGTCCTTTCTCTGTCGCAAAGATAGCAAAAAAGTGGGAAACCGCCAAACAGTTTCCCACTTTTTTACGTGATTCATATACTTGAGGCCACTTGAAGCAATTCGATTATGCCACGAAGTTCATGATATGACGGGCAGAAGTCACTTTCGCATCGTAGATGACGATTATTTCACGTGTACGAGGATTCCACTTCGTGTCCATCACGCCTTTCAAATGCTCAGCCCTTGCCATCGCCTTTCTGTGAGAGTCGAAACGGCTCACCCTGAAGGTACACACTTTCACATCAGGACGATAGACATGCTTATGAACAACGACGGGTATTGGTCGATGTCTATCATGGTGGTGTTTCTTATTACCCGCCATTACTGGCATTACGTTTGTGAGTGCCACGATCATCATGGCTGCGATCACCTTACTCATTGTCTTCATCATCATTTCTCCTATTCTTTAAAAGTGAGACATTAATTTCATTTTCACGAGGCAAAGGTAAGGTGTTTTCATGAAGAAAAAAAGAGAAAACCCCTAATCTGCATGGTTGTTTTCCCTATCATTTCAGAGGGGAATCCCCCCCGTTTATGGGCTATTGTTTCTTGATTCTCCATCATTATCTCTTTGTTAGAAAGAATATACAAATAAATATACGAAGTTACGACGCTTCCAAATTTATGTAGAGTTCTTTCGTTTTTAAGTCTTAGACTTTTCAAAAAGCGATGAGAGAAAAGGCATATCTCTGCGAGAGAAATGGCTTGTTGTTGATAGAGAGAAGCCATAACGAAAGGCCTAGTAGAGAAGGGGAATAGGCCGAGTCTATTTCAATTTCAGTTATTTCAATTAAAAAAATGAATATCAATTACCCCTTATATATATTTATAACTAATTAATATATAGATAGTTATATATATAAAGAAGAAAATTGATACCTCAAAAAATAAACTGAAATAATTGAAATTGAAATGGGAAGTCAAAAATTCATCCATCTAAAAAGCTGAAATACAACGAGATACGATATTAGCAAAGTAACTGCGTTTACTATGCTTAGCCTCAAAAAGGGACAGAAATCGTCAAATTTCTACTCTCTAAAGGCTCGAAATACGTCGTTTTTCATCGTAGAAGGTGTTCAATGCGACATTTGTTGCCTCCTCGAGGTAACACGTGCAGACTCCTCGGGGCGACACTTGTAGACTCCTCGAGGTATATTTCTGCAAGGAAAAAGGCTTTTGTGGCAAAAAAATAGCAAATTAAGCGCAAAGAATGATGATTCTTTTGCGTTTTTTTGTTACTTTTGCACCTCGTTTAAGGGAGTTTCTGGGAACTGAGCAGCATCACGTTTTACATGGTCGACGAGTAGGTACTACGCCTCGATTATGCCACAAAATAAAAATAATTACAACAGAAAAATATATGTATTTCACTGGTATTACCATCGCCGTACTGACATTTCTGACCATCGGTATCTGGCATCCTATCGTCATCAAAACGGAGTATTACTGGGGCACAAGGCCTTGGATTATCTACTTGATTGTCGGACTGAGCTGCATCGTGGCTGCGCTGTTTATCGCCAATGTCTACTTGTCGGCCTTCCTGGGTGTGTTTGGTGCCTCGGCACTCTGGGGCATCGGAGAGCTCTTCGCACAGAAACGACGCGTAGAGAAAGGCTGGTTTCCCAAGAACCCCAAAAGGAAGAGGTAAGAGGTAAAGAGAAAGCCCCGAAAGTCATTGACTTTCAGGGCTTTTTGGTAGTCGATAGGGGAATCGAACCCCTATGCCAAGATTGAGAATCTTGTATCCTAACCATTAGATGAATCGACCGCGCTGCAATCCAGAAGAAAGCCCCTCGGTGCGGAAGGAGGGGGATTCGAACCCCCGGTACGGGAACCCGTACGGCAGTTTAGCAAACTGCTGGTTTCAGCCACTCACCCATCCTTCCTTGAAGGCATTGGAGCTAGAAACCGTGGGGTTATCTCCTTAATTGCGGATGCAAAGGTACAGACTTTTTTTCATACCACCAAATTTTTTCGAAGTATTTTTTCGGAATACATCGAAATTAATTGGTTTTCACAGCTACAACGCCTGTCAGCGAGCTGTTCAAATAATAGGTATCGCTCCTCTCCTCCCCTTTCTGACGGTAGCTGACCCTGACGAACAAGAGCTTGTTGGAGGCGCCATCAGGAGCCTCATACGACGCATTCGACTGGTAACGACCACTCGCCGCTGCTGCCTTGCGCAACTGTTGGATAAGGGAATCGCCACGAAAAGTGGTGGTGGAGTCGAGATCGCGGAAAGTCACATCGCTGAGTGACGAAGGGTCAACAAGATGCGCTTCCATAAAGTCCTTGACCACAGATTCGGCCTGATGCTGTTTCCCACACGAGGCGAGAAACAGCATCGAGACACCTATAATTATATATATTGTGAATTTCTTCATGCCTGCTGAGGAATATTTTTCAGGATGAGCAGCAAATGATCCCACACCATCTGAACGGTGGGGATATGCAGGCGCTCATCAGGCGTGTGGACAAAGCGCAAGGTGGGTCCGAAGCTGACCATATCGAGGTTGGGATAACGCTCAGAGAACAGGCCGCACTCCAGTCCGGCGTGGATGCCACGCACAACGGGAGCCTTGTGAAACAGTTGCTTATAGGTATCGACCACGAGCTCTGTCAGCTTACTCTCAGGACGCATCTTCCAGGCTGGATAGCCGTCGCCACAGGTAACCTTAGCACCTGCCAGTTCGAAGGCGGCAGCGATAGTGGCACACATATTGTCGAGGTTCGACATCACATTACTGCGCTGCGAAGAGAGGATATCGATGGTCTGATCGCCAGAATGCACGCTGGCGATATTGCTCGAGGTCTCAACCATACCACCTAATGCCTCGTCCTGACAGATGGCATAGATGCCGTTGTCAACTGCCTGCACAGCCTGGATGAAACGGCAGGCTACCTGAGGATCGATGACGGGTTCGGCATCGGTGCTCTCCATGTTCCATACCATCTGAGGATCGGTGACGTGGAACTCATCCTCGACATCGCTGGCGAAGATATTCCAGTCGGCACGCACATTCTCCTTCAGGGCATTGGGCACAGCAAGCACGAAATAGCCGTCGCGAGGAATGGCGTTGTGCAGCTTACCAGAGTGGAACTGGGCGAGTTGGATGCCCTCGTAGCGCTTCATCTCCTGATAGATGAAACGAGCGAGAATCTTAATGGCATTAGCACGTTTCTTGTTGATATCATCGCCAGAGTGACCACCTACCAGTCCTTTGAGGGAACCCTTGAGGAAGAACGCATCTGACTGAGGTGCCTGGCGCTGGAAGGTGAACTGCGCCGTCGTGTTGCGACCGCCTGCACAGCTGACGAAGATCTCGCCCTCGTCCTCAGAGTCGAGGTTGATGAGGTAGTCACCAGTCATAAAACCAGCCTTCATACCTTCAGCTCCCGTCAGTCCTGTCTCTTCATCGCGCGTGAATACACACTCGATAGGTCCGTGGGCGATATCGTCGCTGTCGAGGATAGCCAGCTCCATCGCACAACCGATACCGTCGTCGGCACCAAGTGTGGTACCGTCGGCAGTAAGCCACTCACCATCGACATAGGTCTTGATGGCGTCCTTGTCGAAATCGAACTCCACATCGACCAGTTTGTCGCACACCATATCCATATGGCTCTGCAGAATGACGGTCTTGCGGTTCTCCATGCCTGGCGTAGCAGGCTTGCGAATAATGACATTACCCGTTTCATCTACATGGGTATCGAGTCCACGGCTTTCGCCGAAGTGCTGCAGATACGCAATCATTTTCTCTTCACGCTTCGAGGGGCGTGGTATCTCATTGATCTTGGCAAAATGCTCGAAGACAATGCTGGGTGTTAACTTTGTTTCCATGCTACAAAAGTATATAAAAGTTTTCAGACTGAATGATTTTCGCTCATTAATTTATCTTAAAGCAAAAAGAGACTCTCCATGAGGAAAGTCTCTTTCGCTGGAGGTGCCTGGCGGATTCGAACCGCCGTAGACGGTTTTGCAGACCGTTGACTAAGCCACTCATCCAAGGCACCGAATAAGCTAGTAAAGAGCAATGCTCGCATTAGCTCTTTCGAGTACGAGGTGCTATTTTTACAAATGCGAGTGCAAAGGTAATACAATTATTCGAGTTCACCAAATTTTTTCTCCGTTTTTTTGAAACGAAGGTCAATCCATCCTGTCGCGATAATCCTCGTAGGTGAAACGACGGAGGACTTCAACGCTACCGTCGGTATGCAGCATACCAATAGCTGGATGGGTGATACCATTGAAGGTATTGGTCTTCACGGTAGTGTAATGGATCATATCCTCGAAGATGACTTCGTCGCCTACCTGCAGCTCACGATCGAACTCCCAATAGCCCATGAAGTCACCACTCAGACAACTGTTGCCACCCAGTCGATAGATGGGGAACAGGCTGCGCTCGCCAGTGGGTACATAGTCGTTGACGATGCGTGCCCCTCGTACCTCAGGCATATAGGGCATCTCTAAACAGTCGGGCATATGACAGGTGAAACTGACATTCAGAATAGCGGTCTTAATACCTTGATTCTCAACGACATCGACAACGTTAGAGATGAGCGGCCCCGTCTGCCAGGCAAAGGCGCTTCCTGGCTCGAGAATGACCTGCAGATGGGGATAGCGCTGTTTGAAGTCGCGCAAAATACGGATCAGTAATTCGACATCGTAATCCTTGCGCGTCATCAAGTGACCACCTCCGAAATTGATCCATTTCAGTTGGGGAAACCAGACCGCAAAATGATTCTCGATATGCTGAAGGGTGCGCTGGAACACGTCTGCCCCACTCTCACAATGGCAATGACAATGGAAGCCCTCGATATCGGCAGGTAACTGACGAGGCAGTTGGTCGGCAGTCACACCAAAACGAGTGCCTGGCGCACAAGGGTTATAGAGGTCGGTGCCTACCTCGCTATACTCAGGATTCACACGAAGACCCAGCGAGATGCCCTGCAAACGCTCGTGGTAACGGGCATACTGACTCAGCGAGTTGAAAGTGAGATGACTGGAGCAACGGGCTATCTCGTCGATCTCGTCATCGGTATAGGCGGGCGAATAGGTATGGGCCTTGGAGCCAAACTCGTCCAGCGCCAGACGAGCCTCGGAGAGTGAGCTGGCTGTCGTGGAAGAGATATATTCGCGAAAAATAGGAAACGTCTTCCACAGAGCAAAGGCCTTGAATGCCAAAATAATCTCTACGTCGGCACGACGAGCCACATCGCGAATGAGGGATAGGTTACGACGCAAGCGCGCCTCCTCTATCATATAAATAGGTGTACTATACATAACGATTTCTTGATAAAAATTAAATTTTGTTGCAAAGATAACTTTTTATTGTCGTTAAATTGCACGATTGACCTAAATTTATTACTTTTGCAGTGATGAAACTTGTAATCATGACCAAATCCACGTTTTTCGTGGAAGAAGACAAGATCCTTACCTCGCTTTTCGAAGAGGGGATGGACAACCTGCACCTGAACAAACCTGGTCAGGCTCCTATGTACTCGGAAAGGCTGTTGACACTATTGTCGGAGGATTATTATAGCAAGATCACTGTTCACGATCATTTCTACCTCAAGAGCGAATATAAGTTGAGGGGCATACATATCGAGGATATACAGGAAAGTGCACCTGAAGGCTATCGCGGCAATGTCACTCGTTCCTGTACCAAGCTCGAGGACTTGAAGATTGCCAAGAAGAATGCGAACTACGTGTTCCTCAAACCCGTGTTCGACAGTCTGCGCAAAGGCGACAAGGCGGGCTTCACCATGGAGCAGCTCCAAGAGGCAGCACGACAGGGACTCATCGATAAGAAAGTGTATGCGATGGGAGGAATGAATATCGATAATATCCGTATCGCCAAGGACTTAGGGTTCGGAGGCGTGGTGGTGTGCAGCGACCTGTGGAACCGATTTGATATCCATCATGAGAGGGACTACAGAGAACTGATCACACACTTCGAACGGTTGAACAAAGCTGTGGATTAACAAACTGACAAATTAATCAATACAAACAAAGCAATGAGTCAACAGAACTCTTACATGGTCTTCTCAGGTACAGCCACAAAGTACCTTGCAGAAAAAATCTGCCAAAGTCTGGGGTGCCCACTCGGACAGCTCCTAATCACAAAATTCTCCGACGGAGAGTTTGCAGTATCCTATGAGGAATCAATACGCGGAAGGGACGTGTTCCTTGTGCAGAGCACCTTCCCTAACTCCGACAACCTGATGGAGCTGCTACTGATGATTGACGCTGCCAAACGAGCTTCGGCACGAACCATCAACGCCGTCATCCCCTATTTCGGATGGGCACGACAGGACAGAAAGGACAAGCCACGCGTGAGCATTGGTGCTAAATTGGTGGCCGACCTGCTGAGTACGGCGGGCGTGAACCGTGTAATCACCATGGACCTGCATGCCGACCAGATACAGGGATTCTTCAATGTGCCAGTAGATCATCTCTACGCATCGGGAGTCATACTACCCTATCTGCAGAGCCTGCACCTCGAAGACTTGGTCATCGCATCGCCTGACGTGGGTGGTTCGAAACGCGCCAACACTTACGCAAAGTACCTGGGATGCCCATTGGTACTCTGCAACAAGACGCGTGCAAGAGCCAATGTCATCGCGTCGATGCAGATTATCGGTGATGTGAAGGGAAAGAATGTGGTGATCGTTGACGATATGGTGGATACAGCAGGAACCATCACCAAGGCTGCCGACCTGATGAAAGAGGCTGGAGCCAAGAGTGTTCGTGCCTGTGCCAGCCACTGTGTGATGAGCGGTCCGGCCAGTGAGCGTGTGGAGAACTCGGCACTCGAGGAGATTGTGTTCACCAACTCAATCCCCTACAACAAGAACTGCTCGAAGGTGAAACAGCTCAGCGTGGCTGATATGTTTGCGGAGACCATTCGGCGCGTCATCAACAACGAGAGCATCAGCAGCCAATATATCGTATAAGTACACATGAGAATAAAGCAATTCATAGGACTGGCATCAGTCGGCCTCGTGCTGGCTGCATGCCAGTCTTCTTCCTATCAAATCAAAGGAAATGCCAAAGAACTGAAAGACGGCGATACGCTGTTTATCACCTCCGACCTGTATCACAGGACGCCTATCGACACGACATTCGTGAGCGACGGCACCTTCGAATTTGCTGGAAATGTGGACTCTACCCATATCTGTATGATCTATGCACCCCATCAGCCAGAGATGAATATCACATTCTTCCTGGCACCTGCCGATATACGCATCATACTCAGAAGAGAGGGATCGCGCGTGCAAGGGCCACGTATCAACAACGACTGGCAGGAGCTGAACGACACCATCGACTACTACGGCAAAGAGATGAAGGAAATGGCCATGCAACTGTTTGAGAATACGCAGATATCGGTGGACGAAAAACAGCAACTGATGGGAAAGATGAAGGCGCTGGAAGACTTGCTCAAACAGAAAATCAAGGAGACAGCCGACAGACATCGGGAGGACGAGTTGGGACAGTTTATCCATTCGCACTTCCAAGACTAAAGAAAACAAAACGGATTTGTAAGGCAAAGAAGCTGATTTGTAAAGCAAAAGAAAAAACAAAGCGGATATGTTTTTGCATATCCGCTTTTGTTTTGATTGTATCCCAACGATTAATTGTTGGTAGGCAGATCCAGCCACTTCACATAACAGAAGTCCTGACGGTGTGGCAGGTTCTTGTTCTTTGGATACATACGAACGGCCGACTTATACTGGCCAAACTGCTGAGGAGACAGGTCGGCCTCGAAGGTATAGTTGTTGCCCTCGTGACCTGTCACATTCAACGGCTCAACACTAAAGACTTTCTCGTTGCCGTCCTTATCAATCCAGACATTCACCTTCTCCAAGCCGACAGCATCGTCGAGACCCTGCTCGTTGATGACATACTTGATATGATACTGCTGACCAGCCTCGCAACCTGCTGCTGGGAAGGTCCACTCACAGCTAACGACATTGATGCCATCCCAACGCTCAGCAACAGTTTCCTTCCACTGAGCAATCTCCTTAGCTAGACGATTGTCGTTCTTTGACAGCTCCTTGAAACGCTTAGCCTGCTTGTTGTAGAACTTCTCGTAGTAGTCGTCGAGCTGACGCTTCATCGTATAGTGAGGTGCAATCTGAGCGATGGAGTTCTTCACCACCTTGATCCAACCCTTAGAGAGTCCCTTCTTATCCTTATTATAATAAAGAGGTACAATCTCGTTCTCCAACAGACTATAGATGGTAGCAGCATCGAGCTGATCCTGATAGCCCTGATTCTGGTAGGTACGCTTCTCGGTAAGTGCCCATCCAGCACCCTCACGATAGCCCTCCAACCACCAACCATCTTTCACGGAGAGGTTGACAACACCGTTCATCTCGGCCTTCTCGCCTGATGTACCAGAAGCCTCAAGAGGACGTGTCGGCGTGTTCATCCAGATATCAACACCACTGACAAGACGACGAGCCAACAGGAAGTCGTAGTCCTCGAGGAAGATAATCTTTCCCTGGAACTCATCACGCTGAGAAATCTCAAAGATCTTCTTGATCAGACCCTGACCTGCACCATCGGCGGGGTGTGCCTTACCTGCGAACAGGAAGATGACAGGACGCTCAGGATTGTTCACAATACGAGAGAGACGATTCAAGTCGGTGAACAGCAAGTGAGCACGCTTGTAGGTAGCGAAACGACGGCAGAAACCAATCACCAAGGCATTGGGGTTGAAACGCTCAACCAACTTGGTGATACGTGAAGGATCACCCTGGTTCTTCAACCAAGTCTCCTGGAACTGTACTGCGATATAATCGAACAGCTTAGCCTTCAGAGCCATACGTGTTGCCCATACTTCTTCGTCCGGACAGTTGAAGATGCCGTGCCAAATGCTCTCGTTTGACTGGTCGCTCATGAACTTCGGATCGAAGTACTTTTCAATAACCAACATGGTTCTCCTCAGGATAATAACCTGCCCAGATATTGGCAAACATCTTCTGAGATACCCAGCCATGAAGCTTAGATACACCATTCACCTCTTGACAAGTGTTGCAAGCAAAAGTAGACATACAGAACTTCTCACCGTGGTCGTCAGGATTGGTACGACCCATGCCGATGAACTCGTCCCAAGAAATACCTAACTTCTGAGGATAACCGCCCATATACTTGCCAAACAAGCCCTCGTCGAAATAGTCGTGACCAGCAGGAACAGGAGTATGAACAGTATACAGACCGCTGGCATGGTAGATATCCTTCTTGATACCCAACTTCTTAAGCAACAGCATACCGCCAATACCCAACAGGATCTCCTGCTTCAGACGGTTCTCCCAGTCACCACCGTAGAGGCTGTGGGTGATAGGCTTATCGTACTCGGAGTTCATCTCGTTGTCGGTATCCAACAGATAGAGGCTCACACGACCTACATTCACACGCCATACATAAGCATGAACCATATAGTTGGTGTAAGGAACATCAACAACCATCGGATTGCCATCCTGATCAAGCTGACGCTCAATAGGAAGGGAACCAAAGTTCTGAGACTCATAGTTGGCAATCTGCTGACCATCAATAGACAAGCTCTGGGTGAAGTAGCCAAAGCGATACAGGAAACCAACGGCACACATATCCACATTAGAGTCACTGGCCTCCTTTACATAGTCGCCGGCCAACATTCCCAAACCACCAGAGTAGATCTTCAAAGCAGAGTGGATACCATACTCCATACAGAAATAAGCCACAGAAGGACGCTTGGCGTCGGGCTTTACATCCATATATTTACGGAAAAGCGCATACACATCCTTGACACGCTTCATGAGAGACTTATCCTTCAGGATTTCTTCCTTGCGAGCATAAGTCAAACGCTCCAGCAACATCACAGGATTGTGCTTTACCTCGTGATATAATTCAGGATCAAGATCACGGAAAAGGTCACGAGCCTCAAAATTCCATACCCACCACATATTGTGGGCAATCTCATCCAGACACTTCAATTGCTCAGGAAGACTTGACTTCACCGTCAATTCCTTCCATTGGGGAGCATTTGCATAATCAGCTTTAATTTTCATGTTAAATTTATATATTATTTTGATTACTTTGTTTGCATTCTTTCTTCTGCACGGCGAAGAGCGATATCATAAGCCTCGTAGTAGTACTTGATAAACTCACTCCATAACGCTTTCTTAGAGAGGTCGCTCGCATGCTTGCGAGAGGCATCTACTTGCTGCTTGGTGAAGGAGGAATAAGCTAATACCGTTGACTTGATGGCGTCGGCCACCTCAGAATAATTATAATCCGTGCGATGAATAACCTTCACGCCATCCTCGATCTCACCATTTTTACCAAATACAGTATTGGCCCACAAACCAAAACCTGCAAGATCAGTGGTGATACAAGGCACCTTGAAGGCTACAGCCTCCAACGGTGTATAACCCCATGGCTCATAGTATGATGGATAGACACACAGGTCGTTACCCAACACAATATCATAATACGACATATTCAGAATGCCGTCCTTACCATCCAAATAACAGGGAATAAAAATCACCTTGACATTCGAGTCCTTAGCATTGTGCATCTGAAGATAGTTCATCATGCCCAACACATTGTCGTGATCCATATTGTGCAACCAATGGGTGATCTGGGGACGCTCAAGTGGAGTGTCATAGTGTCCACCCTTCGACAAACGATCGGCAAGGTCAGCACGAGGCTCTCCTACCCAACCAGGAACTTCAATAAAGGCAACGACTTTCTTCTTCAAATCTGAGTCATGCGACAAACGATTCATGGCTTCTATGAAGACATCAATGCCCTTGTTTCTAAATTCATAACGTCCTGATGTTGAAACAATAAGCGTATTATCATCAAGTTGTTCTCCAAGTAACGCATTAGCCACTTCCAATAGTCGCTTACGAGCCTCTTTGCGCTTCTTCGTAAATGTAGATGACTTGGGAACGAAGCTGTCGTCAAAGCCATTGGGCAATACGACATCAACGGGTTTGTCGAGCAACTCAACACACTCCTTGGCAGTAATATCACTAACGGTAGTAAAACAATCTACATGCAAAGCTGTCTGCTTCTCAATAGAATGTTTCGACTGCATATTCAATTCGCCTGCCATCTGATCGCCATGATAGGCAAACAGATAGTCATAAAGAGGTTTCTGATTGCCGGCAATACTACGACCAATACTCGTAGCATGAGTGGTGAACACCGTACCAATCGCAGGTAAATAATGATTCAAATAAAGTGCTCCTAAACCACACATCCACTCATTGGCGTGATAAATCACCTTCTGATTCTGATTCAGATAGTGATGGTAGAAACTTTCTACGACTTTAGCTGCTGCATAGGAAAACATTGATGCCTCGTCGTAATCTCCATAAGCATGAAGACTGTCTACTTGATAATGCTCCCAAAGCCAACCGTAAATCTCGTTTTTCTTCGCAAAAAACGGATTAAAATCTACTAAGATTGCAATAGGCTCACCTGGCACAGTCCAACGACCGACACGAATATCCAAACCATCCTCCTTGGCTTGCCATTGCCAATCAGCAAATAGCGTATTATCCTCCTTAAAATACAGACTTTCTTCCTCTTTCCAAAAATCAGGGCCAATAAAAATGATCCTGTCTTTGATGGTATCCTGTAACGTCTTTGCTCGTGTTGAAAGTACTGTGTAAATTCCACCTACCTTGTTGCAGACTTCCCAACTGGATTCAAAGATGTAGTCTGGCATCAATTTTTTATTTTCCATCCTATATGAATTAATGTGCGCAAAGATACCAAAAAGTTATTAAAATTTAGCAACTATTGCCCGATTTTTTTGATAAAACACAGAATTATTGATTTATTTATCCTTCAACAAGATGATACAAAAAAAGAGCTCCGGATCATTGCTGAACCGGAGCTCCAGAAAAAAGGCGGCCTCCTACTCTCCCACATTGCATTGCAGTACCATCGGCGCAAGCGGGCTTAACTTCTCTGTTCGGAATGGGAAGAGGTGGAACCCCGC
>ONWA01000038.1 GCA_900321425.1 uncultured Prevotellaceae bacterium | reverse complement strand
CCCGTCACCCTCGCCAGAAATACCTGCTGACGGTAAAAGGACTGGCTCTTTACAATAGCATATGCCATGGGGACAGTTGATATATAGAAGGCTGATGGCAAGGAATGGTGGAACTCACGCAAGTTGCTGTGAGAAGCATGGAGTCCTCAGTACTCATGTACAGAGGTGGACATGAAATACATTTGTCCGATACTATTAGAAAAATTTGAATATCCTCGGACAAATGGTCAAACAAAAGCAGGCATCTCCAATTTGGGAAACACCTGCTCTTTAGTATAATACCTATGGCCCATAAAAAGCAAATGGCGTGTAACTCATTGAGCTACACGCCATTTGATAGTGTTTTGTTATGTCTTTACTTATGCGTCTCATTTGACCTCCTCGAAGTCAGCATCCTGCACCTCGTCGTTAGGATTGGTCTGTGTCTGCTGACCACCTTGAGCCTGCTGTCCGGCACCAGGCTGTGCACCAGCGTTGGCATACATCTGCTGACTGGCTGTCTGCATGATGGTGTTCAGGTTGTTGATGGCAGTATCAATTGCAGAGATATCACCACTCTTATGAGCATCCTTCAACTGCTGGAGAGCCTGCTCGATAGGAGCCTTCTTGTCTGCAGGAATCTTGTCACCATTCTCATTGAGGAACGTTTCCGTCTGGAAGATCATCGAGTCAGCCTGATTGAGCTTGTCAACACGCTCACGCTCTTTCTTGTCAGCCTCAGCATTAGCCTCAGCCTCAGCCTTCATGCGGTTGATCTCGTCCTGTGACAGACCAGAAGAAGCCTCGATGCGGATAGCCTGCTCCTTACCTGTAGCCTTATCCTTGGCAGAAACCTTGAGGATACCGTTTGCATCGATATCGAAGGTTACCTCAATCTGAGGAATACCACGACGAGCAGGAGCGATACCTGTCAGGTTAAACTGACCGATACTCTTATTCTGAGCAGCCATAGGACGCTCACCCTGCAGCACGTGGATGGTTACCTCCGTCTGATTATCAGCTGCCGTAGAGAAGGTCTCGCTCTTCTTGCAAGGAATGGTTGTATTTGCTTCGATCAGTTTGGTCATCACACCACCCATCGTCTCAATACCCAGAGTCAAAGGAGTAACGTCGAGCAGCACGATATCGCCTACACCACCTTCCTTGTTCAGGATAGCACCCTGGATAGAAGCGCCAACGGCAACTACCTCGTCAGGGTTAACACCCTTTGAAGGCTCCTTACCAAAGTAGTTCTTGACCAGTGTCTGAACAGCAGGGATACGGCTAGAACCACCTACGAGGATAACCTCATCGATATCAGAAGTATTCAGCTTAGCGTCTGCCATTGCCTTCTGACAAGGAGCCAGACAAGCCTGAATCAGGTCGTGAGCCAGCTGCTCGAACTTAGCACGAGTCAAGGTCTTCACCAAGTGCTTAGGCACACCACCCACAGGCATGATATAAGGCAGGTTGATCTCAGTAGAGGTAGAGCTTGACAACTCAATCTTTGCCTTCTCAGCAGCCTCCTTCAGACGCTGCATAGCCATAGGATCCTGTGTCAGATCGGCACCCTCGTCGTTCTTGAACTCCTGTACCAACCAGTCGATGATTACCTGGTCGAAGTCATCACCACCCAGGTGAGTATCACCATTGGTAGAAAGCACCTCAAACACACCACCACCGAATTCCAGGATAGAGATATCGAACGTACCACCACCGAGGTCGAAGACAGCAATCTTCATATCCTTGTTGGCCTTGTCGACACCGTATGCCAAAGCGGCAGCTGTTGGTTCGTTGACGATACGACGGACATTCAAGCCGGCAATCTGACCAGCCTCCTTCGTAGCCTGACGCTGAGAGTCAGAGAAGTATGCTGGTACGGTGATGACAGCATCTGTCACCTCCTGACCGAGGTAATCCTCGGCAGTCTTCTTCATCTTCTGCAAAGTCATCGCAGAGATTTCCTGAGGAGTATATTTACGTCCATCGATGTCTACACGAGGATAGCCACCCTCGTTAACAACAGTATAAGGTACACGAGAAATCTCTTTCTCTGTCTGCTGCCAGTTCTCACCCATGAAGCGCTTGATACTGTAGATCGTCTTCTTTGGGTTCGTGATAGCCTGACGCTTGGCAGGATCGCCCACCTTACGCTCGCCACCTTCCACAAAGGCTACGACAGAAGGGGTTGTACGCTTACCCTCACTGTTTGCAATTACTACTGGCTCGTTACCCTCGAATACGGCAACGCAGCTGTTGGTTGTTCCCAAGTCAATTCCAATAATCTTTCCCATAATTCTATTATTTTTGTTATTTGTTTACGATTTTTGTCATACTATATATAGCAAAGCGTATGCCAAAAACATAAAAAAAGGATAAAAATGACGGATTGTCACGACAAATTGGCACAAGTCTCATTTTTTTTTCATAACTTTGCGGCTGTTTAAGAAACGTCAAAAACAAACATCCTTATGAAAAAGCTCATTAGCATCGTCTTCACTATTTTCGCATGTTTACATGTAGCTGCACAAGACGCTAGTTCGTACATTATAAAGACGCGCCACGCCCAACAGACTTCTGCCGCAAAGTCAGCAAAGAAGACACAGGGAAAGGAAATACGCGACCTCATCTCTGACAACTTCAAGTTCTATTCACCCTGCGAATGGAAAGAAGGCATGAGATTCATGGTGATACCTGAAGAGTACGACTTGATTGTCAACACCTTCACCGACACCGAAACAGGTAAGGAAGAAAGCAACATCAATCTGCGCAATAAGATCATGATTTATCAAGGTCATGACGAAGGACTTGACGGTCATCCCCGCCTGCATTTCCTCTGTAAGGAAAACCACAGGAAATACTACTATCCACTGAATGGAATATCATTTCAAGACTTCTGCTATGACAAGGCTGGTGTTCCTACCCTCGCCTATCTGGGCGACGTGGATATTGCTCGCACCAAACTGATGGGGCACAAGTTCTTCACTAAGACAACGACATACTGCATTGACACCAGCTATAGCTCTGACGATTATGAAGAGGTGAAAGTACCTAAGGATGAGATCGTAACCGTCAAGGCTATTGCTGTCGGCACTCGCAATTTCCCAGTGAAGATTATCGTTGAAGACACAAAGGGTAATGAGTTCTATCAGAACGTGGCCATTTCAAAGACCAACTGTGGTTTGCGCGATGACGAGTTCGTAAAAGACAATGCCAGGCACTTGTTTTCCGGCTCATTTGAAATACAGGACGATGTCATAGAAGTCTCAAAAGATTATATGGCATATCAAGGCGCTGTCGTTCATACCAAGGATGTCACACTGATGCTCACACATGGCGCAGGAAAAGACCGTAACGTGAGAGTTCCTCGGCAGACGACATTCACCATCGACCACCTCATACCTTCAGGAGACAATCATGTAACACTGACACTGACGGAAAAGGAATCTCGCCGTGTCTACTATAAGAGAGTTTTCTTCTCGCATTCTGACGATGTGACAGGCGACACCGCTGATTCAATAGAAGACTACTTCGGATATATCTTCGCTATAGGTGAAGGAAAGGCGCGTGAAACCACTCAGGCAGCACGTGCGGCCATCCGTCAGGGTTACGTCATCTTAGGTATGACGCAGGATGAAGTACAACTGGCCATAGGTGAACCCGATCGGGTAAGCAACGAGAGCGGCTATGTAACTTGGACATATGTACGTTCCACAGGTAAGCTGCTCGTCGTCAACTTCGACTTAGCCGGAAAGGTAAGCAAATATGTGGTAGATCCCAACGGCAAACAGCCGAAGGCCGCCGCACCTCAGAGACAAGTGAAACGATCCAGTCAGGCGGCATGGAACACCTCTGCTTCCACTCCTATAAAATAAACATTTTGGATACACATCAGATCATGACTGAAAAAACATATACCTATGAAGAGGCCTTCAATGCCTCAATGCAATATTTTGAAGGCGATGAGCTCGCTGCCCGCGTGTGGGTTAATAAATATGCGATGAAAGACAGCTTCGGACGCATCTATGAGAAATCGCCTGAAGACATGCATTGGCGTATTGCCAACGAGATTGCCCGCATAGAGAAGAAATACAAGAATCCGATGACGGCAGAGGAGATTTTCCAGTTGCTGGACCATTTCCGCTATATCGTACCTGCCGGCAGTCCGATGACTGGTATTGGCAATAATTATCAGATTGCATCGCTTTCCAACTGTTTCGTCATCGGACTAGACGGTGATGCCGACTCCTATGGTGCTATCCTTCGAATCGACGAAGAACAAGTACAGTTGATGAAGCGTCGCGGTGGTGTAGGACACGACCTGAGTCACGTGCGTCCGAAGGGGTCGCCAGTGAACAACTCAGCCCTGACCTCAACAGGTCTGGTGCCATTTATGGAGCGTTATAGTAATAGTACGCGCGAAGTGGCACAAGACGGTCGTCGAGGTGCCCTGATGCTCACCGTCAGCATCAAGCATCCCGACTCAGAGGCTTTCATCGACGCCAAAATGACAGAGGGCAGAGTGACAGGTGCCAATGTGTCAGTAAAAATCGACGATGAGTTCATGCAATGTGCCATCGACGACAAACCTTACACGCAACAGTTCCCTATCAATAGCGATGACCCTAATGTATCGAAAGAGATCTCTGCCAAAAAGCTATGGGAGAAGATTGTACACAACGCGTGGAAGAGTGCTGAGCCAGGTGTGCTTTTCTGGGATACCATCCTACGTGAAAGCATCCCCGATTGCTATGCCGACTTAGGATTCCGTACTGTTTCAACCAACCCCTGCGGTGAGATTCCTCTTTGTCCATACGACTCCTGCCGACTGTTGAGTATCAACCTTTATTCTTATGTTGTCAACCCATTTACCAAAGATGCATATTTCGACTATGAGCTGTTCAAGAAACATGTAACTTACGCCCAGCGCCTGATGGACGATATCGTGGACCTTGAGCTGGAGAAGATCGATCTGATTATGGAGAAGATTGACAGCGACCCACAGAGTCAGGAGGTGAAAGGGGCCGAGTATCATCTCTGGGAGAAAATCAAGCGCAAGAGTAGCATGGGACGCCGCACTGGAGTTGGTATTACGGCCGAAGGTGACATGATTGCAGCTATGGGACTACGTTACGGCACTCAGGAAGCCACCAACTTCTCTGTTGAAGTACACAAGAACTTGGCCCTGACTGCCTATCGCGCATCAGTAGAGATGGCCAAGGAACGCGGTGCCTTTGAAATATACGACAGTAAACGTGAGGCCCAGAATCCATTTATCCTCCGCATCAAGGAAGCTGATGCACAACTGTATAAAGACATGCAACGATATGGTCGGCGAAATATCGCCTGTCTGACGATTGCACCTACGGGTACGACATCGCTCATGACAGAGACGACCAGCGGTATAGAGCCCGTCTTCATGCCCGTGTATAAACGTCGCAGAAAAGTGAACCCCAACGACACAAATGTCCATGTAGACTTTGTCGACGAAGTGGGTGATGCCTTTGAGGAGTATATCGTCTATCATCCAAAGTTCCTGAAATGGATGCAGGTAAACGGCATTGACAGCAACCAGCGTTACACCCAAGAAGAGATTGACAAACTGGTGGAGCGCTCACCTTATTATAAAGCAACTGCCAACGATGTAGACTGGCTGATGAAGGTGAAGATGCAGGGAGCTATCCAGAAATGGGTAGACCATAGCATCAGTGTGACGGTGAACCTGCCCAACGACGTAGACGAGGCACTCGTCAACCGTCTGTATGTGGAGGCTTGGCGTTCAGGCTGTAAGGGATGTACCATCTATCGTGACGGCTCGCGTGCAGGAGTGATGATCTCCGTCAGCAAGAAAGACAAGAAAAAAGAAGAGAACAAAGCAGAAGATCAGGTGAAGGACAATAACATGGAGGAAAAGCCACAGGACTGTCACTGCAAGCATCCTGAGGTGACAGAGGTTCGCCCGCAAGTCCTGGAATGCGATGTGGTGCGTTTCCAGAACAACAAAGAGAAATGGGTGGCCTTCGTAGGACTTCTGGACGGCTATCCTTATGAAATCTTCACAGGTCTTCAAGACGACGAAGAAGGTATCGTCCTCCCCAAGACGGTGACCAAAGGAAAGATTATCAAGAGCATGAATGCCGACGGTAGCAAACGCTATGACTTCCAGTTTGAAAACAAACGCGGTTACAAGACCACAGTAGAAGGACTGTCGGAGAAGTTCAATCCAGAATACTGGAACTATGCCAAACTGATCTCTGGTGTACTACGTTACCGTATGCCAATCGATCATGTCATCCGACTGGTGGGTTCATTGCAGTTGCAGAGTGAAAGCATCAACACCTGGAAAAATGGTGTGGAGCGTGCTCTTAAGAAATATGTGACTGACGGCACGGAAGCGAAAGGACAGAAATGTCCTGTATGCGGACAGGAGAGTCTGATTTATCAGGAGGGTTGTCTAATCTGTAAAAGCTGTGGAGCATCACGATGCGGATAACAAGTAGCTATATCTGTCTCAAAGGAGTTCGTTTCCACGCCTTCCACGGAGTACTGCCTCAGGAAAGAACGGTAGGCAACGACTTCATGGTAGACCTCCGAATTGGCTATCCACTGGAGCAGGCAATAGCAAGTGATGAGGTGACTGACACGTTGAACTATGCTACGGTCTATGAGACAGTAAAGAGAGAGATGTCAATTCCTTCTCAGCTCATCGAGCAAGTGGCGGGACGCATCATCAAGGCATTGGAACAAGCCTTCCCTGCCATCACCTCCATAGACTTGGAGGTAACAAAGAAGAATCCTCCGATGGGAGCTGACTGCATGGGGGCATCTGTTGAGATACATTTAAATATATAATTATGTATAGAAAGATTTTCATATTCATCATATTCCTCGGCCTTTCTCTAGTAGGAAATGCCGCCAATAAGAAGTTTACACTAGTGATTGACGCAGGTCATGGTGGACATGATGCTGGTGCCAAGGGAGCATTTTCATACGAGAAAAACATCAACTTGAATGTGGCGCTCACCTTCGGACGATATGTTGAGAGAAATTGCCCGGATGTAAAAGTCATCTACACCCGAAAGACGGATATCTTCATTCCACTGCATCAAAGGGCGGATATTGCCAACAAGAACAAAGCCGACCTTTTTGTATCCATACACACCAATGCCCTGCCTAAAGGACGGATATCCAGAGGATTGGAAACATACACATTAGGTATGCACCGTGCTAGCGACAATCTGGATGTGGCCAAGCGTGAGAACTCCGTAATCCTGATAGAGAAAGACTACAAAGAACGCTATGCAGGCTTTGACCCTCGTTCCAGCGAAAGCTATATCATGTTCGAACTGCTACAGGACAATAATATGTCACAGAGTGTAGAACTGGCTAAATTCGTTCAACAGAAGGTGTGCAACACAGCCGGACGACAGAACAAAGGTGTGAAACAGGCAGGGTTCTTGGTTTTACGCGAAACCTCTATGCCCAGCTGCTTGATAGAATTGGGCTTTATATCCACCCCCGATGAAGAGCAGTATCTCAACACTTCCAGAGGTATTGATGCACTGGGAAAAGGCATCTATCAGGCATTCGTTGCCTACCGACAGAAATACGATCGTCATTTTGTAGTGCCTTATCAGGCTCCTGACAAAGAGAATATTAACATCCCTTCAGTAGTACCCGCCCAAGATGAGCCCTCTGTAAAAGAGGAAAAGCCTGTCAAGGAAGAGCCTGCTACTGTGAATACTAAAATAGAAGTGCCACAACAGGTAATAGAAGAGCCTAAACCTGTCGTAGAAGAGCCTAAACCCATCGTAGAGAATCCTAAACCCGCAGTAGAGAAACAAAACACTACAGTCGAAGAACCAACAGATATGCCTGTCTTCAAGGTTCAGATCATAGCTACTGAAAAGAAGTTACCAAAAGGTGACAGCCATTTCAAGGGCGAAAAAGACGTAGACTATTACCAAGAAGGTGGTCTCTACAAATATACGGTTGGGGCCTCTACCAATTACAACGAAATCTATCGGTTAAGAAAAGAGTTATCCACCAACTTCCCACAGGCATTTATCATAGCCTTTAAGAATGGAGCGAAAACCGACGTGATTAAAGCAGTACAAGAATTTAAGAACAGAAAAAATAGGTAATTATGAGCAAGTTTTTCACAAAAGAAGTGCAGATAGCATTGGTGGCCATTATCGGTCTTGTTCTCTTGTTCTACGGAATGAAATTTCTCAAGGGCAAGCAACTCTTCTCTAATGAAAATTATTACCATGTGATACTCGATGATGTTACAGGCTTGTCAGCGTCAAGCCCGGTATATATGAATGGAGTCAAGGTGGGAGTTATTGAAGAGATTTTATTCGATTTCACCCGGCAGGACAAGGTGGTGGCAACAGCTACAGTAGACAAGCGTCTGCGACTGGCCCAAGGAACGAAAGCAGAAATTGTCAGCGACATGCTGGGAAATGTCAAACTACAACTCATATCTCCCAAAGACAAACACGAGTATATACATCCTGGAGACACCATCGAAGGAAAAGTAACCGGAGGACTGATGTCAAAAGCATCAGACATATTCCCGCAGATAGAAAAGATGCTACCAAAGATAGACTCCATCCTGACCAGCATTAATATCCTCTTGGCAGATCCAGCCATTAAGAACACACTTCATCATGTAGATAACATGACAGACCAGCTCGTCTATACTTCAGCAGAATTGCGGCAGTTATCAGTACGACTGAACGAAGAAGTCCCTACCCTATTAGGAAAGGCAAACAGCGTGATGAGTCATACAGATACGCTGACCAAGAATCTCAGTGAAGTGGATGTAGCCCAAACCATGAAGAAAGTGAATATGACACTTGACAATGTCCAACAGATGACAGCCAAACTCAATAGCGATGAAGGAACACTCGGCCTACTGATGCGCGATCCATCGCTCTACAGGAACCTGAATGCGACAGCCATGCATGCCGATTCACTGGTCATCGATCTCAAACAGCACCCCAAACGATATGTGCACTTCTCCATCTTCGGAAAAAAAGACAAATAATGGATAATTTTTATTTTGTCTAAATAAGTGCCGTGCCGAAAAATGCAACAGAGGAATGGCGTAAAGTGCTGATTTTCTTAACGATTAGATAAACAAAAAAGAATAGAACAATTTCAACGAAAGTGCAAAATCATAAAAAGTAATTGTTTGATTTTCAAGGGTTTGCAATTATGCAAATCCCTGCTTTTATGAGAAAAAGTGTGAAACACCCTAAGCCTCGAATTATTAGTCAGTTACGTGTGTGTCACATCTCAGACTACACATATAACTATTTGTGTATTTCAAAAAAAATTCCGACCTTTGCATCACGTTTGTTACTAACCAACATACGTATCGAAATATAATATGGTGAAACAGAGTTATCAGATGCTTTGGGCAGAATGTCTCCGACTGATACGGGCAAATGTCACAGAGCAGCAGTTTAAAACATGGTTCGAGCCGATTGTCTTCGAGTCCTATTCGGAAGAAGAGAAGACGTTATTGGTTCAGCTCCCAAGTCCTTATGTCTATGAGTACTTGGAGCAGCACTATGTGGCTCTGTTAAGCAAGGTTCTGGAGCGATGCTTCAAGACAAAGGTTCGTCTTACCTATCGTATTGTTACCGACAAGGCACATAACCTCTCACAGGATGTTGAAGCTCAAGAGCCTACTATGATCGACCCAGCCCCTGCAACACAACGTGCCAACCAAGCACCAAGTGTACTCGACTGTGCTACGCCTGCCCAAGAGCTCAACCCTCAATTGGATATCCACAAGACATTCAATAACTTTATTGAGGGAGATAGCAACAAACTGCCTCGTACGGTAGGTATCACCATCGCAGAGCATCCTGGTAAATCGACGTTTAATCCGTTCTTCATCTATGGTCCCTCAGGTTGTGGAAAGACTCACCTCATCAATGCAATTGGTGTGAAGTGCAAGGAGATGTATCCGGCTAAGAGAGTCCTTTATGTCAGTGCGCGTCTTTTCCAAGTGCAATATACCGATGCAGTACGCAGGAATATCACCAACGACTTTATCAACTTCTATCAGACGATTGACGTACTGATTGTGGATGATATTCAGGAGTGGGCCAATTCACCCAAGACGCTGGATACCTTCTTCTATATCTTCAACCATCTGTTCCGTAATGGCAAACAGATTATCCTTGCCAGTGACCGTCCACCGGTAGATCTGCAAGGAATGAAGGACCGTCTGCTTACACGTTTCTCATGTGGATTGATAGCAGAACTAGAGAAACCAAATACACAGTTGTGTATAGATATTCTAAACTCTAAGTGTCGTCGTGATGGACTGAAAATACCTGAGGATGTCATTCAATTTATTGCTGAAACTGCCAATGGAAGTGTGCGAGATCTGAAAGGTGTTGTCAACTCATTATTAGCCTATTCAGTGGTTTATAACTCCAATATCGATATGCGATTAGCAGAAAGAGTCATCAAACGCGCTGTAAAGGTAGACAATCACCCGTTGACTGTTGACGATATCTTGGAGAAAGTGTGCAATCACTATCAGGTATCTCAGCAGAATGTATTCAGTCGCAGTCGTAAGCATGATTATGTCATCGTACGTCAGGTGTCCATGTATCTGGCACAGAAATACACAAAGATGCCAGCTTCACGTAGCTGTAGCACCATTGAGCAACGGCTAAAAGTGGATAAGGCCTTCCATGAAGAACTGAGCAGCATAGAAAATTCATTCAAGTTGAAATCATAAAAAAAAGAGTGTGCCAATCATTGACACACTCATTTTTTTCGCACTTTCTCAAGATTTACTCGAGAACGATTGGCTTATACTTTGGAACGAGGATCTTCATGATGCACCAACCAATCAGGTAGGCTACCGCACAAATACAGAAGACAACCATGTAAGCTGCAGGCTTACCATCGAAACCAAAGAACTGGAAAGCATTCTCAACACCCACTTTATCGATACTCAAATCATCTGCCCATGTGAAGAACATACCTGAGCCCTTGTTGATGAGGAAAGAACCCACACCACCAGCCATCGAACCAATACCCGTAATGGTACCAATAGTTGACTTGGGGAACATATCACCTACAGTAGAGAAGATATTGGCACTCCATGACTGATGACCAGCACCTAACAAACCAATCAGGATAGCAGGCCACCAAGCACTGTATACACCAAGCGGCTGAGCCAACAGACCTAACAAGGGGAAGAAGGCAAAGATCAACATCGCACGCATACGACCGGCATAGGGATTCATGCCGTATTTCTCAACGAAAATCTTTGGCAGGTATCCTCCACCAAATGAAAGGATAGTACAGATAGCATAGAGAACGAAAATCAAGGAGATACCCATCGCAGAGTCAGAAGTATATCCGTATTGATCACTGAAGTAAGCTGGTGCCCAGAACAGGAAGAACCACCAAACACCATCGGTCATGAATTTACCCACGATAAACGACCATGTCTGTTTGTAAGTAAAGCACTGCCAGAACGGAATGGTCTTCTCCTCTTTAGCCTCCTGCTTATTCTGCACCTCAGCGATATCAACATCCTGCTCGATATAATTAAGCTCAGCCTGATTCACACGCTTATTCTTATGAGGCTTGTCATAAGCCCACACCCACAATGCCATCCAGACATATCCGAGTGCACCAATAATGATAAAGGCCATCTCCCAACCCCAGGCACGAGCCAAGAGAGGAATGGTGGCAGGAGCAGCAAGAGCACCTACAGAAGCACCACTATTGAAAAGCGAAGTAGCAAAAGCACGGTCTTTCTTGGGGAAATACTCAGCGGTCACCTTGATGGCAGCGGGGAAGTTTCCTGCCTCACCTAATGCAAGAATCAGACGACAGGAGAGGAAGAGCCATACTGAGATGGTGGCCAGCGCTACAGCAGCATCACCTGACAGCTGTCCTAATTCCGCAATAGAGTGATAACCTTCTATATTCATAGCCACCCAGCCGCAACCAGCGTGTAACACGGCACCGGTAGACCAAACGAAGATGGCAATCAGATAACCTTTCTTCGTACCCATCCAGTCGATGAACTTTCCAGCGAAGAGGTTTGCAATAGCATAGAAGATAGAGAACCATCCCGTAATCGTACCATAGTCATTATCATTCCAATGAAATTCAGGAGCGATAAAGTCTTTCCAGGTAAGGGAAAGAACCTGACGGTCCATGTAATTGACCGTTGTTGCTAAGAATAGCAACGCACAGATGACCCAGCGCCAACTGGACATCTTAGTAGTTTGTACTGCACTCATAATTTTATCATTTGTTTTAGTTATTTGATATCAATTACAGGGATATTGTCCTTGTCGTTGTAATAGAGGTTCTCACCTGCCATACCCCATATAAAGGTGTAGTAATAAGTTCCTGCAGCAGCATGGATAGACCACTCAGGCGACATGATAGCCTGCTCATTGTGAAGCCATACATTACGACTCTCCTGTGGCTCACCCATCACATGAGAGATGGTCTGTCCCTCGGGCAGGTTGAAATAGTAATATGCTTCGATACGACGACCATGGGTATGAGGTGGCATGGTATTCCATACAGCACCTGGATTCAACTGAGTTAAACCAAGTTGCAACTGACAGGGTCCTTCCTCCAACACATCATTAACAATCAGCTTATACACCGTACGGTTATTAGCCTCTTCAACGGTTCCTACAGGTCCCCAGACAGCAGCTTTCAAAGAGCCTTTGCGACCGTCGAGAGTGATCCACTGCGTCTTGTAGTGCTGATGAGCTGTAGCTGAGTTCAGATAGAACTTGGCGGGCTTAGCAGCATCCTTGGAACGGAAGAGTACTTCTTTGTTCACATCTTTGTCCTTAGCCACATGGCCACGTCCGATATAAAGGGCTTCTTTGGGTGAGAGCGCATACTCTTTGCCATCAACGATGACAATACCATCGCCTTCACCACAATTCACGACACCAAGCTCACGATTATAAAGGAAATATTTCTCCTTGATGCCTTTGTCGACATCCAATCCAAGTTCCCAGAAATTCTCCAATTTCAAGGTTTTGTTCACTGGCATCGCACCACCAAAGATGAAACGGTCATAGTGTGAATAGGTCAGGAGGATAGAGTCTGCAGCCATCACCTTCTCCATCACAAAACGTTCACGGAGCAACTTCGTGTCGTAGTGCTTTACATCCTCAGGATGACAGGCTGTTTGGAATTTTACGTGCTGACAGCCCACATAGCGATCGGGCTCAGCAGCATTGGCGCTCAAAGCAACAAGAGTAAGAGCAGCAACTGCAAAAAACTTTTTCATGACATGAATTATTTTAATTTGATAATTTCTTATTCATACGCATACGATTCCATACGACCAGTGCCAGCGTGAGCAATGTCAGTATGGCAGCACCAATATACGACATATACTTCATACAAGCGTATATGAGTGTTGACAGCGGACTAGAGGCAAAGTCGAGTGCACCAGCCTGGAACCCAGCCGGTACCTGAACGGTCTTATCGTCAGGATGGATAGCTGCTACTGCATGGGCAGCACTGGTAAAGTCGCCTGCCATCCATGTAACGAAATAGAGACCTATAGCCATCATCACCAGTCCGATGATGAATGAACGCAACACATTACCATTGGTGTAAGGAAGAATCATCACAAAGACATAGAACATACCAGCCAATGATGCCAATGGCAGGAACTGGTTACCAGGTAGCGCAACAGCCAGTACGAGTGTGACTGGAATGAGCAGCAAGGAAACCACCAATGTCGTGGGATGACCAATAACGAGTGCTGGTGACATACCGATATACAACTCCTTATCTTCACCAAATTTCTTAGCTATCAGCTCTTTCGTGGCCTCAGCAATAGGCTTCAGACCTTCAATAAAGAGCGAAGTAATACGTGGAATCAACTCCATCACTGCACCCATCTTAATACCAATCTGCAAGGTCACGGGGATGTTGTTGACTATCTCGTCCCAATCTCTACAAGCCAGACATCCGATAATGATACCAATCAGGACACCTAAGAAAAGCGGCTCACCAAAGAGGCCAAACTTTTTCTTCATTCCCTCAGAATCGATATTCACCTTGTTAATTCCAGGAACATAGTCAAGTACTTTGTTGATGGCGACAGCAAAAGGCATGAATCCCTGACAGAAAGGCTGTGGGATAGAGATACCATCCATTCCTGGATAGAATTTCTGAAACTTCTTAGCAGTAATATCTGCCAAAACAAGCGTAACGATATAGCAGATAATAGCGGCAAAGAATCCCCATGCGATGGAGTCAGTCATGAAATAAACCACAGCACCAATAAAGGCAAAATGCCAATAATTCCACAGGTCAATATTCACTGTCCGTGTACATCCCAAAAGGAGCAACACGAGATTGACACCAAGACATACTGGAATGATAAAAGAGCCTACCAGCGTATTATAGGCTACTGAGGCAGCTGCTGGCCAACCCATATCAAACACTTGCAGCTCGAGGCCATAGATTTCTACCACCTTCGACAAAGCTGGAGACATGGTGTCAACAAGTAGGGCCGTGATGATACTAAGACCCACAAATCCTACACCCACAAAAAGACCGGATTTTAATGCTTTCGAGAACTTAATGCCGATACATACACCCAAAATGGTAAAGATAATAGGCATCATCACTGCAGCGCCTAATCCGATAATGTAACTGAAAACTTGTTCCATAGATATGTTTTATAATTTGTTTTTAGCAGATTTCCATGCGATTTCCCGCAATTCTGTGCAAATTTAGATATTTTTTTCGAATGAAAAGACTATCGGGATAAAAAATGCATGAATTTGCCTGAAAAACATCTTAACATCATACACCCCAAAAGTTTTTTGTCTAACTTTTGGGGTGTATATCAAAACGGGAGGGGATACCTGACGGAATCACTCTTTTAATAAATCTACTGGGTATTTCGGCATAGCACCATTCTGTGTGCAGACGAAAGCCGAAACGGCAACAGCCTTGCGGTGAGCCTCTTCCAGAGATTTGCCGTTGAGGATGGAGGCACAGAAAGAACCAGTAAAGGAATCTCCAGCACCAACAGTATCAGCCACCTTTACCTTAGGCGTTTCCTGGAATGAGGTAAGTCCTGGTGCAAACACATAGGAGCCGTTAGTTCCACAAGTCAACACCAACATCTTCAACTGATAATCCGCCAGTATCTTCTCACAGATGCCACGCATATCAAGGTCGTCATAACCATACATACGCTTAATAATAACCAACTCTTCATCGTTGATCTTCAGGATATTACAGCGCTTCAACGACTCTTCGATCACATCTTTGGTATAGAACTGCTGACGCAAGTTGATATCAAAAACTTTCAAACAATCGGTAGGAGTATTGTCAAGGAACTGACGAATAGTTGCCCACGATGTCACATTACGCTGTGCCAGAGAGCCAAAACAGACTGCACGACAATTGCTGGCAATCTCGGCCAACTCAGGAGTATAGGGGATATTGTCCCATGCCACATTCTCCTTAATCTCGTAAGTAGGAATTCCGTCAACGGTAAGTGTTACTTGCACGGTTCCAGTAGGATAATCCACACGGGGTAACAGATATTTCAAACCACGCTCATCCAGAGCAGCAATGGTCTCGTCGGCCAAAGCATCCTTGCCTAATGCGCTGACAGCAAGGGTATCAAGTCCGAATTGCCCAGCATGATAAGCAAAATTGGCGGGTGCGCCACCCAGTTTTTTTCCATCGGGAAGTACATCCCACAGGACTTCTCCGAGTCCTACAACATAACGTTTGTTCATATTTCTTTTAGATTAGTGTTTCACTTGAGGAATATAGGTAAAGAGGTAGATAACGCCGATAGCCATGACAGCTACGGCACCAGCCTGACCGACAGCATCACTGCAGAAGCCCATAATCAATGGGAAGATGGTACCGCCAAAGAGTCCCATAATCATCAGACCCGATACCTCGTTCTGTTTCTCTGGCACCGTCAGCAGAGCCTCCGAGAAGGCCATTGAGAACACGTTCGAGTTGCCATAGCCCACCAGTGCGATGGCCACGTACAGTTCCCATTGCTCCGTACCGAAGAACATACCCACCATCGACAGCGCCATGCAAGTGATACAGATGATGAAGAACCAACGGGTTTTCAGCACACGCAGGAAGAAACTTCCTGTCAGGGCACCGATGGTACGGAAGATAAAGTACAGTGAAGTGGCAAAGGCAGCCTCGTTGAGCGTCATGCCCACACGTTCCATGAGCAACTTCGGTGCCGTAGTATTGGTGCCTACGTCGATACCTACGTGGCAGACGATAGCCAAGAACGACAGGAGCACGATGGGCTTACCCAGCAGTCGCAAACAGTCCACGAACTCAGTGACGAGTCCCTTCTCATTCTTCTTGCTCTCCAGATCTTCCTGGATAGGTGTTACCCACAGCAGGATGGTCGACAACACACCGATGACGAAATAAACTAGGAACAGCACACGCCAGTCGTAGCCCATGGTGGGAATCACCTGCGTGGCACCCCACATCGCCAGATAAGGAGCCAAGAATGAGGCGATGGCTTTGACGAACTGTCCGAAGGTCAGCGTCGATGCCAAGTTCTTATCGCCAATAATCAGCATGGCTAGCGGATTGATACTGGTCTGCATGAAGGCGTTGCCGATGCCCAGCAGCGAGAAAGCCACAAGCATGATACCGAAGGAGTTACCAAACAGCGGTATGATGAGCGACACGACAGTCACTACCAGCGACAGCAGCACCGTGTTCTTACGCCCAATCTTGTTCATCAGCATACCCGTGGGGACACTGAAGATAAGGAACCAGAAGAATACTAAGGAAGGGAACACATTGGCTACTGAATCAGAAAGTCCCAAATCTTCCTTTACATAATTGGAGGCAATACCCACCAAATCCACGAAGCCCATGCAGAAAAAGCTGAGCATCACGGGTACAAGATAAATAGATTTGTTTTGATTATTCATATTGCTTTAGATTGAATGATTTAATTCACATGAAGTTCATAGATGGTTGCTTTTCCGCCCTTCACCTTCAACATACTATAGGGCTCTGAGGGGAATACCAGATTGGTCATTGCCATCTTACCGTCTGTATCGAACACCTCGATAGAGCAACGGTCGATAAAGATCCGCAACTGACGGACCACACCATAGGTTGGTGCCACGGTCGTACAAGGGAACGCCTCACTAAAGCTGGTATCTCCGCTTTGGCTACGATCCATTGTAAACACTTGCTTCTGTCCATCGTAGGTCATGACAACCTGCTCACCCTTAGAATTCGACAGGACTATTTCCGTCTGTCCTTTCAAATCCACAACAAGTTCACAAGCTTCCGTTGGTTTCTTCAGCTTGGCGCCACGTGCGGCCAGCATCTCTTTCGAAGGTCGTACACTAACATATGTTTCTTCACGACAGGTGAACAATCCCAAGTCGCGAGGGATAGAGTTAGAGGAGCGATACTGCTTCGTGGGCACCTGGTTGGCATATTGCCAGTTAGACATCCACGCCAGCACGACCCTTCTGTTCTCAGGGGCATTATAGAACGATACGGTGGCATAGTGATCCTTGCCATAGTCGAGCCACTTCGTAACCTTTGGCATTGACTCACAAGTAAACTTATGACCATCGAACTGGCCAACGAAATATTGCGTTGCCGAACCACCGAAAGGGCCACCGGGGTTGATATTACACAGCAGCACCCACTTATCGTCTATCTTAAACAAGTCAGGACATTCCCACACACCACCATGATTGCCGTACTCCTTACCGAAGGAACTCTCGTATTTCCAGTCTTCCAGATTCTTTGATGAGTAAATACGCATCTCCTGACCAGCTGCCAGAATAAGATTCCAGGCATGGATATCCTCATTCCAGAAAGGACGTGGGTCGCGGAAGTCTGGCACATCGCTGGTGGTCAGCACTGGATTGCCACTGAATTTTTTGAACGTACGGCCACCGTCTCTTGAAACAGCCATCGACTGTGTCTGATGGTGTCCGGCTGATGTATAGAAAGCAACGACCTCATCACCCTTTGTCACACACGAGCCACTGAAGATACTACCCAACCAGTCGGGCTCGAGTGCCATCGGCTGATGCTCCCAATGAATCAGGTCAGTGCTTGTACTATGTCCCCAATGCATATTTTCCCATTGAGAGCCATAAGGGTTCCACTGATAATAGAGATGCCACACCCCATCTTTATAAAACATTCCGTTGGGATCGTTCATCCATCCATACAGTGGAGTATGATGATATACCGGACGGAACCGCTCACGATTTGTCGTATCAAAGGTATCAGAAAGTTTCATCTCTTTCCAGCAGACGAACTCCCCTACTGCACCTTTCTGACGACGATCACCATGAAATTCTATATCCAGCAGACAGGCACCTTTCAACTCATAAGGCACGAAATAGTCTACTCGGTCGATGGCCAGTTTCACGTTCAGCCTCTGCACCATGTTGTTTTGATTATCCAGCACGCTGATAGCTGCGATATCCTCTGTTTCCTGCACAGGGAGTAACAGGTACTTCTTTGCTTGATTCACTTTTAACATCGCATGACTGTCTCCTAAAATCGCTGGAGACACTTGTGCACTCATCAGTCCGAACGACATCACTGTCATCAGTGTCAAAAACCACCTTTTCATATTTACTTTTATGTTTTTAATTATTAATAATGTGCTGCAAAGTTAATCTTTTTCCTAATGAACAACTATCAATTATGATACAAACAATAAGAAAAAACGTTCATTGCAACAAAAATGTCAGCATTGAACGTTTCTTTTGCCTTCATCAGAAACAGTCTGCCCAAGCATCATCACTGACACCTGGGCAGAATTCTGAAACACTATTTAAAAACAAACTGCTTATTTTCCAACAATCACTTTCTTGCCATTGACGATGTACAAGCCCTTGTTAGGATGTGCTACACGCTGACCATTGAGGTTGAAGTACTCACCCTCGGCAGAGGTTTCCTGTGTCTTTATGCCATCAATGCTGGTAGCATCGGTGACGATATTGATACCAGGACACTTTGCCTGAATAGCAGACCAGTCCTCATCCCAACAACTAGCCTCACTGACATCAAGTTTTGTAGCTGTAGGAGCCAGCTTCTGTGCAATGAGAGCATAGTCATCATAGGCTTCTTCTTTCCAAGGATCACCCCATGTATTCTGATATTTTCCCTTACCAATAACACCAGTTACTTTGACTTCAGCAGCCAATGAGTTGTCTGCACAGGAACGAATACCCTTTCCATTGACCATAGGCTCTTCAAACTTGATATCGTCAATATATACAACTTGTCCGACATTGGATAATGCATCGCCTTCTTCAAAGGGCCATATCTCAAGCACTGTATTACCTGTATCAACAATCTTGCCGCTCTCAGGACCAACTGCCCACTCGAAAGTGAGGATATTCCACTCATTAGGGTTCCCACACCAGAACAGTCGTCCGGTATTATAGCCACCGTCACCGTCCTTGACAATCTTTACCAACACATTGTGATTGACAGCCATCTTAACACGCATGGTCATACGACGCAGAGCCTTGAAGTCAACATCACCCAAAGGAAGGGCAAAGTTGCAATGTTCTTTGTCCCAACCACCAGGATTAGCTTTCAGTGTGAACTTCATGATCTTATTGCCCTCTTCATCAACAACAGTAGGTTCTGCACGATTCCAGAACCCACCATCAGAATCGACTTCCTTGTCTGTGCCATCCCATACAACTACCTGTGCGTTACAAACTGTAGCTGCAAAGAGCATTCCGAGTAAAAATATTTTCTTCATACGCTTTTAGTTAAAAATGAATACTTAATTAAAATTTCCAATTGCAAAATTAATCGATTGTCGCTCGTGCGATGATAATATACGTTTCATAAAATAAGAGAAATCGTTCAATGTAACATTTTTCAGCTACATTGAACGATTTGTTGTAAGAATATCACTTACTGCCAGCTCACTTCAACATCGCTGATGGTAATCGTACCACCATAGTTGTTGATACTCCAGCAGTTCTTCTGGATACCATAGATGCGCTGGGTGTAGCATACCTTGTCGTTGATGTACATCACCATCACACTATTATCGGTATAGATATCGATATGGTAGACATTGTCAGAAGGACGGTCGAACCAATAGCCGTCGATACCTTCAATAAAGCCCTTACCTTCTGCACCCTCTTCCTCGAAATTCACCTTACGGTTATTCTCCGTTTCAGGATTTACCACCATAGTATAGTACTTCTTCGAGTCTGTACCGCGCACCAGTGAGATGCCGAACTTATCCCAGTTGTTGGAAGTCTTGATGTTCATAGAGATATGATTTTGATATCCCAGTCGGTTAAAGAGCACGTAGGCATCGTCACCAGAGAGTACACCATCACTGTATCCATTGCTCTCCATCACGACCACATCCTGCTCATGGTCATACTTTTCAGCGATAGCAGGCACTGCACCCAAAGTCAAGGTACCGTCAGCATGCTGAATAATCTTGTGACATACCAGTGCACCAGCCCATGCAGGCTCACTAGCCGCACCGACGTTGACGTTCTTTTCGAAGATGGAAGATCCCACACGGATAGGACACCAACCCCAGATGTAACGATCGGTTCCGTTGGAGGCAGTCTTACCAGCGTAGAAAGCGCGGCTGTCGAGCACACCCTCCTTTCCGTCCTTTGGCCAGTGAGCACCTGGATCATTGAAGCAGGCTTTCAACTCGTCATAGCTGTTGGCCATCATATATTTCACCTTACGGCTCCAAGGAGCTCTGTATCCCTCGCTATACACCAGATACCAGTAGTCGCCCATCTTGAACACATCAGGACACTCACACATACGGTCCCAGATCATGGGGAATGAGCCAACATGCTCCCAGTTCTTCAGGTCGGTAGACTTAAACTCGGCAAATCTCAGGTTGCTGGCAATCACCATACGCCATGTGCCGTCATCAATCTTGAACACCTGAGGGTCGCGGAAGTCCTTGGCTGAATAGCCGTAGTCCTCACCTTTGATCATCCAGTCGTTATCCTTCGTCCATGTTTTGAAGTCGGCAGAAGTAGCACGCATCACCACCTCTTTGGATGTATGACCCGTATAGTAGATATAATACAGACCGTCCTGCTCGTTATAGACCGCGCAACCTGTTCCGAGCGATGCATCAGCCTCATAAATCGACTGACCGGTAGGTAACACCTCACCCAGCATCTCATAGTTGGCACCATCCTCAGTGGCAATACCCCAGAATGGATGGTAGCAAGGGCCATTCGGCTCATACTCCTGCAGATAGAGCACCTTGAACTCACCCTCCTTCTGATCATAGAACGGCATGGGGTCACCACAACGTCCGATCGCAGGGTTATAATAGGTAAGGAAGCCCTTCTCGTCGGTAGAGTTGAAGAATGTGGTAGTACCTGCCCAGTCCTTTGAGGGATCCGGACCAAATGTGTCTTCGCTGCACGCTGTCAGCGCGAAAGCTGACAGCATGAGAGCGAACGTTGAAAATATCTTCGTCTTCATCATGATTATTTCATTAAGTAATTAAATGCGTTCTTAGTCATTATCTCGATGTTCTTATGGAATTTCTCCACATAGCCATCCTCATACTTGTATGAATACCAGTCGTAGCAGCCGGAACCGATACAGATGATTCCACCCTTGCCGTTGTGGGCAGGATACTCCCAAGCTACGATCGCGCCGTCACCACCAACGCCAAGGATGGTAGCGCCTGTACGATTCAGCCAAACATCATAGTTGTCGTAACCCCCCCAGTCTGTGCCAATATGGTACTGAGCTGTAGAGTTAGTGATATGGTAGCCGGCATCCGTACAGTAAACGCGGTTAGGATCATCGCCAGCAATGATACCCTCATAGAGCGGATGGTTAGCCTGAGCACCCCACTTGACGAAGTCCCAAGGACCACCGCAGAGCTCTGCGCTCTCCTCTTCATTACCCCAGCAGTTGTTAGGTGTTGTCCAGTCATCATCGCCTGTAGCACCGATGAATGAAGCGAGGTTGGTAGCGTAACGTGTGAGCAGCAACGAACCGCCATTCTCATAGAACTGACGCAACTCGTTCTTGGTATCGAGCGCATCAGTACCCTTAGCCACAAACTGGTCGTGACCATCAACAGCAGGCTGCATATGCCAGTGCCACCAGATCACCTTACACTCAGAGAGGTCTAACGTTCCAGCACGCAGGTCAGCGAACGATGCATACAGTGAGTTAGGCACATTGCTCAGCATCCATTCACAAGCCTTCTTAGCCTCTGGATCAAGGTCATTCAGTGATGAAGCCGAACCTACGAAGAGAGCCTTTGGCTTGTCGATAGCGATAACCGTAACCGTATATGTGCTCTCAGCCGAATTGTTCTTCACGGTATAGGTCACTGGATTCGTGAAATCTTGTGGCACACCCGAAGCAGGCGTAATCGTTGCATTGGCACTATAGACAATCGTAGGTACAAGGTCTGTCAGACCAATCGTAGCAGGTACATAGACCGTAATGGTCTTCGCATCCTGATCGATGGTTCCTGTATAGACATCGTTGATGGTGAACGAAGTGATACGAGCCTCATCATGGAGCACAGACAGTGTCCAGTCCAGGAAAACATCACCATTCGTCACATGCAGCACCTTTGCAGCATCCATATTCAATGTCTCTCCCTGTTCCACATTACAGGTAGCACCGTCAGAGATACTCAGCTCAGTCACTTTCATGGCCGATGTCTCGTAAACCTCAGGCAGACGCACCACGATGCTACGTGAAGCAAGATCTATTTTTCCCTCAAAGTTATCGAGAGAGATGGCTTCGATCATACAATCACCCCTCAACTGCAAATCGCTCACATGATCATCCGAACATGCCACAAAACCAAAGACAAGAGCGATAGCACTTATGATATTTAAAATTTTTGTCTTCATCATTTTTCTATTTCATTACCAGTTACCAATATTTTGCGTATAATGACCGTTAGAGGCAGAGATCTGCTCAAATGGGATAGGCAGATACTCATCCTTATTGGCAGTGAAGTGTGCACCATTATAAATAGCGCAGTTGTCACGCTCCTCTGCAAAGTATTTGTTCAGCACCGTAGCAGCTTCACCCCAACGAACCAGGTCGAAGAAGCGCTCACACTCCATACCCAATTCCAGTCGGCGTTCCATCTTGACAATCTTAATCGTCTCCTCTTTCGTGTAGCTACCCTTATAGTTAGCAATATAGAACTTCACGCCATAGAGCGAAGGATAGTTGCCAATCATCTGCGTACTGGAAGCGGCACGAGTGCGAAGCCGGTTAACGATTTTAATAGCCTGATCAGTCTGTCCCAGCTGAGCGTATGCCTCGGCACGTTCCAAGAGCACGTCAGCATAGCGGAAAACGATACGGTTCATGCTGGATGCCCAGTAGCTACCCTTGATCAGGTATGTACCAATCAGGGCGGGATCTACGTTCTGCTTCAAGGTTACATTGTAGCCATAAAGTCCGTTTGAACGGCTCCAGATAGCGGTCTTTTCCATCATAAAGTTCTTATTGAACATATAAGGAAGTCCTGGGATTCCAACGGTAAGGAAAAGACGTGGATCGGCGTTGTCTGTGGTCATGTCATAGTCTTTATTATTGAAAGTATCCATCAAAGGCAGACCATCAGCTCCAGTACGATAGGCATTGACCAGATTCTGTGAAGGTTTGTAGAAATCACAACCACCATCCGTAGCACCAGGGATATTGGGTGGAATCAGACCATAGCTCCAGTTCAGGTTACCATAGGTAGAACCGTCGTTACGTGAATACTGGATGGCCCAGATACTTTCCACACCATTCTCATACTGCTCTTCAGGACGGAAATTGTTATGGATATCTGATTCCAAATCATAGTGTTGTTCATAGAGATTGGGGTTGGTGAATTCAATCACCTTCTCCAAATCCTGCTGATTGATGCTCGTCACCTGGTTGCTGTTTTCATCATCCTGACGGTAAGCCTTATAAAGATATACCTTTGCCAGGAAAGCAGCAGCGGAAGCCTTGGTAGGACGTCCCTTCTCTGCCTGTGTCTCAGGTAAAGTGTTAAAAGCATCCATCAAGTCATCGATAATCACCTCCCAACCCTCATTATTGCTATATTCAGTATTAGAAAGTTCATTATACTGCTCGTAAGTAAGATTCTCGTTGGTCACAAACGGGATATTCTTGTACAAGCGCTTGAGCAGAAAATGTCCATAGGCACGCAGGAACTTCATCTCAGCAAGACGCTGCTCCTTCATATTATAATTGCTCTCATTGAGCAGGGCAATAGCACTGTTAACACGTGAAATACATTTGTACAAACGTACCCACATATCGTTGATATTCCAGTTGGTGGTCAACACACCCTGCTGTACCTCTAACTGATGGAATACGTCACCATCGCTGGTACCGTTACCACCTTTATAGGCATCATCAGAACGTACATCGAAGTTCCACATAGAGAAGGAGGAGTTAATATCCTCAGCTGAAGTGAAAATGGCATATGCAGACACTGCCATTGCTTCCGCATTCTCAGGAACCTTCACTTGCTCATCGCTAAGTGTTGCCTGTGGCGTATGATCATCAAGGAAGCTCTCGCAGGCAGTAAAGCCGCCAACCACAATGAATGCACAGATAATATTTAATATTTTTTTCATGATTGCAAAGATTTAGAATGAAACATTGAGACCAAACGTAACATTAAGAGGAATAGGATATCCGAAGTTGGCGTTCTCAGGATCCACACCCGTGAAGTTCTTACTCTTAATCGTCAACAGATTCTGAGCAGACAGATACATACGGAGTTTTGACAGACGCATCTTGTCAACAATCTTCCGGGGGAAGTTGTAACCTAACTGAATAGTACGCAACTTGGCGAACGATCCGTTCTCAACAAAGTAAGAAGAAACGCGCTTCTCGTTGTTATTATCCATCGTGCTGACAGCAGGAATATTGGAATCGGGATTAGCTGGACTCCAAGCGTCAAGCAGACGACGGCCCTTATTCAGGTTAGAAATATTCAGACCACTCCAGAGGTCGGTCTCTCTCTTCAGGTCGCTGATCACATCTACGCCCTGTACACCTTGCCAGAACATGGTAAAGTCGAAGTTCTTATATTGGAGGTAAATGTTGAGACCCCATGTAAAATCAGGCACAGGAGAGTAAATCCAATCCTGATCGAGCTCATTGATGACGCCATCACTGTTCAGGTCCTTCCAACGGATACGACCTAAACCAGCTCCATTCTGAACGGCATGATTGTCGATTTCCTCCTGGCTCTTGAAGATACCATCATAAATATAGCCCACCTGAGCACCCATCGGATGACCAACAACACTCTTTACACCATTACCACCATACAGGCCGTTTGCTGCTAATGTCTCAGGAAGTTTAGTGATTTCGTTACGATAAGTTCCTATATTACCAGTAATGTCATAAGAGAATTTTCCAATCTTTCCACGATAGCCGATATTGAACTCGATACCCGTGTTCTTCATTTCACCGGCATTAATCCATTGGTCAGCACCTTCACCCATCGCAGCAATACCTGGCATGAAGACCAAAATGTCCTTTGTCTTCTTGTAATACCACTCGAATGATCCGTAGAGTGAGTTATGGAACAGGCCGAAGTCAAGTCCAAGGTTGGTCTGTGTAGTGGTCTCCCACTTCAGGTTATCGTTACCCAACTGGGTACGCTTGAAACCACTTGGCAACTGCTGTCCGCCGTTCGTACCGGCAATATCATAGCTTGTACCAAAGCTCTGACCACCGAATCCTGCCTCACCATAGTTACTGATATAAATGGTATAACGCGCGATATTAGAGATATCCTGGTTACCAGTCTGTCCCCATGAAGCACGCAACTTCAAGTTGTCGATCCACTTAACGTTCTTCATGAACTTCTCCTGGCTGATACGCCAACCAGCACTGAATGAGGGGAAGGTACCGTAACGATTGTTCTTACCAAAACGGCTGGAACCATCATGACGCAGGGTGAAGCTGGCCATATACCTGTCATCATAGGTATAGTTGAACTTGCCAAAGAATGATACCAGTGAGAAACCACCAGCATTTCCATATACTTCAGTCTCGCCTACAGCTGCTTCTGGCCACATATAATCGGGGGTCAGTACGGCGAAGTCGTATGCCTTACCACTAAACCATTTATCATCCTGTCGGTTCAGCTCGATACCGATCATGGCGTCACCACGATGCTTACCGATTTCCAAGTTATAGGTAGCAATGGCATTCCACATCCACTTGGTCCAATGCTCCTGCTTAGCCTCAACAGCGTTGGTAGGATTAGCGATCGTACCTTCTGTAATAGGATAGGTAAAGATACGCTGTGACTTCTGACTGTAGTCCAAACCAAAAGTAGACTTGATATTGAAGTTCTTAAATGGGTTGATGTTGATATAGGCATCACCAAACATACGCCAATAGGTATAGCGGTTATCGCTGTTGCGGTCAAGACGGGCAACAGGATTCTCGCGGTCGGGATAACCTCCCACAGGTCCAGCATAAGAGCCATTCGTCGTACGTACTGGCAGTGAGGGGTTGAACTGCAGAACATTCTCCAGGAATCCGCCTGGGTACTGCACCTCACTGGTACGGTTCAGTGTGAAGTGCTCACCTATCGTTACAATGTAATTCTCTTTACCCTTCAGCAACTTGTACTCGGTGTTCATACGTCCAGAGATACGATTAAAGTCGGTCTCCTTGACGATACCTTTGTTATTATAGTAGCCGATAGAGAAATAAGCGGAGCTTCTCTCTGAACCACTGCTCAAAGCCACATTATACTGCTGAATAAAACCAGTACGGGTGGTTTCCTTAAACCAGTCAGTATCGGCAGCAGGAGTAGTACCAGCCGCATCCAGATACTTGTTCATCGTCACCTTGTTCAGCACAGGGATACCCATATTATTGTAGCTCCAGTCGTAATGATAACCCAGACCATTCATGTTGGGGTCCAGCTCATCATTGACATAGCCTTGCCACATCACCTGTCCGAACTCCTTAGCATTCAGTACCTCCATCTTGTGAGCGTAGGTCTGTACAGACAGGCTGGCATCGAAGTCGACCTTGACCTTTCCTTCCTTACCTTTCTTGGTGGTGATGATGATGACACCATTGGCAGCACGCGAACCATAGATAGAAGCCGATGCGGCATCCTTCAACACCTGAATGGACTCGATATCATTACCATTCAGCTCGTGCATACCTCCTGTGGTGGGCACACCGTCGATGATGTAGAGAGGCTGTACACCTGAGTTCAACGTTCCGACACCACGGATACGTACATCCGCAGCACCAGAAGGATTACCATCAGCGGAAATGTTAATACCAGGAACGCGTCCCTGCATGGCCTTGATGGGGTTGTTCTCGTTCTGCTTAGCCAGCTCATCAACACTGACAACAGATACGGCACCCGTCAAGTCAGCCTTACGCTGAGTGGTATAACCAGTGACCACCACTTCGTTGAGCGCGAGGGCGTCGTCCTGCAGCGTCACCTTCATACCATTCTTGGCTGCTACCTCCTGTGTCTGGTAACCGATGTAAGAGACGGTTAACTTCTTACCGGCAGCTACCTTTAACTTGAAATTTCCGTCGAAATCGGTCACTGTACCATTCGACGTTCCTTTCTCCATTACTGTTGCACCAATGACAGCTTCTCCAGTGCCATCAACAACAGTTCCTGAAATTTCAGTCTGGGCATACATCAGCGTGCTCAGCATCAGAGTCAGGAAACTCAAAAACACTCGTTTTGCTTGTTTCATTTGCCTTACGTTTTTAGTTAATACTCATGTTAAACAAATTTGCCGCAAAATTATTTTCTATTTTATAGGTTATGATAAAAATATCGTTCATCCCGTGCAAAATATGTTGCAATGTAACATTTTTGCCACAAAATGAACGATATTTCTTAATGTTCGAAAAGATAAAAAAGATACAGAATCTTACTTTCTGACATCTCCAGGCACCATACCATATTCTTCTTTAAAGCACTTGGTGAAGTAACTGGGGGCTGTAAAACCTACAGCATAAGCCACCTCAGAAACACTTTTATCTGTTGTCAACAACAAATGGTAGGCCCGACTGAGGCGAGCGGTTCGTAGCAGTTCTACCGGCGACGAGCCCGTAAGTGCTTTCACTTTACGGTAAAGTTGTACACGACTCAAGTTCATATCGGAAGCCAGATCTTCTACACTTACCTCGCTGTCCTCCAAACGTGCCGCTATCACTTCCTTGAAACGAGTAAAAAAGGCTGAAACGGGTTCATCCGACGTTTCATCAACCGTTTCATCCGTCACTGCATCGTCTATACTTTCAGGTGCGACAGTCTCTTCTGTGACCTCAACCGTCTCCGAAGAGTCTGCATTCACAGGAGCTGGTTGCTCTGGCAGATTCCACAAAGTATTGACCACACGCTCATGCTGCAATGCGATTTTACGAAGGTGATAAAGATAGAAAAGTACTAATAACACTAACAAAAGGGCTATGATGCCCATAGACAACCATGTGATGACCCGTTGTGCATCAAGGGCACGAAGATAAGTATCAGCTTTCTCGTGCAACTGTTCCAGATGGGCTGCCTGTCGCATAATTTCCTCGCTTTCCATCTGTAGCACATCAGCATTACCATGGGTAACGATAGCACTCTGGAGAAATGTTTTCTTAGAATAAGGCTTGCCGTCAAGGATATCCACAGCAAGCTGTAGCAACCTGTCGCCATGAGTGGGATAGATATAGGAGGCCTCAAGAATAGAGTCGCGTACCAACTGGATACCGCCATCCTTACCTGGAAGACCATCGACACCGCAGAAAAGGGGTAAAGGATGAATATTCAATGTGGAGAACGCCTTACGAGCGCCCATCGCCGTACGGTCATTGGCACCAAACACCAAGTCAACGTGTACGTCCTGATGGTCGGCCAACCACCGCTTAGCTTCCTCATAGGCAGTAGGTTCCGTCCAGTCGCCTTGCAACGACCCCACGACCTTAATGCCTGGTGCATCCTTGATGCTTTCCATAAAACCGTTGTGACGATCGATAGAGGGAGAAGAGCCTGCCAATCCTCTGATTTCCAGAACAGTACCCTGACCATGAAGACGGTTTTCTATAAAATCGCCCATCGTATGCCCCATCTCATAGTTGTCGGCACTAATGAAAGCGGTGTATTTCTGTGAATTGGTCTTTCGTTCAAACACAATGACAGGAATGCCTTTGTCGTAGGCACGGTCTATGGCGGGCGAGATGGTCTGCACCTGATTGGGGGCTACAATCAGCAGGTCGATGCCACTATCCACCAGACTGTCTATCTGCTGGACTTGTCGCTCATCGCTATCGTAGGCGGCAGCGAACTTCAACTCAACATTTTCATGAAAATAAGCGCCCATCTTCAGTTCAGCATTCTGCTTGTCGCGCCAAATGTCAGCCGAACACTGTGACACACCAATCTTGTGTTTCACCTTGTCAGGGGAACAAGAGATTAGTACAGTAGTTAGTAACAGAAAAAATAAAACCTTTTTCCACATATCGTTTGCAAAGATAAGAAAAAAATAAAATCAATGCAAAAAAATTATTCATTTTTTTTAGAAACGTACTCCCAAAGAGGCATTGATATACCAGTCTTTCACGCCACCGTTCTGGTCGGCATACCTGTATCTGAAATGATTATATTGCCCCATCACATTGATGAAATAACGTTCCCAGTTATAGGTGACTGATACACGGGCATCCACATTGAGACGGACACTTGAGCCATGAGACTCCTCGATAGCTGGGGAATCGGTGATGTTGCTAATGTTCATAGGCGTTTCGTTGATATCCACAAGCTCATAGTCATAGCGGAAGAATTTGATACGATTCAGGAATGACAGCGTAGGCATCACTGTGACATTCACCAGCCAGCCTTTCTTGGGCACCCAGTTATAGGAATAGCCACCGCCCAGACTTCCCTGCCACATCTTCACACGTCCTATCCCATTCATCAACATGATATAGAACACATCGGTATCCGTCAGATTGATGTCAGACTGAAACCAGGTGGCACCGACCAAGAAGGTTCCAGCCGACCGCAACTGTATGGTCGACATATCATAGGCAGCAGCGTAAGAGAACCGTTTGCTGCTGAAGAGATAGAAGGCTTCTGCAAAGAAACTCTTCACATGGATGGGATGATTCAGTTCTACCTCTTTACTGTAAGAGTCTTGAAAGGAACTGGTTGAGATATCTGCCACCTTCTGATCGAAAGAACGATAACGAATCTGTACACCGTATCTTGCGCCAAGGGCACTGAGTACGACATAACTACCCTTTTTGCCTGGTGTCATGGAGAAACCGATACCATAGCCACGATAGCCGGCCCATACACCTATCGACGTCATGACTTTTGTACGGAAGCTCGGGGAGAAAGAGAACATATCGCTTAAGCCGCTCTCAGTGGAGAAAAGATGAGATTTCGACATATCGATGGAGGCCTGGTTCAGGTTCGACCTTACAATCACCTGCCAAGGGCGCTTGGGAATCTCGATATACTGACGGTTGACGCCTTTGCCGACAATGGTGTCAATCTTTGTCATCGCCTTTGTCATCGCCTTTTTCAGCGTTTTTTCAAGAACACGCTCAGTCTCAGAAAGACGAGGAAGGGTTGTGGAATCTTGGGGCACCATATCAGATGCTTGACTCACTGCCCGTGAGTCAACGGCCAAAATGGCAATCATGCATATCAACAGCCCAAGTCGTTTCATCTAGTCTTGGAAATAAACACGCTTCACGCGATTAGACACACTGGTGAGCACCTCGTAGGGGATGGTATCCATCACATCGGAGAGGACGGTCACAGGCAGGTGAGCACCAAAGATCTCCACACTATCCCCCTCCTGACAGGGGATGTCAGTGACGTCGATCATTGCTACGTCCATACAGATATTACCGATATAAGGTGCCTTCTGTCCATTCACCAGACAATAGCATGCTCCACGTCCCAGATGACGGTTCAGTCCGTCGGCATAACCTATCGGAATAGCTCCTATCACACTGTCGCGTGTGAGCACTCCCTTGCGACTGTAACCCACCGTCTCGTCCTTGGGCACATGGCGCAACTGCAGGATGGTGGTCTTCAACGTAGATACCGTATGCAGCATCCGATTATCGCGAGGGTCGACGCCATAGAGTCCTAAGCCCAGCCGGCACATATCCATCTGACGTTCTGGGAAATGCTCGATGGCAGCCGAGTTGTCCATGTGGCGCAGAATCTTATGACTGAAGGCCGACTGGAGTTTGCGACTGGCCTTGTCGAACTTCTCAAACTGTTGGGCTGAGAAATGGTCGAAGTCATCGCTGTCGGAGCCTACGAAATGACTGAACACCGAACGGGGGATGATGGCGTTCTGGTTCTTCAAACGACGAATCACCTCGTCGATATCCTTTTCTGGATCAAAACCCAGACGATGCATACCTGTGTCGAGCTTGATATGTACGGGCCATCCTGTGATGCCTTGCTTCTCGGCCGCACGGATGAGGGCATCCATCAGTCGGAAAGAGTAGACCTCGGGCTCCAGGTCGTAGTCGAACATGGTCTTGAAGGCGGTCATCTCAGGATTCATAATCATGATATTCTGCGTGATACCATTGCGGCGCAGGGTGACACCCTCGTCGGCAACTGCCACTGCCAGATAGTCTACCTGATGATCCTGCAGGGTCTTGGCCACCTCTACGGCGCCAGCACCATAGGCATCGGCCTTGACCATGCAGACCAATTTTGTCTCGGGCTTAAGGAACGAGCGGAAATAGTTCAGGTTGTCGACAACGGCATTCAGGTTGACTTCCAGAATGGTCTCATGCACCTTCTGTTCCAGTTGCTCTGTGATCTGGTCGAAGCCAAACACACGAGCGCCTTTAATCAGGATCAGCTCATCGTGCAGCGAGCGGAACACCTCACTACGAAGGAACTCGTCGGTGGTGGCAAAGAAATAGGTCTCGGGCACGGTAATCACAGCTCGCTTCGAGGCCATACGCGTGCCGATGCCAATCAGTTTAGTGATGCCTCGCTGCTGACACAAGTCGTTCACCTGACGGTAGAGTTCATCATAGTCCATCCCACTCTGGTGGATATCACTCAAAATGAGTGTACGACGATTAGATAACAGTCGACGCGCCATGAAGTCGAGGGCGATATCGAGCGAGTTGATATCTGAATTGTAGGAGTCATTGATGAGCACACACCCGTGTTGTCCTTCCTTCACCTCTAGACGCATGGCGACGGGTTCGAGCTGTGCCATTCGCGTAGCTAGCTCGTCAGTGGTGAGTCCCAGATAGAGAGCTACGGCAGCACAGGCGTACGAACACTGCAGCGAGGCCTCATCGAAGAAAGGCAATTCATAGGAGGCGTCGTGTCCCTGATAACAATAGTCAACGATGCTATGTCCCTCGGCACTATGCTCCACCTTTTTAATATATAGAGGGGCTGCACTGTTTTCGAGGCTCCATCCTATCTTCTCGCCCTTGAAGCCCGACCGTCGCACACAACGGCTCACGATATCGTCGTCGCTATTGTAGGCGATAACCTTCGCACCATGAAAGAGTTGCATCTTCTCCATACATTTCTCTTCCATCGAACGGAAATTCTTCTGATGGGCACTCCCCAAGGAGGTGAGCACACCAATGGTAGGTTGGATGATATCGGCCAGGGCCGCCATCTCGTCGGGCTCACTGATACCTGCCTCAAAGAGGGCCACCTCCGTATGTTCGTTGAGCAACCACACGCTCAGAGGCACACCGATTTGCGAG
>ONWA01000064.1 GCA_900321425.1 uncultured Prevotellaceae bacterium | reverse complement strand
CCCAACCACCACGGCAGGTAGAAGATTGGAGCAAAGATGACGCTGAACACTGGTGAGTAGAGAAAGTAGATCTGATGTGCCTGTGCATATTCCAGATTATAAGGTGATAGTCCTTCCCAGAACATACGGGTTGAGTCCTGATAATCAAAGTAGTTGGTGTTTCGTCCTCGGAACACTTCCACAGAGGTGGCTATGAGAACAATAATCAATCCCAAGCCCCACCAAAAATACTTGTTGGAGAAAATTTTCTTATTCATTCAAAATTCAGTTTTTCGTCAATGATATAGGAGGGACGATGCTTCACCTCGTCGAAGATATTGCCCACATAGACTGCAACCACACCGATGACCGTTACGAGAATTCCAGCGATAAACCACATAGAGACGAACAGTGTCACCCATCCGCTGACATCAATACCCATCACCAATGTCTTTATGACGAGGAACAAGGCAAGAAGAATGGCAAGGAAAGTGATAACGACTCCGAAATAGACGATCAGTCGTAAGGACTTAGTGCTGAACGATACTGCTGTCGTTACGGCAAGGTCAATGCGTTTACGCATGGAGTAAGATGACTCCTTGCCGTCAGTCCGTTCGTCATGGTTCACAAGAACTTTAGCCGTCTTGAAACCCACCCACTGGTTCATCAGGGGGTAATAACGGCGATAGTCGCCCATCTGTGCCATCGCGTCAACCACCTTACGCCGATAGATAGCAAACTCAGCAAGTGACTCGTCCTGCCTGGTATCCGTCAGAAATCCCATCAACTTGTTAAAGAGATGCGAACCTTGAGTCATGAAGAAATTATCAGGACGGTTCTGCCTGCTGGCAAACACAATATCGTACCCCTCCAGTATCTTCTCATAGAGATCTTTGATTTGGGCTGGCGGATTCTGCAAGTCACAGTCTAAGGTCACTACATAGTTACCTGTCGAAAGGTCAAAGCCGGCGTTCAACGCATACTGCTGTCCGAAGTTACGACTCAAGAATACACCCTTCACCCGCTTGTTCTTCTGGCAGATCTCCGTGATAATCTCACGACTATTATCGGGACTATGATCTTCTACTAAGATTATCTCATAATCGGGCGTCAACTTACTAACCGTCTCCTCTATCTGCCTCACTAATTCGTGCAAAAGGGTTGGAGCACCATATACAGGACTGATAACTGATATTTCCATATGTTTTGCTTTTGAGTGCAAAAGTACATCATTTTTTTAAAAAAAGAGCAGACGATGAGGTAAAAAAACAAAATAATATATGTATCTTTGCACGCAGTATGAAGAAAATAGCCGATTTTTTAGCAAAACCGTTCTTCCACGACTATCGTACTTTATTCGGTTTGTGGATGCTGCTGCCCATCATCATGTGGCTGGCCAAGATGACACGTGCCAACAATTACCTCATCTACCGAGGAGCGTTCTGGAATGCAGTGAGAGGCTGGAACCTCTATCTGCCTAATCCTGAGGAATATGGTGACTCTCACCACTACGGTCCGCTGTTCTCATTGCTCTTTGCCCCCTTTGCTATCGGACCGAAGTGGATCGGACTGCTGTTATGGGGCTTAGCTTTAACGCTGTTTCTCTATTGGGCTATCCGCAAATCACAGTTTACGAAGTACCAACAGATATTCATCCTGTGGTTCTGTGCCCATGAGATGCTGACGGCACTCTTCATGCAGCAGTTCAACATTGCCATTGCTGCCACTATTCTATTGGCTTACTATTTCATTGAAAAGGAAAAGGACTTCTGGGCAGCATGCTTCATCATGCTGGGCACCTTTGTAAAGGCGTACAGCATTGTGGGACTGGCTTTCTTTTTCTTCTCCAAGCACAAAGGGAAACTGATAGGTTCACTGGCTTTCTGGGCTCTGGTGTATTTCCTGCTACCCATGCCATTCTTTCATGGTTGGGACTACATCGTCAGCCAGTATCACGAGTGGTATCTCTCGCTGGTGCAAAAGAACGACTTGAATGCAGGGTCTATCATGCAGAATATCTCACTTTTGGGTATGGTACATCGCGTGACAGGCTGGCGCGCATAGGGCAATATAAGAATGTGGCATTCCGGCAGACGCTGTTGGCTTCAGTGATGATGTTTATCATCCTGTTTTCTACCGGCAGTGAGTCAAGCGGCTATATCACTCCCTTTATCGGGATCGTCATCTGGTACACAGCAGCTCCTTGGCAGCGCACAAGATGGGACATCTTCCTGCTGGTGTTCGCTTTTATCTTGTCGAGCATGTCACCCAGCGACCTCTTCCCAGCCTATCTTCGTAAGGAGTTTGTTCAGCCATATGCCTTGAAGGCACTACCTGTCACCGTCATCTGGCTAAAACTGTGCTACGAAATGATAACACGTGACTATTCAAGAACGGTGTGACAACTTGCGAAGAATGAGTTTCACGATTTTATCTATCTCCTCGTCTTTCAGTTCATAATACAGAGGCAGACGCACCAGCGTATCAGCATAGCGATCACAATTAGGCAACAGGCGTCCGTCGTGCTTGTCCTCATAATACTTGCTGGAATGTAAAGGCAAATAGTGGAACGTGGTCTGCACGCCATTATTCTTCAAGTAGTTCATCAGCTGGCATAATCAGGTAATTCCGGCAGACAGTACCCTTCGGGCAGATGACCGCGAAGTGCCTGATCGTAACGCTCCCAGATATGACGGCGCTGTCCTTGAATATCGTCTAACTGTTCTAACTGTGCCCAGAGGAAGGCTGCATTAAACTCAGAAGGAAGGAAGGAAGAACCAATGTCGCACCAACCATACTTGTTGACCATACCACGATAGAACTCAGCACGGTTGGTACCCTTCTCCCATATAATCTCCGAACGGCGTACAAAGCGCTCGTCGTTTACAACTAACATACCGCCTTCACCGCAATTGATGTTCTTGGTTTCATGGAATGAGAAAGCTGCCAAATGACCGATACCCCCCAATGGACGTTCATGATAGAACGAATCAATAGAATGGGCTGCATCCTCAACTACCAGCAGGTGATGTTTCTCAGCCAGAGCCATAATAGCATCCATATCACAGGCGACACCAGCATAGTGAACCACCACGATGACACGCGTTCTCTCATTGATCAGCGGTTCAATAGCCTGGTTCAATAGCCTCCACAGTGATGTTAGGATTATCCTTTCCGCTATCGGCAAAGCGGATAAAGGCACCCTCACGCAGGAAGGCAATAGCCGACGAGACAAAGGTGTAAGAGGGTACAATCACCTCATCACCTGGCTTCAGTTCACAGAGCATGGCACACATCTCAAGGGCATCAGTACCCGATGTAGTAAGCAGACACTTGCGGAAACCATAACGTTTCTCGAAAAAGCCATGACATAACTTGGTGAACTGTCCGTTGCCAGACATTGTCGTTGACTGGCACACCTCTTGAATATAACTCTGCTCACGTCCAGAGCAATATGGTTTATTGAATGGAATCATTACTGATTTGTTTTTTGTTTGCAAAGGTACATATAAATAGCTATTAATAACTAATAATTTGGAATTATTATAAATCTTTGGCAAAAAATGAGTATCTTTGCAACCAAAATTCTGCGTGACATGCAAAAGAAAGAGACACTGGGCGAACTGATCCGATTCGGCATCGTGGGCACCACATCGGCTGCCATCCACTATGCCATCTACTGGATACTGCAGCACTGGATAGAGGTGAACGTGGCCTATACCATCGGCTAC
>ONWA01000005.1 GCA_900321425.1 uncultured Prevotellaceae bacterium | reverse complement strand
CTTTTTACCGTTTTGAATTATGATTCCTTTATGTCCGGCTTGAGCTAATGTGCCTTGCAGAGTATAGCAACTTTTATCTTTTAACTTGTCACTCTTAACCGTATTGATGCCTGTAGTCTCTGTAAGCGATAGCGTAACAATGATGTTGTTTTGGCCAGCCTTCAGGAATGTGCGGAGTTCGCTTTCTGACAGTCCGTCGATATGTCCTAAACGGGTATAGCTCCAAGAACTGCTGCCATAGAACAAACAGATGTTGCTACCGTTATAGAGCACCACATCGCCAGGTTGGGCTGTCATCTGCTCGTTTTTTGTTGTCAGCGTTCTGCCCAATGAACCCCATATCTCAAAATTGTTATCATTGAGGGTTACCGTGATGGGTGCGTTCTGAAGAGCGGCAACCAACTCGCGCGTGGCATCATTATCGACCAGTGTTGCGCTTTGCGTTTGTCCGCCGATGGTGATATATATCTTATCCATAGTAGTTTGTGCTATTACTTCGTTATCTGCAGAACAGCAGCAGAACAACATGGTTGCTAAAAATGATAAAATCTTTTGCATCGTTATCTTTGCTTTTTGAATATTTGTTTCATTGTCTCGGGGTCGAGAGGTTTCATCGTAGGCAGTTTCAGGTCTTTCACCATGTGGAGTGTGCCCTGCTTGTACTTCTGGAAGTGGTCAGTCTTCAGGTGCTGCTGATAGGCTTCCTCCGAGGCATAGATTTCGAGGATGCGAATCTGGCAGGAGTCTTCGGCACTCTGCATAGGATATAGGCAGATAACGCCAGGCTCGCGCTCCATGCTGAGTCGATCCACTTCGTTGGCAATAGCAAGATACTCCTTGAGGTACTGCGGATAGACCTCAATCTCAGCAATGCGGACAATCATATTGGCTGTTGCAGTAGCAGCCGATGGCTTTTCTGTCGTCTGCCTAAACAACCATTGAGCATTCTCGAGAGCCGACACAAACTCAGGAGTGATGAGGTGCGAGTGCACATCAATCACACCCTGAGCGAAACCGTTTGCTGCTATCATAAGACTTAGCAATAATACTTTTCTCATTTTGACTGCAAAGGTACGAACAATATATAAAATAGTTATTACACAAATTGGCTGATTATATACCAATTTCGCAGAAAATACTTAAAAAGCATAAAATATCTACCATTATTAGATTATTTTATGTATATTTGTCCTCGATATGAGGAATATTCTGAAGGTTGACAATCCTAACGACTATGCCCAGTTTGTGGATGCACCAGTGTTGCACCCATTGATAAGTATTATCCACTATGACGAGTTGCCGCCCTTCCGTCATAGCCTGAACAACTATGGCGTGTATGGGCTGTTCATTCAGCGTCAGTTTCCTTTCAATCTCTCCTACGGCTTGCGGAAATTGCAGGTGAGCGATGGTTCCATCATTGCTGTGGAACCCGGTCAGATTGGTGGTCTGGAAGACGATGGCGAGCGCATCTCGTTATGCGGTTGGGTGCTGCTATGGTCGCCTGAACTGTTGCACGGCAGCGAGTTGGAACGTCAGATAGATAGCTACCAGTTTTTTTCGTATTTCTTTGATGGTTCGCTGCGCATGGAGCCCGATGAATGGCTTTGCATCACGCAGCTGCTTACCCAGATGCGACAAGAGTTGCAGACACACGAGGATTCCTCTTCGCTTAGAAGCGTCCTGTTAGGTTATCTGCGTCTGATACTGGAATACTGCAACCGTATCTATCTGCGCCAGTTGTCTGAAGAGGATAGGGGAGAGACCGACCTGTTGAAGCGTTTTCACGACCTGTTGCAAACCTATTTCCGTGAGAATCGTCAACTATCGCAAGGCTTGCCTACCGTTGCCTGGTGTGCCTCCGAATTGGCCTATTCGCCTCGTTATTTTGGCGACATCGTCCACAAGGCCACAGGCGGAACGGCCATCGGCTATATCCACAACTATATCATCAATCAGGCGAAAAGTCTGCTGATGCAAGGTCATCACATCAGCGAGACTTCCCGCCTGTTGGGTTTTGATTTTCCCCATCATTTCACTCGCCTCTTCAAACGGATTACGGGTATTACGCCCAGCGAGTTTTTAGGGAAATAAGAGTCTATTTTTTAACTTTAAGAATGATTGATATTATATCGCAGGCGACACAATAACGATTGATTGTGCATTGTAACCGAATTGTAATCCTTGTTTTTTGTTTATCTGAAAGTGTTCTTGTATCTTTGCATTGAAAAATAAATTATACACGTATGAAGATTGAATTCTTTTTCCGATTGCTGGGTTCGTTGGCGTTGCTCATCTACGGTATGAAAACCATGAGTGATGCCTTGCAGAAACTGGCTGGTCCCAATTTACGACATATATTGGCCCGTATGACGGGCAACCGACTGATGGGTATGCTGACAGGAATGATGGTGACCTGCGCCGTACAGTCATCATCGGCCACAACGGTGATGACGGTATCGTTTGTCTCAGCAGGACTGCTCACGCTGGCACAAGCCATTTCGGTGATTATGGGAGCCAATATCGGTACCACGCTGACGGCATGGATCATGTCGTTGGGCTATAATCTCGATTTGACGGCGGTGGTATTCCCTGCCTTCCTCGTTGGTATGGTGCTCATTTACAAGAAGCGCCATCGTGTAGTGGGCGACCTGCTTTTCGGACTCGGATTCCTGTTCTGGTCGCTGGTATTGCTGAGTAGCGTGGGTCGCGATATGGATCTGGCGCATAATGCCGATATCGTGAACTTCTTTGCCTCGTTTGATACGGGCAGCTATCTCACCATTCTGGCATTCCTGATCGCAGGCACCCTCATCACTTGTATTGTGCAGTCGTCGGCAGCGGTGATGGCCATCACCATCCTGCTCTGTTCTACAGGAGTGCTCCCCATCTATATGGGTGTGGCGCTGGTGATGGGCGAGAATATCGGTACTACGGCAACAGCCAATCTGGCGGCGCTGGGTGCTGGTACTGATGCACGACGCGCTGCTCTAGCCCATCTGTTGTTTAATGTATTTGGCGTTGTCTGGGTACTCATCGTGTTCTATCCCTTTGTCGATACGGTGTGCTCATTGGTGGGCTACAACCCCGCTGTGGCAGGTCAGGCGGAGCGCATCCCTGTGGTGCTGGCCATGTTCCACACTTGCTTCAATGTACTCAATACCGCGTTGCTCATCGGACTGATTCCCCAGATGGAGCAGTTGGTATGCCGACTGATGCCCGAGAAGAAGGAGGAGGCACAACAACCCACTACGTTGCACTTTATCAGTAGCGGTGTGATCCAGACGCCTGAGATTGCCGTGCTGCAGGCACAAAAGGAGATTGTACACTTTGCCGAGCGTATGCAACGAATGTTTGGTATGGCGAGTGCACTCATCGACGAACATGACAAGAAAGAGTTTGAAAGTCAGTATGCCCGCATTGAGCGCTACGAGACGATTGCTGATAATATGGAAATTGAGATTGCCAACTATCTGGAGCAGGTAGGCAACGAGCACCTCTCAGACGAGACGAAGGAGAAAACCCGTGTGATGCTGCGACAGATTGGTGAGCTGGAATCCATCGGCGATGCCTGCTATAAGATGTCGCGAACGGTGAGTCATCTGCGTGAACACAAGGAAGACTTCACCAGTGACCAGTATGTGCGTCTGCATGATATGTTGCGACTGGTTAACGAGGCGTTGGCGCAGATGATGGTGGTGGTCAGCGGTCGTCGCAAAGACTTGTCGCTGGCTGATTCGCGTGCTATCGAGCATGATATCAACGAACTGCGCACCCAACTGAAGGCCGATACGGTAGTTGCTGTCAATTCCCACCAGTATTCCTATATCTTAGGTACGATTTACAACGATATCTTGGCCGACTGCGAGAAGATTGGCGATTATGTGATGAATATCGTTGAGGCTCGTCTGGGTAAGCATTTGCTCACCTTTGGCGGTTTGCAACTGAATCTCGACAAGAAGACGACGACCGTCGACGGCACTCCTGTGAGTCTGACGCCTACTGAGTATTCGCTTCTCCACCTGTTGCTGGTGAACCGTGGCAAGGTACTCTCTCGTCAGCAACTGATGGATCATGTATGGGTTGGGGTAGTGGTGACCGACCGAACGGTGGATGTCAACATCACTCGTTTGCGCAAGAAACTGGGTGCCTATGCCTCCCATATCGTCAGTCGTCCTGGCTTTGGCTATGTGTTTGAGTCTGCTGATATGTGAGTTCATTTTGCCTTGCCGTATCTTTGATGGCTGTATCATATTTAATTGTCACAACTGTAACTGTCACACATCGCCCTTTTTGCTTCTCTAACCAGCACTTTCGTTATGGCTTCTCTCTACCACCAACAAGCCATTTCTCTCGCAGAGATATGCCTTTTCTCTCATCGCTTTTTGAAAAGTCTCTACTTTTCACGTGAAAGTCTTAAGGTTTTCAATTGAAAGTCTAAGGCTTTCAAAAATGACCTCATAACCTCACTCAAATGCTTGAAACCCCTTTGTACAATGGCGAAAGAGCCAGTGAGGTTGGAATCGTTCAACCTCACTCAGACCTCACTCAGACCTCACTCCAACCTCACTCCAACCTCACTCCAACCTCACTTTGTTTGCTCATCCCTAATCATTGTTGACTCATCTGCAAGTTTTTTCAATGCCATGCTCAAGAGTAAGGCTAAAAGGAGGCTAGAGGCTGACTAGAGCATAAAAAGTCTTGGCTATTGTTTCTCGAAGTACCTATATAGAAGGAGAAAGAAGATATCTTTAAAAAACTTAAATAATCTGAAAGTTCTAGCGTTGCTAGATATCTTTTTAGTACTTTTGTAGGTTCAAAAGTAGACGTTCCAAATAATTATTTACACTGGATTATACACATAAACAAGAAATGGCAAGAAGAGTTGTTATAACAGGCATTGGCATCTGGTCATGTCTTGGTACAGATATCAACACCGTAAAGGAATCCTTATATCATGGCAAATCTGGTATCATCTATGATGAGAAACGTATGGAATATGGTTTCCGTTCTGGTCTTACTGGATATGTAGAGAAGCCTGTATTAAAAGGTCTGCTGGACAGGAAGCAGCGTTCCAATTTGTCTGAAGAAGCCGAATATGCATATATGGCAACCCGACAAGCATTTGATCAGGCAAAAGTGGATGAAGAATACCTGTTCAACAATGAGATTGGTTGTATTTTCGGCAATGATTCATCAGCCAAGGCTGTTATTGATGCTAATTCCATTATGGATGAAAAGCATGATTCAGAACTGATTGGTGCAGGTTCCATCTTCCAATCGATGAACTCGACTGTCAATATGAACCTATGTGCCATCTTCCACCTGCGAGGAATCAACTTCACAGTAAGTGCTGCATGCGCCAGCGGAAGTCATTCTATCGGATTGGGTTATATGATGATCAAACAGGGACTGCAGGATATGGTACTCTGTGGTGGAGCACAAGAAACCAATATGTATAGCATGACATCATTCGATGCCATTAGAACTTTTTCCCTAAGAACTGACGACCCAACAAAAGCAAGTCGTCCGTTTGACAAAGACCGAGACGGTCTGATTCCATCTGGTGGTGCAGCTGCTCTTGTTCTTGAAGATTACGATCATGCACTAGCTCGTGGTGCCCATATCTTATGCGAAGTAGGCGGATATGGGTTCTCCAGTAATGGTGGCGCTATCTCACAACCCAGTGATGACGGTAGTGTGCTGGCCATGCAACGTGCCATGAATGACGCAGGAATAGAGCCCAGCGAGATTGACTATATCAATGCTCACGCAACCTCAACCCCACAAGGGGATATGTATGAGGCAAAAGCCCTCAAAAGACTTTTTGCGAATGAACATACTTTGATTAGTAGTACCAAATCCATGACAGGACACGAATGCTGGATGGCAGGTGCCTCTGAAATCGTTTACTCTATCATTATGATGCAAAACAATTTTGTGGCTCCCAATATCAACTTCGAAAATCCTGATGAATATTCTAAAGACTTAAACATTGTCGCAAAAACAAAAGACATGAATATTGATTGTGTTTTAAGTAATTCATTCGGATTTGGAGGAACCAATAGTGCATTAATCATCAAAAAAATCAAATAGAACAGTTATGAAGAATTTAAAAGTTTTGACGAGCAACATGAGAAAGATTGTAGCAATATCCTTGTTACTTACCTTTTTTAGTGCAAACCTGCCTGCCCAGACAATAACCAAGAATTCCTTGCCAAAAGATATAAAAGAAGCCAGGATGAATTTTCAGATGGATTTCTCTCATGCGCTTATCTTTGGTATGAGCGAGAAAGAATTTGCTAAATTTGAGGTAGATTGGAATAAAGACAAGAAAAACGTCATCAAAAAATTCAAGACAGGGGCCAATATGGGTCTTGGTAAAGGCTTTAAGATTGGCGATTACAAAGAGGCAGTGTACACAGTAAAAGTAACTGTATCCACCATCACAGAAGAAGGATATATGATTTGTGATGTTGATATTGTAGATCAACAAAACAAAAATCGTTTTCATATTGACCAGCTGACAGGCGGAAAAGAGCCCTCAATCTCTGTTGGAACAAAACTGGCAAGAATAAAGATATGGGCAGCGTTAACGGGTAAAAAATTTGGTCGTATGCTGAAATCAGCATTGTCGAACAAAGAAAAATAAATCGTTATTTGAACGATCATCAAGTGTTTTGTATAAAATGCATCTATCGCCAGAGTTAGAAAAAAAATACACAAGAGAATCTCTTTCTGCACGTGATGCTCAGAGATTAGCAGAGTTTATTGCATGGGGGCCTGTCGTTTTTCAGGCCTCCCGCATTATGCTTAAATGGGGTATTCTCGATTTGATTCGAGATGCTAAAGAGGGACTGACCATTCAGGAAATCTGTGACAGAACAGGTTATACTGAATATGCCATGAAATGCCTTTTAGAAGCCTCGCTGTGTATCGGTCTGCTACTCGTCGATGTCAACACGAATAGATATTCGTTATCTAAAACAGGTTGGTTCCTCATCAATGACCCTGCCACACGCGTTAACATCAATTTTAGTCATGATGTCAACTATGAAGGATGGTTCAAGTTGGAAGAGGCCCTCTTAAGTGGCAAACCAGAAGGCTTAAAGCATTTTGGAGACTGGCCCACAGTATATGAGGGACTATCATCACTTCCTGAGCATGTCCAGAAATCATGGTTTGGCTTTGATCACTTCTATAGCGACTCTTCTTTCCCAGAAGCTTTGGAGATTATCTTCAAGAAGAATAAAACGCTTTCACTATACGACGTGGGTGGTAATACAGGGAAATGGGCATTGCAATGTGTAGGATATGACAAATACGTTGAAGTAACCATCCTTGATTTGCCGCAGCAAATAGAGATGATGAAAGCAAACACGGCAGGCAAAGAGGGTGCTGAACGCATCAAAGGTTATGGTATTAACTTGTTAGACTCTAGTGCTGTTTTCCCCAAGGGCGAGAGAGAAATTGATGCAATCTGGATGTCCCAGTTCTTGGATTGCTTCTCCATGGATGAGATCATCAGTATTCTTACACGTGCCAAAACCGCCATGACTGAGCATACGAGAATCTATATCATGGAAACATTATGGGATCGTCAAAGATTTGAAACAGCAGCTTTCTGTTTAACCATGACAAGCTTGTATTTTACAGCAATAGCCAACGGAAACAGTAAGATGTACAACACAGAAGACATGCAATATTGCATCAACAAAGCCGGATTGGAAATTGAGGAAATCTTTGATGGCCTAGGACAAGGACATAGTATTTTGAAAGTGAAACTAAAAAAATAACAACATGACAAGAACAGAAATTGAAGAAAAAGTAAAAGCCTTCATGATTGACGACTTGGAAATCGATGAAGACAAGATTTATGCCGAAGCGCTTCTCAAAGAAGACATCGGTATTGATAGTCTTGACTACGTGGATATCGTTGTCATCGTAAACAAGGTCTTCGGCTTTAAAATCAAACCAGAAGAGATGGGTGATGTCAAAACATTCAGTGACTTCTGTGGCTACATTGAGAGGAAAATGAATCAGTAAGACATGGAGAAGAAGTGGGCAGGAACTACGTATGGCAATAGTTGGATGCACAAGTGGCTGATCAAGTTGCTCAAGTACATCGACAACAGAATACTTTATGTATTTGTTGCTGTATTTGTCATTCCTGTTTGCCTCGTCATTAACCCCAGTTGTGGTATCACCTATCGATATTTCAGAAGGCATCATCGCTACGGAAGGCTCAAATCAGCATGGAAAACGTATATCAACCACTGCTTGTTTGGTCAGGTTGTCATTGACAAGTTCGCGATGTATGCTGGTAAACATTTCGATATAACAGTCGAGGGACGTGAGTATTACAATGAACTTGCCAAAAGGGAAGAAGGATTCATTCAGTTGAGTTCACACGTAGGAAATTATGAGATTGCAGGGTATTCATTAGTCGCTGATACCAAAAAATTCAATGCACTCGTCTTTTTCGGAGAGAAAGCGTCTGTCATGCAAAATCGAATGAAGCTATTCTCAAGAACGAATATCAACATGATTCCTATCCGTCCGGACATGGGGCACTTATTTGATATTGTTGAAGCACTTGACAGAGGAGAAACTGTTAGTATACCTGCGGATAGAGTTTTTGGCTCACAAAAGAAGATGACTAAAACATTCTTGAATGGACAGGCGGATTTCCCCAACGGACCTTTCAGTGTCGCCACGATGCATGCTTTGGATGTGATCACAGTACATGTGATGAAAACAGCATGGAATAGTTACAAGATTATCGTGACGCCTCTTCCGTATAACAAACAGGCTTCACGACGCCAACAAATGGAAGAGCTTAGTAATCGTTATGTTCAAGAACTTGAACGGATCGTCAGGCTATATCCGACACAGTGGTATAATTATTTTGAATTCTGGCATACACAAGCATAAACATGGTAGAAGATCTCAGTAAACCATCAGATGAATTTGTAAGCAACATAGATGTTCATACGCTATTGCCACAACAGGAACCATTTGTCATGATTGGCAAAATGGAGCATTTCGATATGCAATGTATCGTGACAAGTACCATCATTGACAGCTCAAATATCTTTGTTGAAAACCAACGTCTATCTGCGTTTGGATTAACAGAAAATATAGCTCAGACTTGTGCTGCGCGAATTGGTTATGTGAACAGATACATACTAAAGAAAGAGATTCAAATAGGATTTATCGGAGCGATTAAGAACCTCAACGTGATTGACTTGCCCAAAGTAAACGATGAGATCTTTACGAAGGTGGAGGTGATGGAAGAAGTATTTGGAGTCATTCTTGCGAGCGCAGAAATCCGTTTGAAAGACAAGGTGATTGTATCAACGGAAATAAAGATAGGAATCAAAGAAGAATCATAAGAAAGGAAAATGGCAACAATCATAGCAGATCATATCATTTCTCCTTTAGGCTACACCTCTGAAGAGAATTACTTGGCTCTTAAGTCAGGTAAAACTGCACTATGCCATTACGACAACTTCAAGGGGATTCCCTTCCCATTCACAGCCTCTTTGTTTACTCCTGAACAGAAACAGAAAATACAGTTGGAAGGATATACCACATTTGAATCGCTGGCCATCCTCTCCATCACAGAAGCGCTAAAGCAAACAAACATGGAATTGGGTGACAGAACAGCACTCATCCTCAGTTCCACAAAAGCGAATATTGATCTTCTAACGGATGATCAAACAGCTGAAAATGTACTAAGTCCAGGAAAGGCTGCTCAGAGAATAGCTGATGCGATAGGCATACCTACAACACCTATTGTCGTTTGTAATGCTTGTATTTCTGGAGTTTCTGCACTGATTCTTGCACAAAGACTCCTTTCACAAGGCACCTATGATGATTGTATTGTATGTGGCATCGATATACAAAGTCCGTTTATTATTTCAGGCTTCCAGTCGTTAAAGGCGATGTCGGACGATGCATGCCGTCCGTTTGATATTGAGCGCCTTGGGTTGAACTTAGGAGAAGCCGCTGCAACGATGGTTTTATCCAATCAGACACCATCGTCAACAACATATTGGACAATCAAGTCAGGAGCTGTTCGCAATGATGCATTTCATATCACCAATCCATCCCCACAGGGAGAAGGTTGTGCAAATGCCATGAAAGCTGTTCTTCATGATCAATCCATGGAATCTTTGGCATTAGTAAATGTTCATGGCACAGCAACCCTGTTCAACGATCAGATGGAGTCAAAGGCAATAGAAGCGTCCCATTTGTCAGAAGTCCCCATCAATGCCCTTAAAGGATATATCGGACATACCATGGGAGCTGCCGGTGTGATGGAAACCCTTCTCACGACAAAGGCACTTGATGACGGCATCATTCTGGGCACCAAAGGCTATGAGGAGATAGGGGTCAGCGGACATATCAAATTGTCGTCAGCGCATCAAACCACCGACAAAAAAGACTTTATCAAAATCATCTCAGGGTTTGGAGGCTGTAATGCAGCCGTTCTGCTAACCTGTCAGGATGCTGTCGAAAAAATGGATGTCAAGACCATTGAAACAATCACGAAACATCATATTGAGATCACCAATACGAAGGTGGTCCTTGACAACACGCATATCGCCACATCCACAGTAGGGAAAGACCTATTAACATCTTTATACAAGGATCATGTAGGGAACTATCCTAAATTCTACAAGATGGATGGTTTGGCAAAACTGGGTTTTATAGCAGCAGAGCTGCTGTCACAGGCCGAGACTAACGAAAGCGTCAACAAGGATAAGCGTTCTGTTATCTTCTTCAATCAATATGCATCCATCCACGCAGACAGGACATATATCAAAACGATGGCTGATCCTGACAATTTTTATCCATCGCCATCTGAATTTGTCTATACCTTGGCAAATATCGTCAATGGAGAGATTGCCATCAGACATCAATATAAGGGTGAGACTTGTTTCTATATCTTACCTAACAGGGATGAAACAACGATGAACAACATCATACAGACCACTTTTCTGGACAAAGATATTGAAAGCGTGCTGACAGGATGGTTAGAGTATGAAAACGATGATCGTTTTAGCGCAAGTATAAGTATTATATCAAAAAAATAACCAAATGGAAGAAATTATTTCACAATTAAAAGAACAACTCATCGATGCCTTGAATCTAGAGGATATCAGTCCTGAAGACATGGACCCTAAGGCACCTCTTTTTGGTGCTGGAGGATTAGGATTAGACTCCATTGATGCATTGGAGATTATTGTTCTGTTAGAGAAGAACTATGGCATCCGTCTTGCTAATGCGGCAGAGGGAAAAGCCATCTTCACCAATATAGAGAATATCGCCAAATTTGTTAGTGAAAATAGAAAGAAGTAACATCCTATTGATATGCCTCATAGTATAGCCATCACAGGCAGTGGAATTATCTGCGCGATTGGTAACGATAAGACAACGGTTGCAGCGTCCCTTCAAAACCACAAAAGTGGTATTGGGACGATGCGATACCTTCGTTCTGTCCATCAGGAGCTACCAGTAGGTGAAGTGAAACTGAGCAATGACGAACTCAAAGAGCGATTAGGAATTTCATTCGATATGGAGATCAGTCGTACATCATTGCTTGGGGCTTATGCGCTCCGACAGGCGATAGACGAAGCAGGGTTGTCCATCACACAGTTGAATGGCAAAAGAGTAACCTTTATCTCAGGTACAACAGTGGGAGGCATGGATGTGACTGAGCGCTATTATCATTCCATGATAGAAGGTAATCAGGAGGCGCTAAAATATATTACGCAACATGATTGCGGAAGTAACACAGAGGAAATCGCCAATATTCTGGGTTTAAAGTGCGAGGTAACAACCATTTCAACTGCATGCTCTTCTGCACTCAACGCCATCATTCTTGGAGCCAGAATGCTGTTAGCCCATGAAACCGATTGTGTATTGGCAGGAGGGACAGAGTCCTTATCTGTATTCCATCTCAATGGCTTCAATAGTTTGATGATTCTAGATCATGACCCATGTCGGCCTTTTGATGCTACAAGACAAGGGCTTAACTTAGGTGAAGGTGCAGCTTATGTGGTTCTGGAAAGAGGAGATGATATCAAACGCGAGGTGAGCATTCAGGCATATATCAGAGGCTATGGTAACAGATGTGATGCCTTTCATCAGACGGCAACGTCACCGAATGGCGAAGGTGCATACCTTGCGATGAAGGATGCCATCGAGATGGGACGTATCGCTGTTGATGACATCGATTACATCAATGCACATGGCACTGGAACACCAGATAATGACAGAAGTGAGTCCGAAGCCATTAAAAGACTTTTCGGTTCAACAGTACCCTGTATTTCCAGTACGAAATCATATACGGGTCACACAACGTCTGCATCAGGGAGCATTGAAACGGTCATCAGCATGATTGCTATGCAGCATCATTTTGTGCCTGCCAATATCTCATGGAAAATGCAGGACGAAAACTGTATCACACCTCAATCCACGACAGAACACAAACCATTAAACAATGTGCTTTGTAATTCTTTTGGATTTGGTGGAAATGATGCTTCCTTATTGCTCTCGGCATCAGAAGTCGAGATGGAAGATATCGCCATGAAGGAAAGTAGAATTCTCGCAGAATATGAAGTGACCCATCCCGAGGAGTTAAAAGAACTCAAAGAGATGATTTCCCCAGCAGAGTCCAGACGGATGGGCAAACTGATGAAAGCATCGTTGCTGACCGCTTTGAAATGCCTTCAAAAGGCAGGGGATATGGTTCCTGATGCAATCATTATTGCGACAAAGTTCGGAATGTTGGAAAATGGGGAAAAGATACTGGATAGCCTCCATACGAATGGCGAAGAGAGTATCAGTCCCACGCTGTTTATGCAGAGTACGCATAACACGTTGGCAGGATTAATGGCTATTCGATTCAAATCACATGGGTATAATATCACATATTCTCAAGGTGACGACTCTCTTGACTGGGCTATCAGGGATGCGAAAAAACTTCTTGCAGAAAACAAAGCCAAAACGGTATTAGTTGGACTTCACGATGAATGTCCTCCAAATTTTCGTGAGTTCCATCAGGCATTAGGTTTAGATGTCCCACCAGAAATATATTCAAAAAGCATATTGTTAACGACATGATCAATATATATCTCTTACAATTAGCATTTGTCCAAAGCGCATTGCTTACTCTTGGACAAGTCATGTTGAAATTCGGACTCCAAAGAATGGAACCCTGGGGATGGAATTACAGTTTTTGGAAATCCGTATTCTGTAATTGGCAGTTTGCAGCATCTGGCGTATGCTTTGGTGCTGCCAGTTTACTCTGGATGTATATTATCAAGCACTATCCATTAAGCATGGCCTACCCCATGATCAGTCTCAGCTACGTGTTAGGACTGATTGCAGCCATCGTTTTTTTCAACGAGCATGTGGATCTGACAAAATGGATTGGTGTTTTTTTAATCGTTACGGGATGTGTCCTAATCGCAAAACAATGATATGATGATGAAAAGATTATTATTACTGGTATTCTTACCATTGGCAATGCTCAACAGTATGGCTCAAAGTTTCAACGAACAACGTGCCATACAAGAGATCAGCAATACGGCATCAGCCATCACAACGCTTCAGTGTGATTTTGTGCAAACGAAGTCTCTGAAAATGCTTGGCGATAAACTGGTATCAAAGGGAAAGATGCATTACGCTCAGCCCAGTCTGCTGAGATGGGAATATATCTCCCCCTATTCATACATCTTCATTTTCAACAATCGTGTACTACTCAAAAAGGGCAACAGAACGGATGTGATTGATATCCATCAGAATAAGATGTTCAAGGAAATTGCAAACATCATGATGAATAGCATCTTGGGGAAGTGCCTGACAGACAAAAAAGACTTTAAAGTCAATGTCACAGGCAATGCCCAACAATACCATGCGACGCTTATACCTTTAAAGAAGGATATGAAACAGATGTTTACGAAGATTGTGCTCCATTATGATGTGAAAGTCGGCATGGTTAAGAAGGTGGATATGTTTGAAAAGAATGGAGACAATACTGTGATTGAATTGGTTAATATCAAAAAGAACGCTCAAATCAATGCATCCGTCTTTTCCATTAAATAGACTATTTGTCATTCTGATACTGTCATTGTTACCGTTAATCTCAATGGCCCAAAAAGTATACCCTGAGAGAAACGGCGACAAAGTCAGATACAACATACAGATAGATTTCAAAAAAGCCTATCTGAGCGGAGTATGTATCTTAAGCCAACAAGAAGATGGCATTGTATCAAGTATCGTCAATGAGTTCGGCGTTTCCATCATGGATTTCTCATACAATCCTCTAAAGAAAAAAGTGAAGATTCATCACATCACCCAAAAACTGAATCGATGGTATATCAAACGAGTACTTAAAAAAGATATCCGGTCCATGCTTGAAGTGATGCAAGCCGGGGGGAATGAATACATCGACAATAAATACCATATCAAATATACATTTTCATTGAACAATGATCTTGAAGGACAACCTATATATCATCACGAATGAAGACATCGGAAACGGTCTCTTTAAAATTCGTTTAAAGGCAGATTGCTTCATCTATACTGCACACTTCCCCCATTTGCCCATCACACCTGGTGTATGCCTGGTGCAGATGGTGAAGGAACTGGCAGAAATCATGATAGGCAAGACACTGACGCTAACGACCATCAAGAATGCCAAATTCTTAATCGCCGTGCAGCCAAATGACACAGAATATTGTATCAATATCAAAATCAAAAAGCAGGAAGGCAATATATGCTCGTTCCAAAGTATCATCTCGGATATAGAAGATAACACATATGCAAAGATCTCACTCCAAACAGCTATTGAGAAGTAGGGGTATATGCGTTATTCTACCAACATATAACAATGTTGGCAGCATCGCTCATATCCTGGAAAGAGTAAAGGCTCAGTGTGATGATGTGATTGTTGTCAATGATGGCAGCAATGATGGTACAGAAAACATTCTCCAATCAATGTCTGGTATCACCGTTGTTGACAACAAGAAAAATGAGGGTAAGGGTACTGCTTTAAAAAGAGGCTTTCAAAAGGCTTTGGAACTGGGTTTCTCCTATGCCATCACATTGGATGCGGATGGACAGCATTATCCTGAAGATATACCGTTGATGCTTGAAGCAAACCAGAAGAATCCAGGAGCAATCATCATCGGCAAACGTAATCTGGAGGGAGTGGATCGCTCTAAGGGAAGCAAATTCGCCAATGCATTCAGCAACTTCTGGTTTTGTATACAAACATTTCATTACCTTCCAGACACCCAGTCAGGGTATCGGTTGTATCCTCTCCGCAAGCTGAAAGGATGGTCGTTCCTCACCTCCAGATATGAGGCAGAATTAGAACTTCTGGTCTTCGCATCCTGGCATGGAGTAAAGATCGTACCCATAGACATCAACGTATTCTACCCACCGAAAGAAGAATATGTCTCTCATTTCAGACCAGCACTCGATTTCACAAGAATATTTATTCTCAACACCATCCTTTGTATGCTGGCTATCATTTACGGATTGCCATGGGGAATCTGCCGCTTCACCAAAACGGTATTTAACAATGTATTTGCCATCCTTATCTACCTCATTGGCTGCTTTGGAATCATCACACCATTTGCACTGGTATATGTCCCCATAAGAAAGTGCCTCTCATTGAAGAGCAATGCGCTGCATGGTCTATTACATCGCATAGGAAGTATCATCTGTTGGCTCCTTCGGATCGTAGATGTCAAGGTGTCCATTCAAAACCATAGCCAAGAAAAGTTTGAGAAGCCTACCATCATGATATGCAATCATCAGAGTCACCTTGACCTGATGGTACAGCTGAGTTTAACCAGAAAGATTGTATTCCTGACAAACGACTGGGTATGGAAAAGTCCCTTTTTTGGATATGTCATACGTCACGCAGAGTATTACCCGGTATCTGCGGGTTTGGACGTTCTGAAACCCAAGTTAAAAGCGTTGATTGACAAGGGATATTGTATCTCCATATTCCCTGAAGGAACACGTTCGAGAGATTGTACCATAGGCAGATTCCATAAGGGTGCTTTTCAATTGGCAGAGGAACTGAATGTCGACATCCTGCCTGTCATCATACATGGTGCAGGAAGGGCGCTCCCCAAGGGAGGCTTATACATGAGAAAGTTTCCCATCACGCTAACCATTGAAGAAAGGATCACTCCCGAACAGTTGTCCAAGATAGGAGCGACAACTGTTGATAAATCGAAATGGTTTAGACATCATTACGAACAAAGATATACTGAGATCAGTAACCAGATAGAGAAATATGTATAATAAGAGAACCATCGTCATTGAAGGCGGTTTGATACGCTATATCATCATCGCCATTTCAATTTTGTATGCATTACAAAGCTTCTCTCAGATCAATATTTGGGAAGGGACGACGTGTCGCAAAAAAGTGGAGCTTACTCCCTACGTGGTGGAGGGAAGTAACAACCCTGCCATCATCGTTTGTCCAGGAGGTAGTTACTTCTGGCATGATACCGACACGGAAGGACATGAAGTAGCACGATGGCTTCAGAAAAATGGAATTTCAGCCTTTGTTCTGAATTACAGAACAGCGTATGTACCTGCTTTTATTTTCAGATACCGATATCTCTTTCGTGGCAATAGATACCCCGACCCCCAGGATGATTTAAGAAGAGCTATTCAACTCTTAAAAGAAAGAGCACAAGAGTTTAGAATCAACTCCCATCAAATTGGAGCTATGGGATTCTCGGCAGGCGGTCATTTGGTCATGTCGGCAGCAGAGTTATTTGAAGAGGAGGATAAGCCAGCCTTTGTGGTTCCAGTATACCCTGTCGTTACGATGACGCACGAGTGCGTTCACAAACGTTCTCGAAGAGGATTATTGGGTGACAATAAAAAGAATAATCAGGCATTAAGGGATCTACTCTCATTAGAGAAAAATGTACCAGCCAACTGTCCTCCTGTATTCCTCATCAATTGCAAGGATGACCCGATTGTGGATTATCGTAACTCGGAGCTGTTGGATGCTGCATTGACTGCAAAGAACATTCCGCATACCTATATCCAATATACGACTGGTGGGCATGGATTTGGCGCCTCTGAAACCAAAGGGACAGAAGAGTGTCGAGAGTGGAAAAATGAATTTTTAAAATGGTTTGTTACTAATATCAAATGACAAAGATTGTACTGAGAATATACGATTACCTACGGACGCATACGATACGGTGTATGCTCTCTGTTTGTATGTTGACATCCATACTGGCAGCATTGATATTACGTATAGAATTCAAAGAGGATATCTCTGCATTTTTGCCTCTTGACAACAACAGCCAGCAAGCGCTGCAAGTGTACCAAGACGTATCAGGTGCCAATAAGTTAATGGCCATTTTCCAATATGTCGATTCCGCTCATATAGATGCCGATGAAGCGATTGCTGCTATGGAGACCTTCTCGCAATCGGTGGAAGAGGCAGACTCTTTGCACTTGGTATCGGAAATCGTCTCTCAGATTGATTTGGAAAAGATTTCAGAACTGACAGATTTCGTTTATAACAACATCCCATACTTCCTCACGGAAGACGATTACAACAGGATGGACAGTCTGTTGGAACAGAAAGATTATATCACTTCGCGTTTACAAGATGTCAAACAGATGCTGATGTTTCCAACATCCGGATTGTTGGCGTCCAATATCGAAAAAGATCCGCTGAATCTATTTACTCCTGTTGTAGCGAAACTGAACAGGACCAAAGGTGATGCTTTCTACAACACCTATGAAGGCTACATCTTTACAAAAGATATGCAAAGGAGCATTGTCCTTCTGACGTCGCCTTTTGGTCATAGTGAAACTCAGAATAATGCCAGGTTAATGAGTATGCTTGAAACTGTAGCAGACAGTGTTCATGCTGCTCATCCTACCGTCAAGGTACATTACATCGGCGGTCCTGCCATTGCCGTTGGTAATGCTTCACAAATCAAACAGGATAGTATCTTGTCTGTATCGATTGCTGTCGTATTGATTATGTTATTGTTGATTTATGTTTTCAGGAGTCTGAGAAACATATTCATGATAGCAGTTTCCATCGCCTGGGGATGGCTGTTTGCCTTAGGATGCCTGTCTGTCGTTCACAATGACATCTCATTGATTGTAGTGGGCATCTCAAGTATCATACTGGGAATTGCTGTGAATTACCCATTGCATCTCATCGCCCACTGCAACCATACAATAGGTATCAAACAAGCGCTCAAGGAAATCATCACGCCACTGGTGATAGGTAACGTGACAACAGTGGGAGCATTCATGGCATTAGTGCCATTGAAGGCTTATGCATTAAGAGACTTAGGACTCTTCAGCGCTTTCTTGCTGGTGGGAACCATTCTCTTTGTGATGATATATCTGCCGCATGCCATCAAGAACAAGACGAATGAGACAGAGCGACCAAGCAACAAACTTCTGGATATGTTGAGCAACCTATCACTGGAAAACAAGAAGTGGGTGGTGTGGTGTATTGTGCTCTTCACCTTTGTGTTTGGATGGTATAGTTTCGATGCCGGCTTCGACGCAGATATGAGTCATATCAATTATATGACGGACGAACAGCGGAATGACATGGAATACTTCCAACAGATGACCGCTGGAACTGCGAAAAACCAACAGACGCTCTTTGTCGTCACAGAGGGTTCTACCATAGGCCATGCGATGGAGAAGAACATGACGACCCATCGACAACTGTCTGAACTCTCCAAAAAGATTTCTCATTCGTCGATCTCTTCATGTGCTCAATTCCTTACTTCCCAGAAAACGCAGGAAGAAAGAATCCGTCGTTGGAATCAATTCCTGAATGACAAACGCAATCTGTTAACGAAGGAGCTGTTGGCAGCATCGCTAAATGAAGGATTTTCCAAAGACGCGTTTGATGGTTTCTTCGCAATCATGCATCGCTCATACGTACCCAAAGACTTTAGCTATTTTGAACCCATCAAATCCATTTTCTCTTCCAACCTCAGCATAGATGAACAACAAAACAAATTTAGGATTGTGGAGAATCTGATTGTCGACGTATCAGACGTGTCCAAAGTCAAAGACATGATCCATCAGCTTCATGGAGACTTTTATGTGTTCGATGTACAGAGCATGAACAGTTCTTTAGCCAATAATCTGTCGTCAGACTTCAATTATATCGGATGGGCATGTGGACTGATTGTCTTCTTTTTCCTATGGTTCTCGTTTGGAAGTATAGAACTGGCAATGCTCTCCTTTTTACCCATGGCCATCAGTTGGATATGGATTTTGGGTATCATGGGCATTTCTGGCATACAGTTCAATATCGTCAATATCATATTGGCAACTTTTATATTTGGTCAAGGCGATGACTATACGATATTCATGACAGAGGGATGCTGCTATGAGTATGCATATAGGCGAAAGATGGTGGTATCGTATAAGTCTTCTATCATCGTCTCTGCCCTCATCATGTTTATTGGTATTGGCACCCTCATATTAGCCAAGCACCCTGCCCTTCACTCACTGGCAGAGTTGACGATTGTGGGTATGTTTTCTGTCGTCCTCATGGCTTATGTCCTACCTCCCCTGATCTTTAAGTGGATGGTTACCCAAAACGGCGAGTATAGAAAAAGACCCATTACACTTATTCCCATCATTAGAACGTCATATTGCGCTATACATTGGCTCACTCAACTTGTTTTCGGTTATCTGCTCGGACTAGTATTATTCTGCTTTGGCAAGACTGACAAGAAAGAGTTACTACTGCATCGAGTTGTCACTTCATGCCATCGATTTGATTTAAAATATATACCTGGCATACATTTTAAACTACATAATCCTTATCATGAGGATTTTTCCAAACCATGTATCATTGTGTGCAATCATCAGTCGATGTTAGACCCGATGTTCTTCATGGGTTTACATCCTAAAATTTTGATTGTAGCGAACCAACGTTCAAGTTACAATCCTATCGTTAAGATGATGTTCAGATGGTTAGGATTTTATACCATTAAGGATTCCAACTTCACGGCTTGGAAGGACAGTTCTTTAGAACGAGATTTAGACATCTTCAGAAATTATGTTCGAAAAGGCTATAGCATTGCCGTCTTTGCAGAAGGAGTCAGAAATCCAGAATCCTCCATACTTAGGTATCATAAGGGTCCTTTCTATCTTGCAGAGAAACTGGGACTTGACATCTTACCGGTTTTCTTGCATGGTGTGAACAATATCATGCCTATTGGCAGTTTTGTTAGTTACGGAGGTGATGTGAATATGGTTCTTGAGAAACGTATCCATCCACAGGATCCCCAATGGGGCATCCATTATGCAGAAACGACAAGACTCGTACACAAATATTTTGTGAAGCGATATCATGAGTTGAAAAAACGCTATGAAACAACGGAATACTATGCTCCACTGGTGCTCGACCGATACAGGTACAAAGGGGTGGAGTTAATGAGGACTATTCAGTCTAATCTCAAGAATCATTCCAATTACTCAGAGGAGATTGACAGAGATATCGTCGAAGAAAGCATCTACATCAACCATTGTGGTTATGGAGAGAAGGCTTTACTGATGGCACTTGTTCATCCAGACAAGCAGATTATAGCATCCGAAGCTGACAAAGACAAGCTGACGATTGCGAAGTATGCTGCAGAGGGTATTGTGTCGAACCTCACCTATACGGAGCATCTGGAATCAACTATTCAAAGTAAATCGTAATCGCTATATCATCATGAGAGAGAAAATTAAAAATATGTTGGAAGATCTGCTTCCATTGGTAGATTTAGAATCGGATTTCCTGTTTAGTGAACTCGATTCTCTTGGCGTGACAACCATCCTAATGACGCTGTCATCAGAATTTGGCATAGAGCTCGACGCCAAAGATGCCTCACCCAAGAATCTTAAGAACCTGGACAATATCGTTGCTTTAGTGGAAAGGAAACTCGCTGAGAAGAATGGAAATGCTTGAATATGACATCAGAAAATATGCGGAACGCCATCCTGACAAAGATGCCATCGTGTCTGGTCAGGAGAAGGTTTCCTATAAGGAGCTATGGAGGATGATAGAAGAACGCAGTAACGAACTGCAATCTTCAACAGAACATATCAATGTGATCAAGACATCACCCTCCATCGGTTTTCTGGTGGAGTATCTGGCATCACATCTTGCCAACAAAGTAGCCGTTCCTTTAGCCCATGATATTGCTGATGAAGAATATACAAATATCAAGCAGTCATTGGAGAATGCGGACATACCAGATACTTGTGCTGACATTCTGTATACAACAGGTACAACAGGCAAAGTCAAGGGAACGATGATAAGTCATGATGCGATACTTGCTAATGCTGAAAACCTAATGGATGCTCAGCATTTTTCAAGCGATGTGGCATTCGTGATCAGTGGACCTCTGAATCATATCGGCAGTTTAAGTAAAGTGTGGCCAACGATGATGGTTGGAGGCACCTTAATACTCACAGAAGGGATGAAAAACATAGATGCTTTTTTCGCTGCGTTAGACTATGCCTCTTCTCATATCGCCACCTTCTTAGTACCTGCCAGTATTCGTATGCTACTCCTATTTGGCAGAGACAGGCTGTCGTCGTATGCCCACAAAATAGAGTTCATAGAAACAGGAGCAGCTGCCATCTCTCAAACGGACATGGAGGACTTATGCGCTATCCTTCCGAATACCAGAATGTACAACACGTATGCTTCTACTGAAACAGGCATTGTGTGCACCCATGATTTCAACTCAGACTACTGTATTGCTGGTTGCTTGGGGAAACCCATGAAGCATTCCTCTGTCTACATCTCTGACGAAGGATATATCATCACCTCAGGAAGGACGATGATGTTAGGATATATAGGTGATGACGAACTGACACGATCGATTATCAAAGAGCACCGATGTCATACTCAGGACTATGGTTTCTTGGATGAAGAAGGCAGATTACATCTGAAAGGACGCCATAGTGACATCATCAATGTTGGTGGTTATAAGGTAAACCCATTGGACGTAGAGAATGTCGCCATGTCTCATCCTGACGTGAGGGATTGTATCTGCATTGCCGACCAGCATCCAGTGTTGGGTACAGCACTGAGACTTCTGGTTGTGACCAACAATCATATACCCTTAAATAAAAAATCCGTCGCCTTATACCTAAAGGACAGATTGGAAGGGTATATGGTACCACAAATGTATTCACAGGTAGAAAGCATCAATCGAACCTATAACGGTAAACTCGACAGGAAATCTTATAGTAAATTCTGATTGGTTATTGCGCTTCTTCAGTGCTCGGCCAAATATCTTTCACTAAGCTGCTCCACGGAGGAGCCTAGAGGCTTATTAGAGCCTTATTAAAGGGTTTTTAGGAGCGAGGCAAAAATATGGCTGAGGGATGAGTGATATCAAGCTACGATAAGACATTGCTCAAAGTCGGGTTCGTTAATGAATTTGATCGAATTCATAAATGAATAAGATGGTGTTCATTAATGAAAGGGTTTTTGATGGTTCAACAATTTTTCCCTCATAAAATTGGCAAAAAGTTTGGTGATATCCCAGCTATTCTGCGCCATGAATATATCTATTCGCTCGAAACAGCCCATACTCGCCCAGAGGTGTTCACAGACTTTATTGCTGACCGTGTGATAGCCACTCAGCTTGATTTGCTCAGACTGATGAGGGATGATGATACTGTAAATGATACTGTAAATGATACTGTAAAATCAGATGTGTCAGCATTGTCTAAGACAGAGCAAACGGTGTTGGCTGCTATCAGTTCATTCCCTGATTATTCTTACGATAAGTTGGCCACATACTGCAAACTTTCTCGCCCCACTATTGCTCGCACTATCAAAACACTCCAGAGCCGTGAGTACATCCGTCGTATAGGTTCGGACAAGACAGGCCATTGGGAAGTTATCAGAAAGGAGGATTGATAATGGAAGAGTGGAAAGAATAAAAATTGGGGGGTATAAGACAATAGACAAAGATGACCAAGAAACAAGCAATACAACTGTTCCAGAAACGCAAAGTGCGTACCGTTTGGGACGATGAACAGGAGGAGTGGTACTTTTGCGTAGTAGATAAAGGGTGGGGACAAATTGTCACCCCCCCTTTCACTACAAACCTGTAAAATAATAGTGGAGGAGTGGAAGAGTTAGATGAAGATCTCAATCATGCCGGCAATAATGACAACTATTTTGAGAATCAATAAACAATATCAATAACCAAAAACTGGAGGGAAGGTCATCTATTTGAAATAGGGGTTGTACTGCACCTCCTCACCGATGTTCGTTACAGGACCGTGGCCAGGGTAGACAGTCGTTTCGGGAGGGAGCTGACGACGCAACTTCTGAAGACTGGCGAGCATTTGCTCGAAGGAGCCTCGATCGAAGTCTGTGCGACCAATGCTCATGCGGAAGAGGGTGTCGCCAGAGAATGCTACCTTCTCTTCCTCGCAGTAGAAGACCATTCCGCCAGGGGTGTGGCCTGGAGTAGCGATGGTCTGAAGCTGATGATGACCGAAGGTGATGGTGTCGCCATCACTCAGCCATCGACCTATTGGCAACTGCTGCAGGGGGAACTCCGTACCAAAGATATCACGAGCCTGTTTGCGAAGGTCGGTAATCAGGTAATCGTCGTCACGTCCAATCTCTGGTAACAGATCGAACTCTGCGTGAATCCACTCATTGCCGAAGACATGGTCTAGATGACCATGCGTGCACAATAGGTGGACAGGCTTCAGGTGGTTGTTGCGGATATAGTCGGAGAGGGCTTTGCGCTCCTCAGTAAAATAGGTGCCGCAGTCGATGATGACACACTCAGCGCTGTCGTCGCTGAGGATGTAGCAGTTTTCTGCGAGCATATTGCATTCGAATCGTTGTATCTTCATCATAATGGTAGGTATATGACGTGTTTCTCTTTGAACCACTCCTCCTCGAAGAACTGGCTGATGGCGGTCTCTTCTACGAGATGACGGAAAGGCTGTATCTCTGTTTGCAGGTCGCCTCCCTTCAGACAAATGATACCGTTGGGGAGGGCATTACGTTGCGTCTTGGAGATATTCTTCTTCACGATCTTGACGAGGTCGGGGAGGGGCATCACGGCACGACTCACGATAAACTCGTACTTTCCTTTTTCCTCTTCGCCTCTGAGGTGCTCAGGATGACAGTTCTTCAGACCGATGGCTTGCGCAACTTCCTGGGCGACCTTAATCTTCTTGCCTGTGCCGTCGATGAGCTTGAACTGGCAGTCAGGGAAAAGAATGGCGAGGGGAATACCTGGGAAACCGCCGCCTGTGCCAAAGTCGAGAATCTCTGTGCCTGGACGGAAATGAACGACCTTGCCGATGGCCAGCGAGTGGAGTACATGGTGCTCATATAGCTGGTCGATATCCTTGCGCGAGATGACATTGATCTTGGCGTTCCAGTCGCGGTAGAGTTCGTCGAGCATCTCAAACTGTCGGATCTGCTCGCTGCTCAGCTGGGGAAAGTAGTGAATGATTTGTTTCATGGGGGCAAAGATACAACTTTTTCTGCTTTTATCAACCAAAGAGTGGGAGAAAGTCGACAAAAAGCTGTACCTTTGCACAAATTTTTGAAAACGATGAATCAGTTAAAGGCAGCTTTGTTTGATTTAGACGGGGTGGTATTCGATACCGAGCCCCAGTATACCGTGTTTTGGGGCAGTCAATGTCGACTCTATCATCCCGAGCATCCTGGGTTGGAGCATGAGATCAAAGGACAGACACTGGTGCAGATCTATGAGAAGCATTTCAGTGGTCCGCTGGCAGCGGAACAGCCTAAGATCACAGAACGACTCAATGACTTTGAGCGACAAATGCATTTCGAGTATATCGCCGGCTTTGAGGAGATGATTGCTGACCTGAAGCGGCACGGTGTGAAAACTGCCGTTGTGACCAGCTCGAATCTGGAGAAGATGAATGTGGTGTATCAGGCACAACCGAACTTCAAAAGTCTGTTTGATGCCATCCTGACCTCAGAGGACTTCGAGCGCTCCAAGCCCGATCCCGACTGTTATCAGAAAGGTGCGGCCCGACTGGGAGCCACTGCCGATAGCTGTGTGGTGTTCGAAGACAGTTTCAACGGACTGAAGTCGGGTAGGGCTGCTAAGATGGCTGTTGTCGGGGTGGCCACAACAAACAGTCAGGAGGCGATTGCACCTTTCTCCGACGCCCAGATTGTCAACTATGAGGGGCTGGATTATGAAAAAATCAATCAAATAGTTGTGGGGGTCGGCAAAAAGCAGTAATTTTGCACGCTGAATTTTAAAAAGACTATTGTTATGGCAGGATATTTAGTGAGTGACACTCGAAAAGTGACCACACACCGCTTTATAGAAATGAAGCAGAAAGGTGAGAAAATCTCAATGCTTACTTCCTATGATTATACGATGGCTGGTATTGTGGATAAGGCAGGTATTGACGGTATACTCGTCGGCGACTCTGCTTCGAACGTGATGGCAGGTAATTCCACCACACTTCCCATGACTGTCGACCAGATGATCTATCATGCACGTTCGGTGGTAAGAGCCGTCAACCGTGCGCTGGTGGTGTGCGATATGCCGTTCGGCAGTTATCAGGCCAGTGCCACAGAAGGTGTGCAGAACGCTATCCGCATCATGAAAGAGAGTGGTTGCGACGCCTTGAAACTGGAGGGTGGTGTGGAAATCCTCGATACCGTTAGGAGAATCCTTGATGCAGGTATCCCTGTGATGGCGCATTTAGGACTGACACCACAGAGCATCAATAAGTTTGGTACTTATGCCGTTCGTGCCAAAGAGGAGAAAGAGGCGAAGAAGCTGATAAGTGACGCCAAGATCCTCTCCGAGGCAGGTTGTTTCGCTGTGACCTTGGAGAAAGTGCCGGCACAACTGGCTAAGCAGGTATCGCAAGAGATTGCTGTCCCCACGATTGGTATCGGTGCCGGTAATGGTACAGACGGACAGATTCTCGTGGTGCCAGATATGTTGGGTATGACCCAGGGATTCAGTCCTCGTTTCTTGCGTCGTTATGCCGACCTGAACAGTATCATCACCGATGCTGTCGGTCGATATGTGACTGACGTGAAGAATGTAGATTTCCCCAACGAACAAGAAAGTTATTAAACTGTGAATACTCAGAGCACCCCTGTACATATTCGTCTGTGGAACAGAGATTTCTGGCATTTGGCAATAGCAAACCTGCTACTCACGATGTCGGTAACCATGATGATTCCTACCTTGCCTGTATGGCTGATGGGAGAAGAAAATCTGTCGACTCAGGAGACTGGTATTCTGATGGGTGTATTTGGGGTGGGCATCTTCCTGTTGGGAGCCTTCTGCTCCTTCCTCGTGCAGCGCTATCGTCGTAACCAGGTTTGTATGTTGTCCATACTGGCAATTATCGGTTGTCAGGCGTTCCTGTATTATGGCGATACCCTCAAGAGTGAGTTTGTCGATTTCAGCTTGGTACTGATCCAGCGCATTTTGTTGGGTGCTTTCTTCGGACTGTCGGTGATGGTGCTTGAGAGTACCTTGGTGATCGATAGCTGTGAAGCTTCGCAGCGTACAGAGGCTAACCATTCGGCAGCGTGGTTTGCCCGTTTCGCCTTAGCCTTAGGACCGTTGGGGGGTGTTTATCTCATGCAAATGCTGGGATTCTCCAGTGTGCTGATAGGATCGATGGTCTGTGCTGGTGCCGCCTTGTTGCTCATCCGACTGGTTAATTTCCCTTTCCGCACCCCTGAGGAACATCTCCATGCCGTCTGTCTGGACCGTTTTTTCCTGTCGAATGGCTCCTTGCTGTTCATTAATATGATCATGATATCCATCGTGATAGGACTGGTGATGTCGATGATCACCACACCTCTTTTCTATATGATGATGATGGTGGGCTTCCTGTTGGCTATCGTCGCCCAGCATTTCGTGTTCCGTGATGCGGAACTGAAAAGCGAAGTGGTGACGGGACTGATTCTGATAGGTGCAGCCCTCCTGCTGATGCTGACGCGTACTCAACAAGTGGTGAGTTACCTGTCGCCGGCATTTATCGGTTTGGGTATTGGTATCGTAGGCAGCCGTTTCCTGCTGTTCTTTATCAAACTGAGTCGGCATTGTCAGCGTGGTACTTCACAGAGCACGTATCTGTTAGGCTGGGAGAGTGGTCTTTCTATCGGTATCGGTATCGGTTATGGGTTGTTCTATCAGCAAGACGCGTTGTTGCTGATCGTGGCCCTCGTTATTACTGCGGTTTCGTTAGCGATGTATCATCTGCTGACCCATCAGTGGTTTATTGCGAATAAGAACAGGTAATTCTGCTATCTCCTTCTATCTCCTTTTATCTTCTTCAACTGACAACCGTCACAACCATAGCAGGGGTCGTTCTCTCTGCGGATAGCCGTATAGACACGCCAACCGGCATAGCCTATGGCAGCTATGATGACCAGACAGACAACCAATAATTGAATATCCATAGGATTAGAATCGTGTTAGTTTGCGAAGAAGCACTTTGTTGATGGCTTGAATGCGTCGGCCACTCTTCTCAATATCACTACGTACATTATTTATATTATTGAAGAAATCGGAAAAGGCATTCAACAGGAAATTGGGCTGTGAATCATCTTCGGGCATATCAGGATTGGTCACCATTCTGAATCCCATGTTCTCAATGTGTACTTCCACCTCCTTGCCGCTCATGATAGGGTCACCGTCGTAGTGGATAGCACCCACTTGTTTTCTGTGGATATGCAGACGTTTGGTGCGAAAGGTCTTGATTTTTGAGTTGTTACCCAATGTTTTCATAAACAAGTCGGCAGCAATCTGTGGGGCTTCGAGGGCATCAAACGGTTCCATGATGATGACATCCAGTTTACCGTCTTTCATCGTAGCCCCAGGAGCAATATATGCATTGTTGCCATATTGCGAGGCATTGGCACAGGCAATCAGGAAAGCCTTGTATTTGTAAATGCCGGTCTCGTCTTCCACTTCGTAGGTCTCAGGTTGATAGCGCAGTCCTTCTTTCAGCACATTCTCCACATAGGTGACAGGTCCTCGTTTTCCTGCTTCCGCAAATTTCAGGGAGATAAAGGCATCGAACCCCATTCCACAAGTACAGAAAAAAGGAAGACCGTTGATGACGCCATAATCCAACTGTTCGATATGACAATCGTTGATGAGGCGAATGGCTTTTTTGGGGTCGAGGGGTATGCGAAGGTGCCGGGCAAGACCGTTTCCTGAGCCGCAGGGGATAATCGCCAATGCCGTCTGCGTATGGACAATCGAACGAGCCACTTCGTTCACTGTACCATCACCGCCTACAGCCACCACGATGTCAATCCCTTCAGCCACACATTGTTTGGCCATCTCGGCAGCATGACCCCTATGTTCGGTCATCCTCATCTGATAGTCGAACTGGTCGTGATCGATATATTCTTCTATCAGTTGAGGCATCTCCTCTTTCCCGTGGGTACCCGCGATAGGATTGATGATGAAAACGATTCTTTTCCTCTCACTCATGACTTTGCAAATATACGATTTTCTCTTGAATTTCCTGAGGATATGAATAAAAATCTTATATTAAATGATTTTTTAATGTAAAAAAGTACTCTAATTCTAAAAAAATGTGTAACTTTGCAGTCTGAAATATTGTTAAAGGAAATAAATACCTATTTATCGGAATGGGACAATTACAAGAAAAGTATAAAAGCTATCGCGTTCCTCAGAAGTTCATGGAGGCGGACGTTTATCCGTATTTCCGTGAAATTACAGGAAAGCAAGGCACTGAGGTCGACATGGGCGGTCAGAAAGTGCTGATGTTTGGTTCTAATGCCTACACAGGTCTTACAGGTGATCAGCGCATTATCGACAAGGCGAAGGCCGCTTTGGACAAGTATGGCTCTGGTTGTGCAGGAAGCCGTTTCCTGAATGGAACGTTGGATATCCACGTACAGTTGGAGAAGGAATTGGCTGAGTTTATGCACAAAGACGAGGCTCTCTGCTTCTCTACTGGATTCTCTGTCAACCAAGGTGTTATCGCTGTGGTCGTTGGTAAGGACGACTATGTGATCTGCGATGATCGCGACCACGCCAGTATCGTGGACGGTCGTCGTCTGTCGTTTGCTAAGCAGTTGCACTACAAGCACAACGATATGGAAGACCTGGAGCGCCTGTTACAGGGACTGCCGCATGATGCCGTCAAGCTGATTGTTGTCGACGGTGTGTTCTCTATGGAGGGCGACTTGGCCAAACTGCCAGAGATTGTTGAGCTGAAGCATAAGTATAACTGCTCTATCATGGTTGATGAGGCTCATGGCTTGGGCGTATTCGGCAAACAAGGACGTGGTGTGTGCGACCATTTCGGATTGACCGACGAGATAGACCTGATTATGGGTACTTTCTCGAAGTCATTGGCAAGTATCGGCGGATTTATCGCAGGCGACTGGGATACTATCAACTATCTGCGTCATACCTGTCGTACCTATATCTTCAGTGCTTCGAACACGCCTGCTGCTACAGCAGCTGCCTTGGAGGCTCTCCACATTATTCAGAACGAGCCAGAGCGCATCGAGAAACTATGGGATGTAACCCGTTATGCCCTGAAGCGTTTCCGTGAGGAAGGTTTCGAGATTGGCGACACAGAGAGTCCGATCATTCCTTTGTATGTTCGTGATATCGACAAGACCTTCCTTGTGACGGCATTGGCATTCAAGTCGGGTGTGTTCATCAATCCTGTAATCCCACCAGCATGTGCACCACAGGATACGTTGGTACGTTTCGCCCTGATGGCTACGCATACGAATGAACAGGTTGATAGAGCTGTCGCTGCTCTCAAGAAGATATTTGTAGAGCAGGGCATTATCAAATAAAAAAACATTCGCAAAAATTTGCACGGCTCGTGAAAAGTTAGTAACTTTGCAACCGCTAAAACGGAATGAGCCGATAGCAACGAGGTGTAGCGCAGTTGGTAGCGTTCCTGGTTTGGGACCAGGCTGTCGCAGGTTCGAGTCCTGTCACCTCGACAAAAGACCGCTAATTCAGAGATGAGTTAGCGGTCTTTTTGTGATATAGTGGATAAGTTAATAGCCCAGGTTCTCTCCCACGAGCACGACGATATGTCGACCACCGCCCCTGCTGTTACGCAAGAAATGCACGTAGCTGCAGATACTCTCTGGGGAGTTGCAGTTGTGGCATTTTCCATCTAACTTGCAGGGCGTGTTCATCTCGAAACGCTGGGAATTGATGGGCGAGGCGATTCCCCTGGCTCTGGCTAACGCCGCCTCTACAGTCTGCGCCACCTTATTCAGTCCGATGACGAAAATGACTCTCTTGGGCCCCCATGAGATCGCAGCTATACGGTTGCCGTTTCCATCAATATTCACAATTACACCATCTTCGGAGATGGCATTGGCACTCGTCAGATAGACATCGGCAGAGAAGGCCTTGAGGTACATCTCCTGCTTCTCTTCAGGTGTTTCTACCTCGTCGCGATCGAGCACTTGTAGTGTCCCCCTGTTCTTTAGCATAGCGGGAATACCCAGATCGCGGACTGTGGCTGTGCCGCCCCAGGTGACGGTACTGCCATCGGCAATCAGTTCTGATACTTTCTTGACGGCCTCTTCGCCAGTAGGACAATAGAAGGCTTCGATGTGGCGACGGTTCAACTGTTTGATTAGTTCTTGCGCCAGTTTCTGATTTCTTTCTTCAATAGGTGTCATATCTTATGGTATTTGTTGACGTCATTGTCAGTGGTTTGATGTTGCAAATATACATCATTTTGGGCAATTCTCTTCACTTGATAGTGCGGATTTAGGATTGTTTATCACAGATTATAGTACAAATATTATTTTATTGGACTAAAAATTTGGAGTTATACATCATTTTATTTAACTTTGCCCATACTATTAACGACCAGTAACAGTCACCATATGAATCTGAGAATAGCAGTTTGCCATCTTTTCGTATTCCTGTCTTTGACAGTGCATGCTATAGAAGTTCCCGATATTCCAGAGAACCAACGGGTATTTCATATGATTGATGCTGCTAACGGACTCGCTGATAATAGTGCAGAGGTGGTGATGGCAACCCTTTCTGGTCGTATGGTCATCTCTTCTATCGGTCATATTAATTTCTATGACGGAACAGCCTTCTCACATATTGGTACAGAACGGGAGAATATCTACACCCTGAAGAAGTATACAGGTAACTATCGTATGTATTTTGACCGTCATCATCATCTGTGGCTGAAGAATCACGGAGCTGTGAGCTGTGTAAACCTTTCAACGGAGCGTTTTGTCGTCAATGTAGATAGTGTTTTCAAAAGCTTTGGTGTGAATGGTGAAGTAGAGGATCTGTTTGCCGATGCGCAGTCGAATTGTTGGTTGGCAACAGGTTCCAAACTCTATTCTGTTGAGCGGAAAAGATACTATCCTTTGGATTCGTCTAAACATCTACAGGATTTGGGTATTTACAACGATGACCAACTGTTATTGTTCTATGCAGATGGTGAGGTACAAGTGCTTGACTTAGGTACTGGCAAACTCAAGTATCGAAAATATGCCTATCCGGAAGAGAAACGAAAGGTATACAATAAAAGTACTTTCGTCTTGCCATCAACCGATGGTTTCTATCAGTTGCGCAATGGAGCAAGCAGTTCTATCTTGCTCTTTTTCAATATGAAGAGCCGGAGTTGGCAAACACTCATGGAGTTGCCCTATCAAATGCGACAAATCACGCTTCATAACAATCTGTTGTATGTGGCCACTTCGCAGGGCTACTGGACGTTCAACATTCACACGGGAGCGAAAGAGCATATAGAATCTGTTCAGTTAGATAATGGTCGCACCATGTCTTTTCCCGTGAATACAATCTGTTTTGACCGTCAGCAGGGTATGTGGATAGGTACGGGAAAGAGAGGATTGCTCTATTGCAAGCCTTTTTTACCTCCATTTAGGAAGTACTCGAATGACAGTCAACAGGGAAAGGAATATCTCAGACTGTTGGCGAAGGTGAAGACGCATGAAGGGAATTTGCCTAGACATATCAATTGTGAATACAAAGATAGTCGAGGATGGAAATGGACCGGTACACAAACAGGATTGCGTCTCGATAAGGGAGATGGTAGTCCTATTGAGGTCTTTAATCGCAGTTATGGTTTGCTGAACGATGTCGTACATGCTGTCATTGAGGATTGCAATACGCATGAGATATGGGTGAACACGAGTTTCGGAATTACCTGTTTTCAAGTGCATGAAGGTGAAGTAGACCGTATATATATATATGGTGAGGATGACAACGTGACCAGTGAGTCGTTTGTCAATGAGAAAGTGATGCAATTGCCGGATGGAACGATTCTGATGCAAAGTCTAGATGATGTGATTGCATTTAAACCTAGCATGTTCAAATTACGAAAGGACAAGACTCCGTTTATGCTTTACCCTAAACTAGTTCGCCTGTTGGTGAATGGCGATGAGATGACTGCTGGTCAGAAACATCATGGGAGGGTGATTCTTGAAAAGGCGGTGAGTCGTACACGTGAGTTTGCGGTGAACTATGACCAGAACTCGCTGATGATGGTGTTCTCCGGTCTTAATTATTTCCGTCCGCTGCATACTTTCTATCGTGTGCGTATCAATAGTACAGATGAGAGAGACTGGAAAGAATATTCCTATTTTACTTCAAAGCAGGTAGACAAGAAAGGATTGCTGCATCTGGCATTGACTGGTTTGCGCCCAGGTGTTTACACGATTGAGGTGCAGGCTTCATTATCACCGGAAGATTGGAACTTCGCCCCCTGTGTGTTGAAGATTAAGGTAGAACAGCCTTGGTGGCGGTCGACAGGTGTGTTCCTTCTTCTGCTCCTCCTTGTTGGAGCTGTCGTTCTTTTGAATCTGGTGATTTATTTCCGCAATGCTGCGCTGAGGTTGAGGAAAAATCAGGAGGAGGCGATTTTCATTCGACGTATCCTAAGTTTTGTTGACCGTTGTGACCAGTATAGCTCTGAGCTTTTGGCTCCTCGTTTTGATAATCATACTGAAGAAGTGGATGAACGTGTAGAGTTGAGTGATGAGTTTGTGAAGACGATGACGCTCCTTGTGCCTTACATTCGAGAGCATCGATCGGAAGAATTGAAGATGCAAATGTTGAGTGAGATATCCCAAATAGATATACATTATCTCTATAAACTGATCAACGACAATATTTACAGGAGTCCTCGATTGCTGGCTATCTCCCTGCGTTTACAACGTGCGAAGAACTTATTGAAGAATACAGAGGTGTCACTTGAAGAAGTTGCTATGAATTGTGGTTTTGTTTCTCCCAATTTCTTTATTTCAAGTTTCTATCACACTTTCCAGATGACTCCTCAAGAGTATCGGCAGCATCTATCTTAACCTGACAGACTGATAGCCAACTAAGCGCCAGGTGCGCTCTTCCAATCCTTTATAGTAAACAAGAGCCTGATATTCATTCTCTGTCTGGTAGTAGTCACCTTCGGATGGAGCGGAAACGATTGTGCCGTTGGGACGAAGGAGTTGGAAGGCGTAGGAATAGTACCCTTGCTTGAGCAAGATACTTTGTTGGTACATTTGCTGTTGCTCATCATAATTCATGATGTAATGGCGTTTGTCCTGGTCAAGTGTCCATCGGCCTTGAATAAGGATTTGTCCGAGGTCTGTTGGTGGACATTTCAGTTGGAAATGTACCCACACATAGTCGCAGGTGGTGTTAATCTCCCAATAGTCGCTGTTACGAATAAGGAATGCGCCATTGGCATCTTCATCATACAGGTAGTTTGGTCGAGGTTCCGCTACAAAAGGGTAGGCATTGAAGCGCTCTCCGTCCCATCCCATATATTCGATACCCATCGTGGGGTGACTCGTGTCGAGCATCTCAAATTTATGGTATTCATTACCTGCTAGGAAAATCAGGTCACGGTTATGATCCCACGTCAGACCTTGTAACGTTTTGAAATTCGGACGCACATTATGCCGGGCATTGTCTTCACGGTAATTCTGCATCACGACGGTTCGTATCTGCTCGTCAACATTGGTCACGTTGATGTTCTTGTAGTTCAAACTCATATTGACTTGCTGACGCTTACCGTTGATGTCAATATCTGTATTGGTCGTCACACCGAGACTGACATCCATGAGGGGTTCTAAAACACGAAACTCCACCGTGATAACCTCCTCGTTATTCTGGTCTTCGTCGTAGATATGTAACCGATAGTTGCCACTCAGCTTCAGCCTGCATTTGTCATTGGGATAGCTAATGGCATAGTTGGTATATTGAACGGTGGTATTGATCGAGTGTGCGTAGTCTTCTATAGGTAAATCGTTGAAACCTTCCAGCCAGTCACTGTCAAAGAGTTGCTCAGATGGTGTCCAGTCGTCTTCGCAATGTTCCAGATGACAGATATAATGATGATAGGTGTGTGAAAGCTCGTCAAATCGTACATTCAGGATGTCATTTTCATGAAGACGTAGGATAGGGATGGTCAGCCAGTTATCATTGACGGTTACCTGTAATGACTTGATTTGTGCATCATGAATGACATGATTTGCTCGCACAGGTAAAAGCGCAAGTAAAAACAATAGGACAATCAGGTATGCATTTCTTCCTTTCATGGTGGCAAAAGTACAAAAAAAACCGCAACCCTCAAAGGATTGCGGTCAAAAATATCAGTTGGGTATTCTTTTATGAATTACTCACCTTTCTCCATCTTAGCTTTCAGTTCAGCGAGAACATCAATGTCACCAAGTGTGGTGCTTGCTGCAACGTTCTCAATCTTTGGAGTTTCCTCTTTCTTTGCACGAGTAGTCTTCTTAGCAGCAGCCTTCTTCTCCTCACGTGCAGGATCCTCGAAGGTACGGCTGTGAGACAGAATGATGCGCTTAGAATCCTTGTTGAACTCGATAACCTTAAAGTCGAGCTCCTCGCCCTGCTGAGCCTGAGTGCCATCCTCCTTAACAAGGTGCTTAGGAGTAGCGAAGCCCTCAACGTTCTCTGCGAGGCTGATAACTGCGCCCTTCTCAAGAAGCTCGGTGATTTTACCTTTGTGTACAGAACCTACTGTGTACTGAGCCTCGAATACATCCCAAGGATTCTCCTCGAGCTGCTTGTGACCCAATGACAGACGACGGTTCTCCTTGTCGATATCGAGCACGATAACATCGATTTCGGCACCAACCTGAGTGAACTCTGAAGGATGCTTCACCTTCTTGGTCCAAGAGAGGTCGCTGATGTGGATCAGACCGTCAACACCTTCCTCCAACTCTACGAATACGCCAAAGTTAGTGAAGTTACGAACCTTTGCGGTATGCTTAGAACCAACAGGGTACTTCACTTCGATGGTCTCCCATGGATCCTCGCGGAGCTGCTTGATACCCAGAGACATCTTACGCTCATCGCGGTCGAGTGTCAGGATAACAGCCTCTACCTCGTCGCCTACCTTCAGGAACTCCTGAGCTGAACGGAGGTGCTGGCTCCAAGACATCTCTGATACGTGGATAAGACCCTCAACACCTGGCTGAATCTCAACGAATGCACCGTAGTCGGCAATCACAACAACCTTACCCTTAACACGGTCGCCAACCTTCAGGTTTGGATCAAGAGCATCCCATGGATGTGGAGTCAGCTGCTTCAGACCGAGAGCGATGCGCTTCTTCTCGTCATCGAAGTCGAGAATAACGACGTTGATCTTCTGGTCGAGTTCAACCACCTTGTGTGGATCGTCAACACGACCCCAAGAGAGATCTGTGATATGGATGAGTCCGTCAACACCACCGAGGTCAACGAATACACCGTAAGAGGTGATATTCTTAACAACACCCTCGAGGATCTGACCCTTCTCCAGTTTACCGATAATTTCTTTCTTCTGTGCCTCCAACTCAGCCTCGATAAGAGCTTTGTGAGAAACAACAACATTGCGGAATTCCTGATTGATCTTTACAATCTTGAACTCCATGGTCTTGCCTACGAACTGATCGTAGTCGCGTATGGGGTGAACGTCAATCTGGCTTCCTGGCAAGAATGCCTCGATACCAAACACGTCAACAATCATACCACCCTTTGTGCGGCACTTGATGTAACCCTGAATAATCTCCTGTGAGTCGAGAGCCTCATTCACACGATCCCAAGACTTGCTCAGGCGAGCCTTCTTGTGAGAAAGAATCAGCTGACCTTTCTTGTCCTCTGCGGTTTCTACATAAACCTCTACAGTATCACCAATCTTCAGATCGGGATTGTAGCGGAACTCAGAAGCTGGGATAATACCATCGCTCTTGTAACCGATGTTTACCACTACTTCTTTCTTGTCAACAGAAATCACCTTACCTTCAACAACCTGATGGTCGGCTACTTTGTTGAGAGTTTCATCATACGCCTTGTCAAGTTCTTCCTTGCTGACGTTTGCGCTGGTGCCATTCTCGAACTCTTCCCAATTGAAGTCCTGCAATGGCTGCACGTTCTTTGTTAAATCTGACATAATTAAAAAATTGTTTGTAATTAATAAAATTTGACTTTATGTGAATTGTATGCGCACCTACATGCGCGCAAATCGGCTGCAAAGGTACAACAATTATTCTGCTCCACCAAATGTTTCTATGACTTTTTTTCTCCTTTGCCCTTATTGTTGCCGTGACTTCCTCGTCCGTGACTGTGCCATCTACCACCTTTGTTCTTACCTCGTCGACTGGCGGCTTTTTTCTTCTCGATGGATTTATATTCGGGAGCGTCGCCTAATCCGTCGGGGAGTGGGGTCTTTTTGACTGTTGTGCCGAGGAATCGTTCTATTTGGTTGAAACGGTAAATGTCTGTGTCGCTGATGAACGTGATGGCGACTCCGTCTCGGTCGGCTCTTGCCGTACGACCGATACGGTGTACATAGTCTTCTGCGTCATGTGGCACGTCGTAGTTGATAACCATTCTGATATCGTCAATGTCTATACCGCGAGCCACAATGTCAGTAGCTACGAGCACGTCTATCTGGTTGGCTTTAAACTGATACATTACCTCGTCGCGCTCTGCCTGTGACAGGTCGCTATGCATATCACCGCAGTTGATTTTCATCTTCTTTAGCTGGCGGGTAATGTCCTTGACTTTGTCCTTTTTGCCAGAAAAGATGATGACGCGTTTGAGTTCGTTGCTTTTGAATAAATCTTGAATGATTCCCAGCTTCTGTGTTTCGTAACAGACATAAGCACTTTGCTGAATCTTTTCTGCTGGTTTACTTACTGATAGTCTGATTTCCACTGGGTTATGGAGTAGTGACACAGCGAGCTGTCGGATCTTTCTAGGCATGGTTGCAGAGAACATAACCCGTTGACAGTCCTTTGGTAATTCTTGTACGATTTTCATGATATCGTCACTGAATCCCATATCCAGCATACGGTCTGCTTCGTCGAGTACAAAGAAGGAGCAACGGCTCAAATCCAGGTTGCCCACTTTCAGGTGACTCAACAGTCGTCCTGGGGTGGCGATAATCACATCAGCTCCCAACCGGAGCCCTTTTAGTTCCTGATCGTAGCGGTTGCCGTCGTTGCCACCGTATACCGCTACGCTACTCACGTTATCCAGATAGTATCCGAATCCCTGCATGGCCTGGTCGATCTGTTGTGCCAGCTCACGAGTGGGCGACATGATGACGCAGTTGACGGCTTCCTTAGGATATCCGCCGTCGTCGAGCATACTAAGGATTGGTAGTAGATAGGCGGCAGTCTTACCCGTTCCTGTCTGCGCTACGCCTAAGACGTCGTAGCCATCAAGGATTTCGGGGATACATTTCTCTTGAATGGGGGTCATTTCATCGAAGCGCATATCGTAGAGCGCATCGAGTATGTTGTCGTTTAAATAGGTTTCTTCAAATTTCACCTTATTTCTCTTTTACTTGATATGATTATTTCTTTAATTGGGTGCTTGTCTGTAGCAGAAATATGCGATAATGCCATAGAGGATGTTTGGAATCCACGCAGCAAGGATGGGTGGGGTATTCGCATTGATGGCAAAGGTGGCACTGACCGTTTGTAATAAGATATATGTGAACGACAGGGCCAGTCCGATACCCAGATAGAGTCCCATACCGCCTTTCCGTTTGCGCGAGCTCAGGCTTACACCGATAATGGTCAGGATAAACGACGCAAAGCTGCTGGCGATGCGTTTATGGTATTCCACCTCATACTGGACGACATTGCCGGAACCTCTGTCAATCTGTTTGGAGATATAGCGTTTCAGGTCGGGCGAGGTGAAAGTCTCCTGCTGTCCTTTACTAAACACCAGGTCCATAGGCTCCATCTGTATGACGGTGTCTATCTCCGCTCCTGATGTGATTTTCTCTCTCAAGCCTTTTAGCGTGCGTATCTTATAGTTGCGCGCTTTCCAGTGGTATCGGCTATCGGAAATGGTGTCGTACTGCACTGTGCTGGCCGTCATATGACTTACCAGTTTCTTGTTCTCAAACTTATCTAGCGAGAAGCCGTAACCGGTTTTGTAGACGTCGTCGTATTGGGCGATATAGGCAATCACGCCTTGGTCTACCTGAAGCTGGACGTTATTAGCCGAGGTGTTCTTATATTTGCTGCTTTTGTATTTCGACTCGAAGTCGTGGCGAACGACGGTTCCCTTGGGGATCACGTAGGCGCCCAGATAGAAGTTGAGTAGGGCGATGATGGCAGCAGAGATGATATAGGGGCGTAATAGTCGCTTAAAACTCATGCCTGTCGACAGCATCGCAATGATTTCTGAGTTGCCGGCCAGTTTCGAGGTGAAGAAAATGACGGCAATGAACACAAACAACGGCGAGAACAGGTTGGCGAAATAGGGTACGAAGTTCACGTAGTAGTCGAAGACGATGGCCCGTAATGGGGCGTGAGTGGTCGTGAATTTCGCTAGGTTCTCGTTGATGTCGAAGACGATGGAAACAGAAATGATGAGGGTGATGGCATAAAAGTAGGTACCGATAAACTTATAGATAAGATATCGGTCGATGCGTTGTATGTAGGTCAACGGATTCCACTTCTTAAATCTCTGATTCCCCATGTGCTATATTCTTTTTCCTAAGTCTTCTATTACAGAGTGTTTCCATGTTGTGAAGTCTCCGTTCTCGATGTGCATTCGGGCATCTGTGACTAGTCGTAGGTAGAATGCCAGATTGTGGATGGAGGCTATCTGCATAGCCAACAGCTCCTGTGCCTTGAAGAGGTGGTGCAGGTAAGCCTTCGAGTGGATGCGGTCCACATCACAGCCCTCTGGGTCGATGGGTGAAAAGTCTTTCTCCCATTTCTTATTGCGCATATTCATGGTTCCATGATAAGTGAATAACATCGCATTTCGTCCATTGCGGGTGGGCATCACGCAGTCGAACATATCAACGCCTCTCTCGATGGCTTCGAGTATATTCTGAGGAGTACCGACTCCCATTAGGTATCGTGGCTTGTCCTTCGGTAGAATCTCGTTGACGACCTCGATCATCTCGTACATCACCTCTGTGGGTTCACCGACAGCCAGACCGCCGATGGCATTGCCGTCAGCGCCTTTGTCGGCAACATATTTAGCTGCTTCTTGCCGCAGATCCTTGAAAGTACAGCCTTGTACGATAGGAAACAGACTCTGGTGGTAGCCGTAGAGGGGTTCTGTCTCCTGGAATCGTTTGATGCACCTGTCGAGCCATCGCTGTGTCAGTCCCAGTGATTTTTTCGCATACTGGTAGTCGCTTTGTCCAGGAGGACACTCGTCGAGAGCCATCATGATATCCGCCCCGATGATACGTTCTGTGTCCATCACGTTCTCAGGGGTAAAGATATGTTTGGAGCCGTCGATGTGCGAGCGGAACTCGCAGCCTTCCTCGCGCAGTTTCCTGATACCTGTCAGGGAGAATACCTGAAAGCCTCCTGAGTCGGTGAGGATAGGGCGGTCCCATGTGTTGAACTGATGGAGTCCTCCGGCAGCCTTCAGCACGTCGAGTCCCGGTCTGAGGTAGAGGTGATAGGTGTTGCCGAGGATGATTTGTGCCTTCACCTGTTGGCGCAGTTCCTCGAAGTGCACACCTTTCACCGATCCGCAGGTACCTACGGGCATGAAGATTGGTGTCTTGATCTGTCCGTGGTCCGTGGTAATGACTCCTGTGCGGGCATCACTGGCGCTGTCGTTATGTTGTATCTCAAATGTCATGATTACAATTTGCTATCCGATGAGTCGCTCTTCTCTTTTCCGTTTTCTTCTGGGATGGTGAAAGCCACTGGATGCTCCACGATTTCGTCAGTCAGTGCAAAGTCCCACACATCCTGCACGTTCTCTACATAGTGGAAGGTCACGCCCTTGAGGTACACCTCGGGTATCTCGTTGATATCCTTCTCGTTTTCCTGACACATTACGATATCGGTGATACCAGCTCGTTTGGCAGCGAGAATCTTCTCTTTGATACCGCCAACGGGCAGTACCTTTCCACGGAGGGTGATTTCTCCTGTCATGGCTGTGTTCTTACGAACTTTCCGTTGTGTGAGTGCCGAAGCGATGGATGTGGCGATGGTGATACCTGCCGATGGTCCGTCCTTTGGTGTAGCTCCCTCTGGCACATGGATATGGATGTTCCAGTTGTCAAAGATGCGGTAGTCGATGCCCAGCGTGTCGGCATGTGCCTTCACATACTCGAGAGCTAGTACCGCCGACTCCTTCATGACGTCGCCTAAGTTTCCTGTCAGGGTCAGTTTGGCGCCTTTTCCTTTCGACAGTGATGTCTCGATGAAGAGGATTTCTCCGCCCACACTAGTCCATGCCAGTCCTGTGACCACGCCGGCATAGGCATTTCCCTGATAGATGTCGCGATAGAAAGGTGGCTTACCCAACAGGTCTTCTATCTCGTTAGGTGATATCTTCTCATAAGGGAACTCACTCTCCTTCGCTTTGCGGAAGGCGAGTTTGCGCAGACTCTTGTTGATTTGCTTTTCCAACTGTCGCACGCCGCTCTCCCTTGTATATTGCTCGATAATCTTTTCGATAGCCTTCTTGGTGAATTGCAGTTTCTTCTCGCTGCTGAGTCCGGTATTCTCCTTCTCTCTTGGGATCAGGTGACGCTTGGCGATTTCTATTTTCTCCTCGGTGATATATCCGCTCAGCTCGATGATTTCCATACGGTCGAGTAGGGGTCGGGGAATCGTACTCAGGTTATTGGCGGTGGCGATGAAGAGTACCTTCGACAGGTCATAGTCCACGTCGAGATAGTTGTCGTGGAAGGCGTTGTTCTGTTCGGGGTCGAGCACCTCCAACAGTGCCGAGGCGGGGTCGCCGTTATGCGTAGCCTGTGTGATCTTGTCGATCTCGTCGAGGATGAATACGGGATTGCTCGATCCCGCCTTCTGGATGCTCTTGATGATTCGTCCTGGCATCGCGCCGATATAGGTTCTGCGGTGTCCGCGGATTTCCGCCTCATCGTGCAGACCGCCCAGTGAGATACGCACATATTTACGTTTCATGGCCGAAGCGATACTCTTTCCCAGCGATGTCTTTCCCACGCCCGGAGGACCGTAGAGACAGATGATGGGTGCCTTGAGGTCGCCTCTCAGACTGAGCACAGCCATGTGCTCGAGTATACGTTCCTTCACTTTCTCCATTCCGTAATGGTCGTGATCCAGAATCTTCTGTGCACGGTCGAGGTTCAGGTCGTCGGTGGTATATTCGTTCCAAGGCAGCGACACGAGCGTCTGCAGATAGGTGAGCTGTACGTTGTAGTCAGGACTCTGTGGATTCAGGTTGTCCAGTTTCCCCATCTCCTTATTGAAGATTTTTTCCACCTCGGCTGTCCATTTCTTGCTCTTGGCCTTCTGCAGGAGTTCTTTCTTCTCTGGCGATGTCTCTCCGTTACCGATTTCTGCCTGCAGGTTCTTGATTTGTTGCTGCAGGAAGTAGTTACGCTGCTGTTCGTCGATATCGTCGCGTGTCTTCTCTCGGATATCCTTCTTCAGATGTTGCAGACTGATTTCGCGGTTGATGATTTTCATCGCGTTGAACAGTCGTTCTTTGATGTTGTTCATCTCCAGCAGTCGCATTTTCTCCTTGATGCTGAACGGCATATTCGAGCATACGAAGTTGAGGCTGAGGATAGGATTCGAGATGTTACGAACGGCGAAAGTAGCCTCGTCGGGTATCTCGTCGTTGCTCTCCACGTATTCTTCTATCAGCTGTTTCAGGTCGTCGGAAGCCGTCAGGAATTCCTTGTCAGCCTTCTCCGGTTCCTGTTCCCTGTCGGATTCTGTCAGTCCCATGAGATAGGGTTTCTCCTTGACGATATGTGTCAGTCGCATACGTCCCATGGCCTGGATGATGGCTGTTGTGCCGCCGTTGGGCATCGACAGTTGTCTGATGACCTTCGCATACACGCCATATTTATAAAGGTCTTCCTGTGTTGGTTTCTCCACCTCGGGGTCGCGCTGGCACACCACGCCGATGATCATGCCCGAATTCTCGGCTCTGTTCATGAGCGTCATGCTCTCTTTCCTGCCGATGAGAATCGGAGCTACCACGCCGGGGAAGAATACCAGATTGCGCACGGCCAGTATAGGTACCGTTGCGGGGATGGCATCGTCGTTGAAAAGCGTATCCAGATCGCCTTCGATATCGGCAATCATCTGGAATGATTTATTCTGATCGTTTTTACTCATGTTGTTTGCTGTCTGTTAGATTATCCGTTCATGGATACGAGGAACTCCTCGTTGCTCTTCGACTGTACGAGTCTGTCGCGCACGGTGTTCATGGCCTCGATAGGATTCATCTCGGCGATAAACTTGCGGATGATCCACATACGGTTGAGGGTTGTCGGGTCTTGCAGCAGATCGTCGCGGCGTGTCGACGACTGTACGAGGTCGATAGCCGGGAAGATGCGTTTGTTGGAGAGTGAGCGGTTGAGCTGTATCTCCGAGTTACCGGTTCCCTTGAACTCCTCGAAGATCACCTCGTCCATCTTGGAGCCGGTGTCTACGAGTGCTGTGGCGATGATGGTGAGCGATCCGCCTCCCTCGATATTACGGGCGGCACCGAAGAAACGCTTAGGTTTCTGTAGGGCGTTAGCGTCGACACCACCGGTGAGCACCTTTCCTGAGGCAGGAGCCACGGTGTTGTAGGCACGAGCCAGTCGGGTGATGGAGTCGAGGAAGATGACCACGTCGTGTCCGCACTCCACCATGCGCTTTGCCTTCTCGAGTACGATGCCGGCAATCTTCACGTGGCGGTCGGCTGGCTCGTCGAACGTCGAGGCGATGACCTCTGCGTTCACCGTACGGGCCATATCGGTTACCTCCTCAGGGCGCTCGTCGATGAGCAGCATCATGATATAGGCCTCGGGGTGGTTGGCAGCGATGGCGTTGGCGATATCCTTCATCAGGATGGTCTTACCGGTCTTGGGCTGTGCCACAATGAGTGCACGCTGTCCCTTACCGATAGGCGAGAACAAGTCTACCACACGAACGCTGGGGTTGGTGGTTGCCCTGTCGCCGCAGAGGTTGAACTTCTCCTCGGGGAAGAGTGGGGTGAGGTGCTCGAAGGCCACGCGGTCGCGAATCTCGCTGGGCTGTCGGCCGTTGATCATCTTCACACTGCTCATGGCGAAGTATTTCTCGTTGTCGTGTGGCGGACGCACCATGCACTCCACGACGTCGCCGGTCTTCAGGCTGTATTTCTTGATTTGCTGTTGCGATACGTAGATATCGTCGGGCGACGACAGATAGTTGTAGTCACTGGAGCGCAGGAATCCGTAGCCGTCGGCGAGCAGTTCGAGCACGCCGTTGCCGGTGATGATATCGGCAAAGTCGTTGTACTGCGTCTTACTGTTGTGATGATATGTTGTGCTCTCGTAGGCCATCTCCGGAGCGTTGCTTATTGGACGGTCGAAGATGTCGAGCGATGGGATGGCAGCCTGATCTTCCACGGGGATGTCTACCACGGTGATGAAGTCGGTGCCGTCGCCCGGGTCGCCGCTCCATACGAGATTATTGCTGCCGTCGGCATGGTGCTCCGTGAACTTCTGCTGTATCTTCTCCAGTGCCTCGGTGTCCACCTCATCGGTGCTGTTAAGGGTGTCGATGGCTTCGGGCACGCCGGCATCCATGGCCTCGGGCACTACTGTGTCGGTCGTCTCAGCCACCGCCTTCTCTGCCGTTGCTTCTGCTGCGGCAGCCTTTGTGGTGCGGGTTCTTCTGGTCTTCGGAGCCTCTGTCGCTTCGCCTTCCTCGTTGGCCTTGGCCTGTTGTGCTGCCAGTTCCTCGGCCTCTTTTTCGGCCTTAGACTTGCGTCCCCGTTTCTTCGGAGCCGCCTGAGTATCCAGGTTCTCGCCTTCGCTGCCCGAGACGGTGTACACCTTGTCTTGCTCCTTCTTTGTGATTCTTGTACGTTTGCGCTTGACGGGTGCTTCCGCTTTCTCCGCTGCCGATGCCTCTGCGGCCTTGTCGAGGATGTCGTACCTCAGTTCCTCGGCATTGACGTCGCTCTTGGTCTTAATTCCAAGTTCCTTGGCTATATCCAGCAGTTGCTGCATATCCATAGCCTCCAATTCTTTCATTGTATACATAATACGCCGTATGATTAATTGCTATTTTGAAATCTGTGATTGAAATCAGCTTCCAGGAAAGGAAGCATTGTATTGAATTCGGTGCAAAGGTAAGCAATTATTTTGAATTGCCCAAGAATTATGTTGTTTTTTTGTGCATCGTTCGACGATTAGCAGGGGTTCTGTATATAATATATATAATGGTGCAGCCCGGCGGAGTTTTTTATGCGATAAGTTTGTGGAAATAGAAATAATGTTGTACCTTTGCAACGTTCTTACATACAACGCTTGCTAAACGACGACATTTGTGAGATTTGTGAGAACTAAATCTTAATCAGTAGTATATGCTCCAACATTCAATGATATATCGTGCTGATGCGATGCTCTCCAGCCGCGAGGGCAGTGCTACAGGTCGTTGTCTGTTGAGAAAGACAGAATTTACCCCCCCCAGCCCCATGTGGCTGGGGAGTTCTCTATCCATATACTTTAGGAAATGTGATGCTGGCGCTGCCAGCATCAATAGCGTTAGGCGCCTTTGCGTCCCTCTCATGGGATGCCGATGCGCCTGAATGCGTTTTAGAGTGCATGATTTATTTACTATATTTTAATCAACAACAAAGAAAGATGAAAAAGAAAATGTATGAGAAGCCATCCCTCGAGGTGGTGAAGCTGCAAGTACAGAACCAGCTGCTGGAAGGTAGTGGACTGAAGTCCCAAAATTATAAAGGCGCTGACGATCCATTTGCAGATCCACAACCTTAATCAACAACAGTGTAGTAACAAACAAAAAATAATGACAATGAAGACAACGAAATTATTTTTTATGGCTGCACTGGCGCTGACATTTGCCGCCTGTAGCAACGACGATGCCGACTTACTGATTCCTGACCAGCCCCTCAATACTGATGGCATCCCCTTCAAGGCCACCATCAGCACAGGTACGAGCGGCACCCGTGGACTTACTCCTGACGGTGACGATCTGAAAGCCACATGGGAAATAGGCGAGAAAGTAGCCTTGATTCACAATGGTGTCAATGACGAGATGGAGGTTAAATCTGTCGACGGTGATGGCGTAGCTACTATCGTGGGCACTATCACTGGCAATCCTTCTACCGGTGATGCCGTAACTGTCATCTATCCCTCAACCGCTGCCGACGGCACGACAGGCAATGTGAAGGCCAACCTGCTGTATGCTCAGACCAACGGTACACTGGCTGATGTCGCTGCGAAGTACGATGTTCGCAAGGGTACTGGTACGCTGAAGGTCAACGGTACGGCATCGCTCAACGGCAACGTGTCGCTCGACAATCAGAACGCCATCTTCAAGTTCACCATCAAGAACGCTGCCGGTTCTGCCACCATCGACATCAAAGCCCTCGCTGCTACGATTGGTACGACGACCTATGTCACCACTCCTACTGCTGCCACGAGCGAGCTCTATTTCGTTCTGCCCGCCGTTACCAGCCAGAAGGTCAGCTTCGCCGCTGTGGGCGACGCCAAAATCTATGCTTTCTCCAAGACGGTATCCTTTGATGCCGGCAGATACTACCAGTCTACACTGAAGATGAGCGAGACCAATGTTGTTCCTGGCAAGTTCACTGTCAATAGCGGTGGCAACAAGGTGCAGTTCGCTAAGGGTAACCTGCGCTATGTATCAGGTGTCTGGGGCTTCTTCGATACTCAGGATGGTTGCTACGACACCTATAGCGCCAATGCTTGGGACAAGTTTGGCTGGGTAGGCCAGTCAGGCAACTTGAAGAATTCTACGCCAGAGAAATGGGGTGTCACCACTTCTGAAACTACTGCTGCTTACGGCACCGATTTATCTGATGTTCTTGCGAGCGACTGGAAAAATGTTCCCGGTATCGGCAGTGGTTGGAGCACGCTGTCACATGCAGAGTGGGGTTACCTGTTCAACACCCGCGAAGTCAACGGTGGTACAGGCGCAGGCCATAGCTACACCTTGGGTCAGAGCGTAAATGATAAGCTGGGCGTAGTCATCTATCCAGATAACTATACTGGAACTTTATATACGACAGGAGCTAACTGGAGCACATTCGAGGCTGCTGGCTGCGTGTTCCTGCCTGCTGCTGGCTCCCGCAGCGGAAGTTCGGTCACCCAATTCAGCTCTTTAGGCTATTACTGGTCTTCTACTTCCACCGGCATCTACAACGCTTACTTCGTGTACTTCAATAATACCTCCTTGTACACCAACAACGTCGAGCGCTCCAACGGTCACTCGGTGCGCCTGGTGCGCCAGGTGGAGTAACTCCCCTTAAATGCGTTTTAGAGTGCATGATTTATTAACTTAATATTTTAAACTTTTAAACAACAAAGAAAGATGAATAAGAAAATGTATGAGAAGCCATCCCTCGAGGTGGTGAAGGTGCAAGTTCAGAATCAACTGCTGGCTGGCAGCGGCGGACTTAACGACCCCGATAAGTATGGTGGCGGTGGCGATCCTTTCGTAGATCCACAACCTTAATCAACAACAGTGTAGTAACAAACAAAAAATAAAGACAATGAAGACAACGAAATTATTTTTTATGGCTGCGCTGGCACTGACATTTGCCGCCTGCAGCAGCGACGACACTGATTTACTGATTCCCGACCAGCCTCTCACGACTGACGGCATCCCCTTCAAGGCCACCATCAGCACAGGTACGAGCGGTACCCGTGGACTGACTCCTGACGGTAACGATCTCGTTGCCACATGGGAAGTAGGCGAGAAAGTGGCCTTGATTCACAATGGTGTCAATGACGAGATGACGGTTTCAGCTGTCAGCGATGATGGCGTGGCTACCATCGAGGGTACTATCACCGGTAATCCTAATGACGGCGCTGCAGTAACCATCATCTATCCCTCTACTGCTGCCGACGGTGCAACAGGCAATGTGTTGGCTAACCTGCTGTGTTTTCAGACCAGCGGCACACTGGCTGATGTCGCTGCGAAGTACGACGTACGCAAGGGTAACGGTACGCTGAAGGTCGACGGTACGGCATCGCTCAACGGCAACGTGTCGCTCGACAACCAGAACGCCATCTTCAAGTTCACCATCAAGAACGCTGCCGGTTCTGCCACCATCGACATCAAAGCCCTCGCCGCTACGATTGGTACGAAGACCTATGTCACCACTCCTGCTTCGGCAACGAGCGAACTCTATTTCGTTCTGCCCGCCGTTACCAGCCAGGAGGTTAGTTTCGCCGCTGTGGGCAACAGCAAAATCTATGCTTTCTCCAAGACGGTATCCTTTGATGCCGGCAAATACTATCAGTCGACATTGAAGATGAGCGAGACCGATGTTCTTCCTGGCAAGTTCACCATCAACGGCAGCGGCGACCAGATTCGGTTCTCTCCCGGTAACCTGCGTTATGTATCAGGTGCATGGAGCTTCTTCGATACTCAGTATGGTTACTACAACACCTATAGCTCCGATGCTTGGGACAAGTTCGGCTGGGTAGGTAAGTCAAGTAGCTTGAAGGATTCTGAGCCAGGTAAGTGGGGCGTCAGCACTTCTACGACTGATGCTGATTACGGCACAATTGCCAATGAGAATATGGCGAGCGATTGGGGCAATGTTCCCGGTATCGGCACTGACTGGCGCACGCTGACAAAGGCAGAGTGGGATTACCTGTTCAACACGCGCACTGCATCGAAAGTCAATGGTACCGACAATGCCCGCTATACAGAGGCCACCATCAATACCAACGGTACTTCCGTAAACGGTGTGATTCTCTTCCCTGATGTTGTGACTATAGCCGCAGATGAGGCAACAACATGGGGCACCATCAACGGCAGCAGTGATTGGGGCACCCAGTGTACCACCGCGCAGTGGTCTGCTCTTGAGGCCAAGGGCTGTGTATTCCTGCCGGCCGCAGGCTACCGCGATGGTTCGACGGTGAGCAATGCCGGCTCGAACGGCCGCTACTGGTCTAGTTCGCCCTACGCAGATAATGTTAACTACGCTTACAACGTGTACTTCGATTCGGGCCTTCTGAATCCCGCGTACAACAGCACTCGCCACTACGGGTACAGTGTCCGCTTGATTCGCCAGGTGAAGTAGAATTGAATACCCCTTTACCCTGCACAGGAGGACAAGAGAACAACAATACTTTAGGTAGGAATCGCAAACAAGCGGTTCCTGCTTTTTTTATATACACTGAAAAACAAGATGAAGAAGAAAGAACAGCCACGGGCCACGCGCCGGTTCCGTGAGGCCATCGACGGACCGGAGATCAGGCGGCGCTATGCCTACGAACCGACGGAGGTCATCGCCAGAGACATGGGACTGACGGTGAAGCAGATAATGAACTATGTGTATCGGCACAATACGGAGCGATGGGCACGGAAGAGCCCGTCGCTCCTTGCGAAAATGAATAGCGCGAATGGCAGGAACGGAGGACGGCCGCAAAAAAAATCATAAAATAAAAAAGCGAACACTTTTTTTGTTCGAAATCTTTTTCTTTTCTTTGCGGCATGAAAGGTATCTTAGCTCAGCACCAATCAGACAACTTGTTATTACCAACTGAATAGTTGGTTAGTACCAATCAAGCCATTGGTCAGTACCAAATGATTAATTGGTTAGTACCAAATGATTAATTGGTTATTATCAACTGAATAATTGGTTAGTACCAATCATACAACTGGTCAGTACCAATCAGATGATTGGTCAGTGCCGAATAACAATTTATTATTAACAATTAAAAACAAAGGAAAAATGGCAATTCTTAAACTAAAAGTGGCTAGGTCAAGTCGCATCAATCCAGCGACTAAGCAGAAAGGCTTCGCAGCCCGAGTAT
>ONWA01000029.1 GCA_900321425.1 uncultured Prevotellaceae bacterium | reverse complement strand
ATTTCAGCCTTGTCAGAGATACAAGGAGCATGACCGTCCTGTGGGAAGAAAATACCCATCTGTCCGGGTTTCAGCGTCAGATAGGTCTGCGCCATCGTCTCGCCATACTTCGTGATATCCTTCTCAGCATTATACTCAAAGGCGGGCAGATCGCAGAGGGGCGTATAGCCGAAGGTCTCCTCGCCGTCGAGAGGAATCTGAATGTCAATCATATTAATATGCGTCTCAAGGGTAGCCGCCTCCTTGGAGCGTCCCTTGGCCACTTGGATGTTCACAAAGAGGTCCTTATCCTTAATGAAATGCTTACCTGCCTCAAGTGCATTGAGGTCATTGTTCTTGAGGAACGCTACTACATCAGCAAACAATGGGTTCAAACCAACATATTTGCCCAGATTGTCAAGTGTGTCAATTACCATGTTAATTATTTGTTTTAGGGGGTTAATAAATATTTTTATCTTTATCGGATTCTGTCTGTCGCTTTCCACGGACATAGTTACCCTGGGCAACAATTTGTCCGTTGCGGTCTTTCTCTACGAACCGTCCATCGCGCCGACCGTCGACATAGAAGCCTTCGAACCGCAGACCGTTTTTCGATTCTTCGATAGCTGGTCCGTTGCGCTTGCCATTCTTGAAATGTCCCTTGAACTTCGCTCCATCGGCAAAACGAATAACACCTTCGCCATCGATATTACCATTCTTGAAATGACCTTCAAAGACATCACCGTTCTTAATCGTCAACTTACCCTTTCCATTGGGTTTATCGCGTTTCCACTGGCCAATATACACATTCCCGTTTTTCCAGACAAGTGTACCCTGACCGTCCTTGTCGCCCTCCCGAAACTGACCGGTATATTTATCACCATTAGCATATTTGAAGATGCCGGAACCGGTGCGTTCGCCATTCACATAGTCGCCTTCGTAGACATCGCCATTCTGGAACTTATAAATGCCTCGTCCATTCTGCATATCATTGGCCCATTGACCAATATACACATCGCCGTCGGCATATTTGAAGGTTCCCTTACCCGAGCGCAGGTTGTTTGACCACTGACCATCGTACATCGAGCCGTCGCCCCAGTTGAATACACCCTTACCGTTCTTCTGGTCGTTCTGCCATTCACCGGTATAATAGGCGCCATTAGCAAAAGTATAGGTTCCTTTGCCCTCGCGTTTATCTTGCTTCCAGGTTCCGTCGTACTTATCACCATTATAATAATACATCACGCCATGTCCCTGCTGGTAGTCGCGAAACCATAGTCCTTCATACCTATTATTATTAGAGAAATAATAGGTTCCCTTGCCATGCTGCTGGTCCTGAAACCATTGACCTTCATATTTTTCACCGTCAGCAAACGTATAGACGCCATAACCTTGACGTTTACCCTTTCCATACTCGCCTTCGTAAAAGTCACCATTCTTATAGGTCGTTTTTCCTTTTCCATGAGGCTTACCCGAAATCATTTCACCCTGGTAGGTGCCACCGTCTCTGGTCGTAAAAGATCCAAGTGTGATTTTCTGAGCACTTAGAAAAAGTGGAACGAGTAGAAATATAGCAGTTGTATAATATCTAATATTCATGAATTGTCATTTTTGCACCCCAAAAGTACGAAAAAACTATTTCATTGCCAAAAATTATAGGTCGATTTAGGGTCAGATAGGATTTTTTAACTTTGACAGGATGATATTTTGGAAATATAAAAACAAATTTGTACCTTTGCACCAAAAGAAAGATATGACCAGAAAGAAAAAACCATTGCCCATATTAGAGCAAATATGTATCACCGATTATGCTGCCGAAGGAAAGGCAATTGCCAGAGTAGACGACATGGTTGTGTTTGTGCCTTGGGCGGTTCCAGGCGATGTTGTCGACTTACAAGTCCGACGAAAGAAACATAGTTTCATGGAGGCGGAGATTATACGGTTCATCCAGTATAGTCCTAAACGCATCAAACCATTTTGTCAGCATTTTGGTGTCTGTGGCGGATGCAAATGGCAGATGATTCCCTACGAGGAACAGTTACAAATGAAGGCTCGTCAGGTTTACGACCAGCTCACTCGTATTGGGAAGGTGGAACTGCCGGAATTCGAGCCTATCTTAGGGAGTGCACAAATACAGGAATATCGTAACAAACTGGATTTCGGATGTGCCAACAAACGCTATCTGACGAAACAACAGATAGAGACATTGCCCAATGACGAATCGCAGAGTCTGAAGGACATTCCAGCCATCGGTTTCCATATCACAGGAGCATTCGACAAGATCCTGCCCATCGAGAAATGTCATCTGATGGATGACCTCCACAACCAGATACGTAATGCCATCTACGAATATGCCACAAAAAATGGTATCTCGTTCTTCGACCTCAGGAACCAGACTGGACTGCTGAGAGATGTCATCATCAGAAACAGCAATACCGGTGAATGGATGGTGATCATCCAATTTCATTATGAGTCGGCAGGTGACGAACAGACAGCACGAGGACTGCTCCAATATGTAGCCGATCAGTTTCCACAGATTACCTCCCTACTCTATCTGGACAATCAGAAATGCAACGATACCATCGGCGACCAGGATATTCTCGTCTTCAAAGGAAATGACTTTATCTACGAGACGATGGAGAACCTGAAGTTCAAAGTGGGACCGAAATCGTTCTATCAGACGAACACCGAACAGGCATATCATCTATATTCAGTGGTTCGCGATTTTGCCAACCTTCAGGGTAAGGAACTGGTATATGACCTGTATACCGGCACAGGTACCATCGCCAATTTCGTAGCCAAGAAAGCCGCTAAGGTCATCGGTATCGAATATGTGCAGGAAGCTATTGAGGATGCCAAAATCAATGCTGACATCAACCAGCTCGACAACACATTGTTCTTCGCTGGCGACATGAAGGATATCCTTACCGATGAGTTTATTGAACAGCACGGTCGACCGGATACCATTATCACTGACCCGCCAAGAGCAGGTATGCATCCTGATGTGGTCAATACCATCATCAATGCTCATCCCGAGCGAATCGTCTATGTCAGTTGCAATCCTGCCACTCAGGCACGCGACCTGCAGTTGTTAGATTCCCACTATCGTGTGGAGAAGGTTCAACCCGTAGATATGTTTCCTCACACCCCACACGTGGAAAACGTCGTTTTACTCATCAAGAAATAGTCAATCGTCATTGAACATGAGAAAAATCGCTATCATCATCAGCCTGTTGGGAATAACAGGTATGGCAAGTGCACAGGAGACTCCGGTCGTTACACCACAAGAATCGCCTATCGTAACAGCACAGTCTGCCGTCCAAGACAGTTCCGACATTATTGAGTTCGAACAGAGAACACCAAAAATTCAAGAGTCGCAACCCACCGAGGAGAAATCAAAAAAGCATTCCTTTAAGATACCACAATGGATCAAGGGCATCAAACTAAGCGGGTATGCTATAGTGGAATATAAAGGTCAAGATCAGAAACTTGTCAAGAGCAATACGTTCAATCTCAGATATCTGCGTTTAGCGCTTGAAGGTAGAATCGCCAAACATTTCTTTTGGAAAGTGCAGATGCAGGCCAATGGTCAGACGTCTACATTAGGGAAATCTCCCCGTCTGGTTGATTTGTATGGAGAATGGCAGAAATACGAGTTCTTACGAATCAAGGTAGGACAGTTCAAACGTCCTTTTACATTTGAGAACCCGATAAATCCTATTGACCAGGGATTTTACAATTATAGTCAGGGCATCAGATTCTTGGCAGGTATGTCCGACCGTACAGGAGAACATCCCAGTAATGGACGCGACATCGGTATTCAGTTGCAGGGTGACTTCCTTAAGAACAGCAATGGGCGTAACCTGTTGCACTACCAGGTGGGCATCTTCAATGGTGAGGGCATCAACACGACGGATGGTGACAATAAGAAAGATATCATCGGAGGTCTCTGGGTGATGCCTGTTGAAGGGTTACGCATCGGAGTCTTCGGATGGATAGGTAGTCGCAACATCGTATACACGGATACCACTCCTCATGAAGTGACAACCGATGACGGTACTGTGGTCATCGTCGATGAAATTACATCGAATGCAGTTAATGCCAAGAAACGGCGTTATGCTATCAGCGCCGAATATGTCAAGAACGACTGGACATTCCGCTCGGAATATGTGCATAGCCAAGGATGGGGACAAGACTTATCCATGGGCGATAAGGCTGATGCCTTCTATGCACTCTGTATTGCACCAATCATCAAGAACAAGCTACATGTGAAAGCACGCTATGACCTCTATCGCCCAAGTAAGTCATGGAATAAAAGTATCACTTATTATGAGATAGGTGCCGACTATATGTTTAATAAATACCTGCAGATTAACCTAGAATATGCTCGTGTAAACAACCGTTCATTGATAGAAGGTCATTATAATATGATTGATGTTCAGCTTTCGTTTAGATTCTAAGATTAATGAGCAGATAGTTTCTTCCGCATGGATAGAACAGAATAACCAGTACAGAGTAGCAAGATCAAGATACCGCATGACCAGTAAACAAACGGGGTTGGACTCCAGATGGTGACCAGATAAGCCACCAGTCCCAGTCCTATCAATATGGTCGAAATACTGACCACTTGAGAAGTGATGCGATAGCTATAGAAAGAATAAGCATAGGCATGAATCATGATGAGGTCGAAGATATGGGCTGCGACGATGGCAACACCTGTACCGAACAATCCCCAGATATGGTAACAAACGATAAAGACAATGACGAAGAATATCCAATAAACCGTTTCCAAGAACAGGAATGAACGCGAGCGTCCTTTTGCCAGCGAGAGATAGGCAACGGGAAGAGTTACAGCCTTCAGAAACATCGCCATCAAGGCCAATTGCGTAATCGGCACAATAGGTTGGAACTTTGAACTGAAAAGCAATGGAATCATTATCGGCAGGAAAATCATCATGCCCACCAGCATCGGTGAAATCAACAAAATAGACACCTCCATCTGGATATTGACAACACGATTGGACTCCACCACATCCTTATTCACTGCAGAGAGACGCGGATAATAGTCAGTTTCCATCGCAGTAAATACCATCCCAGCATAGGTGATAATCATCATATAGATGGCATTGTACAAACCCACCTCGTCCATATTGGCAATCACGTTCAGGTAAGAACGGATTAACATCTCCGCTCCAGAACTGATGGCCGCAGCTATGGTGAAAGCCAGTCCTAAACGCACCATTCCCAATCCTTCATGGAACATCGTACTACTTTCCTGAAGACGATACGGGAATAAGCGCATTGAAAAATACAATATCAACACCATCTGCGCCATAGCCATCAATATGATCACAGGGATGATACCTTTCAATTCCCAGATATAATAGACAGGGATGGAGATGACAACTCCACAGACAGCTGCATAGACTTGCGCGACAGCCAACTGACGCAATTGTTGGACACTCTTAAGAATCACGACCTCTCCACAAGTGATGGCCATCATCGCTACAGCAGGCGCTAAAAGTATGAAGTGCAAGGTATGGTTTCCCCAACTGAAAGTGTAATGTCCAAGAAACGGACCTAACATCACACATACCAGCACGCCTAATACAGCGGTCAACATCGACCAGTAACGAATCACATTAACATAATAGCTGATATGCTCTTTATCGCCTTGCTCAAATACTTCCGACAACGTTTTGACAGCACTCATCGACAGTCCTAAACCGGTGGCCTGTGAGATGAAGTTCAGGGCCGAGTTAAAGAGGGAGACATATCCCATTCCCAGAGGACCTAACAGGACAGCCAACACCTTCGTGCGCACAAGACTTAAGAAAATGCTCAAGCCTTGTATGCTTCCGAAGATACTTGTATATTTTAATACGTGAGCGTAACTATCCCTACGTTGGTCTTTCACGGCAATCAAGAAATGAATTGATGAGGGTTATTTCCACGAAGCACCTTCTCTGAGAACAAAGCGGATACGGCTCTTCTTGGGTAACTGAGGCTTTTCCCATTCACCTCCCAACACCTGGATGGTAACCTCTTTCTGAGAATTGACAGCATGAATAGCTGATGTGATATCCATGAAGTCACCTCTGCCTTTAGCATCGACAGCATAGTCATATTCAACACGATAACTAGCCAACACAGGGACTTCCTCGCAGATGGCGTCTGCCAATAGTTTGGCAACCACATGCGCACCATATACATTATAGTGGGTATTGTCCTGTCGACCATCAGGAACAGATGGTTCTTCACCAGGTCTGAACCACATATGCAACTTCTTCGACTCCTCCACGCCAAGACTTTGTTCAAGCTCGTGTGTTATCTTATTGGCATCCACGAAAAATACATTCATTCGCTTAGCAACATCACGCGGAGCTACCGCATAAAGGCCATGCGTATCCTTGAGTTGATCTCCCTCTACCGTTTTAGCACCATCAGCAAAGGTTGTCTTGCGCAAGGCCTCGTCATCATCATTCTTAACCTCTTTCTTAGCAAAGTTTCGACGCACCACAGCATTCATCAGAATAGGAATTCCACCTTTCTCACGGGTCTCGCGAACAAACTTCGCCAGATTGTAATCAAACGTTGAACCTGGATCAGTATGACGGTCTTCGCCTTTTTTCTCATCATTATGGCCAAACTGGATAATGACATAGTCACCAGGTTTGATGAGTGACAACACTTTCTCCCAACGCTTCTCATTAATGAAACTACGTGAGGATCGTCCGTTGACTGCATGATTGTCAATACGAATACGATCGTCGAAATAACATTGAAGGGCCATTCCCCACCCTCTCTCTTTCTGACCTTTGGAGATATCCTTATTGGCCATCGTAGAATCGCCAATCATAAAGATAGTGGTCACCTTCTCCCGTTGGAAGGAAGTCAGCACGAGAAGGGCTGCAAAAAGGGAGAATATAATTTGATGATGTTTCATGTCTGAATGTTTTTGAATTATGATTGAATCGCTTGAATCATTTCATCGATAGTTAGCAGACGTTGCTCACCTGTTGCCATGTTCTTCAGTGTGAACTTACCTTCTCTCATTTCATTCTCGCCGGCAAGTGCCACAAACGCAATATTCTTCACGTTGGCATAGCTCATCTGCTTTTTCATCTTCACAGCATCGGGATACATCTCCGTGCGAATGCCACACATTCTTGCCTTGGCAACAGCGGGTAGACAATAGGCAGTCTCTTGATCGCCGAAGTTAATGAAGAGCAGCCGGGTGCCGTTAACAGCATTCTCCGGATAACTATCCAAAGCATTCAGCACATCGTAGATGCGGTCCACGCCAAAAGAGATGCCGACACCAGAGATACCAGGCATTCCGAAAATACCCGTGAGATTATCATAACGACCACCTCCCGTGATACTTCCTATCTGTACGTCCAGTGCTTTTACCTCAAAGATGGCACCGGTATAATAATTTAAGCCGCGCGCCAGCGTCAGGTCGAGTTGTACCTCATTCTGCAAACCGAGAGTCTTCAGAGTATTCAGAATAAAACGGGTTTCCTCCACTCCCTTCATTCCTATCTCACTCGAACTCAGCACCTCAGCAATCACAGAAAGTTTTTCCTCATTGCTACCAGTCTGGTTGATGATGGGCTGCAATTTCGTGATGGCGCCCTCGCTGATACCATCAGCACGTAACTCTGCATTCACGTTCTCGAGACCTATCTTGTCGAGCTTGTCTATAGCCACGGTAATGTCTATAATCTTATCTGACTCACCGATTACCTCTGCGATACCCGTCAGTATCTTACGGTTGTTGATTTTAATTTGAACACGTACACCAAAACGAGTAAACACTGTATCAACGATTTGCATCAATTCAACTTCATTGAGCAAGGAGTCAGAGCCCACCACGTCACCATCAAACTGATAGAACTCACGATAGCGTCCTTTCTGTGGACGATCAGCACGCCAAACAGGTTGTACCTGATAACGTTTGAAAGGCAACTGCAGTTCGTCACGGTGCATCACTACATAACGAGCAAAAGGTACCGTCAAGTCATAACGTAAGCCTTTCTCACAGATGTTTGAAGCTAAACGAAGCGTATTTCGTTCTAAAAGTGTATCGTCAGTAATCTTATTCAAAAAGTCACCACTATTCAGAATCTTGAACAGTAATTTATCTCCTTCTTCACCATACTTTCCCATCAGCGTCTGAAGAGTTTCCTGAGCTGGTGTTTCTATCTGTTGAAAACCGTAGAGTTCGTATACACTACGAATGGTATTGAAAATATAGTTGCGCTTGCCCATCTCAACAGGGCCAAAGTCGCGGGTTCCCTTGGGTATACTAGGTTTATTTGCCATTTCTCACAATTGTTTGTTCACGGTCAGGGCCGATACTTATAATGGTAATAGGTGTTGCGAGTTCTTTCTCCAAGAAGCAGATATAGTCTTTGAAAGCCTTGGGGAACTGTTCCTCGCTGGTAAATTGGGTCATATCTGTCTTCCAACCAGGCAACTCCACATAAACCGGTTCTATTCCCTCTTCAATATTATAAGGGAAATCACGTGTCTTCTCACCATTTACTTTATAGGAGGTACAAGCCTTAATGGTATCAAAGCCATCAAGCACATCGCTCTTCATCATGATGAGTTGTGTAACACCATTGACCATGATAGAATAGCGCAATGCCACAAGGTCGATCCATCCACAACGACGCTCGCGCCCTGTCACAGCGCCATATTCGTGTCCCAAGTCACGAATCTTCTTGCCAGTCTCGTCAAAAAGCTCGGTGGGGAAAGGACCTGCTCCTACACGAGTGCAGTATGCTTTCATAATACCAAACACCTCTCCAATCTTATTTGGGCCAATACCCAGACCCGTACAAGCACCTGCACAAATTGTGTTCGATGAGGTCACGAAAGGATAGGAGCCGAAGTCCACATCAAGCATCGTACCCTGAGCACCCTCACACAGCACATTCTTACCTTCGCACAACAGTCCATTGATCTCATGTTCTGAATCTACGATTGGAAACTGGCGGAGGTATTCTATGCCCTCCATCCATTTCTTCTCTACCTCAGTGATATCATAATCGAAATTCAACGATTTCAGAATAGCCTCATGACGAGCTTTGGCAGCAGCATATTTTTCAGAGAAATGCTCAAGGATATCACCAACACGCAAACCCGTACGACTCACTTTATCTGTATAGGTCGGCCCAATACCCTTGCCAGTGGTGCCTACCTTGTTCTTACCCTTCTGCGCCTCGTAGGCAGCATCAAGCACACGATGGGTTGGCATAATCAAGTGAGCCTTCTTTGAGATATGAAGACGCTCCTTTAAAGGGTGACCAGATGCTTCCAATGCCTTAGCCTCCTCCATAAAGAGGTCGGGAGCAAGAACGACGCCATTACCGATAATGTTTACTTTACCACCTTGGAAAATGCCAGAAGGAATTGAGCGGAGCACATATTTCTCACCATTGAACTCTAATGTATGGCCAGCATTAGGACCACCCTGAAAACGGGCCACCACGTCATATCGTGGAGTGAGTACATCAACTACCTTTCCTTTTCCTTCATCGCCCCATTGTAAACCTAATAGGACGTCAACTTTACCTATATTCATATTATAATCTATTATAATGTTTTCTTCTTTTCTATTATTCGACGTTGTCGTCTCATACTTTTTTGACAATTACTACAAACTCCGTAAATATAGAGCGTAAAGCCATCCTTTCTAAACCGCTTCAGGTTCAATCGGTCAATAGCCTCATTCAATCTACCCATCTTTACCTCAGTCACATTGCCACAGACAGTACATATCTGATGACAATGGCTCGTATTATCATAGCATGCTTCATACTTCGTACTGCCTTGGAAACGGTGACGTATCACCAAACGAAGCTCCATAAATAAGTTCAGCGTATTATATAGCGTAGCCCTACTAACTGGAAAATTCTCCTGTTCTGTGAGACGGTCGCCTAATTCTTCAAGCGTAAAGTGACTGTTCATACTATAGACAGCCCTCAGTATGGCGTAGCGCTCTGGGGTCTTCCGGCGATTATTCTTCTCCAAATAGGCATCCAAGATACGCTCAACAGCATTAATAACACTTTCTTTCATGCTTATTTTGTCGTAAGTCCGCACAAAAGTACAATAAATTAATGAAACAAGGCTCTTTTTATTTATAAAAAATCTAAACAACCCATATTATTCACTTATTAACAGCTATCACAACAGGGATGAGAACCCTCGCAACCGCCCAGCATCCATTTATTGTTTTTTCTGTTTCACAGGAAAAGTGAAATATGTGTCTGGGAACGGTTCGTTCTTCAAAGTAAAGTGCCACCACTCAGAACTGAGGGGCATAAAACCATGAGTCAGCATTGCACGACGCAAAATCATACGATTGGCAAACTGTTCAGCAGTTATACTACGCCCAGTAGGACTTTTTGTGTTATCACCAGTATACTCACCTGTTTCCGGATTACCACAGAAGTCCGGATGGCTCTCAGGACCGAACCAATCGAAAGTTCCCCCCATATCAACCTCTTTCTCAGTTTTCATGTCAAACAAAGTCAGATCGACGGTAGAGCCTCGTGTGTGTCCGCTCCGCTCATAAATATATTCCTGTTCAAATAACACACTCTTGTCCAAATCGGGATAAAAATAAGGTTTCATCTCTGTTGCCTGAAGGTCTTCAGCCCAGCGAACAAAGTGATCAACTCCTTTTTGGGGACGATAGGCATCATAAATTTTCAGACGATATCCCTGTGAACGTACATCATCGCTCACGGCTTTAAGTGCTTCTGCAGCTTGTTTCGTCAATAGTGCCGTTGGCTCCTCATATCCGTCAATACGCTCTCCTACAAAATTATAAGTTCCATAGTAGCGTATTTCAAGAATAGCATCGGGAACAACATCCGTCAGTGTTACAAACTGACTATTGTCCTCAGTCGGACTAACGGGTTCTGTCGTTTGGCAAGCTGAGTCACTGCAACCCGACAACATGTATGTACCGCTAATACTAACAAGCATGACGGCAAAAATCCATCTTTTCATTCTCTTCATATTCTGATTGATTAAGTTCATAAATTCTCTTCTATATAAGTATTTGCAAAGGTAGCAAAAAATTACCATGTATATGTATTCACGATGTTAATGTGAGTTAAAGCAAAACCATCAACTACCATTCCAGGCATATTCTAACATAAAAAAAGAGAACCAAGTTTTATCTTGATTCTCCTTTGTGACTCCCGCGGGATTCAAACCCACAACCTTCTGATCCGTAGTCAGATGCTCTATTCAGTTGAGCTAGGGAGCCTTCCTTCTTGTTTTGCGGTTGCAAAGGTACATACTTTTTCTTTAACAGCCAAAAATTTTCGGAGATTTTTTCAACTTTTTATTATTTTCTGCAAGATTTACCTTTTTCTATACCGTTTTTGAGGTTAAGGAATCAATAAAGATGAGTCACCATAACTCAGGAAACGGAAATCGTGGTTCAACGCATAGTCATATATTTGATGCCAATCGCCTTTAACAAATGCGCTCACCAATAATAATAGAGTTGACTGAGGTTGGTGGAAGTTGGTGACCAGCATCTTTACAATCTTATAGTCGTAACCGGGAGCAATGATAATCTGAGTACTGGAATGAAGCACATGCAAATCATGGCGATCCATCCACTGGGCAATACATTGCAGACTCTCCAAAGCAGTCAGTTGTGGAGTATCGCCCTGATGGTAAGGTTCCCACTGATTGACATGTAACTGGTCCTCATTGAGATCGGGATGAACATACAGTTTTAGTCCCATATAATATAAACTCTCCAACGTTCGCACGCTTGTGGTTCCTACAGCAATAGCCCTACCCTCATGACGGATTAGTTTCTCTATAGTATCGCGACGAACACTAATATACTCGGTATGCATTTCATGTCCTGCTATCTGTTCGCATTTTACTGGTTTGAAGGTACCTGCACCTACATGGAGCGTCAATTCCTCACGCTCGATACCTCTCTCATCAAGGGCTTCTAGTACCTGATTGGTAAAGTGAAGACCTGCGGTAGGAGCCGCCACACTTCCTTTTATCTTAGAATAAACGGTCTGGTAGGTCGTCTTATCACTCTCTTCTGTATCACGATTGAGATATGGAGGAATGGGGAGTTCTCCCATCAAATCAAGGAGTTCCGCAAACGAAAGGCGGGGAACTATTGAGGATACGTCGGCCCAATACCATCGAAAGTCCACACGATGGGATGTACCGTGGATATCACCTCGATGGGCCTCCACCACAAGACGGCCCTGTGGAGTATCAATATGACGAGTGAGCTTTCCTTCTTTCCACTTCTTTAGGTTACCCACCATACAATACCACGCACATTGCTCATTGCATTGGAACATCTGTTCGTAGTCTGCCGGTGCAGCTGGTTCCAAGAGAAAGACCTCAATGAGAGCACCCATATGTTCACCATTAGCATTGACTTTGCGGAAATGCATACGGGCCTGAATGACACGAGTGTTATTGAAAATCATCAGTTCACCCTTAGGAAGGTATTGCGGAAGATGATAGAATACATCCTCCGACACACTTCCATGACGATAAATCAACAATTTGGAATGGTCACGCTGTGCAATAGGAAATTTCGCTATCCGATCGTCTGGGAGCGGATAATTATAATCACTTATACGAATTTCTTTGGGATTCATGGTCTTGAGCAAATTATCAAATGGTTAATGAATAAGCGCCTTTAAGACAGCATAGACTAATGTCATTACAAGGACACCAATCACCACATCAATATCTACATGACGATAATTCATGAGATGAGTATCGCGAGTCAGATAACGATAGAAGTAATACACGCCTATACCTGTCAGAGCACCCCAACAGAGCCCCACAAAGATATCGCTAGGGAAATGAACACCGAGATAGAGTCGCGTCCAACAATTCAACAACGACCAACTTACCACAGCAGAGGTAAAGATACGATTACGCACAAGCAAACAAAAGAATACACAGATGCTGAATGTATTAGCTGCGTGAGCAGAGAAGAAACCGTACTTACCACTTCGATAGCCATTGACCACATCAACGAGATAACCAATTTCGGGGTCATGGGTGGGACGCCAACGCCCTATCATCGGTTTTACGATAGTGTCATCAACACCACCTGCTATCAGCGTACACAGGGCTGCACAAAGCAGTACCAGTCCTACATCCTTCATATTCCGACTATTGCGGATAACCATATACAGCAAGGAGAAATAGAAAGGTATCCATGTAGTTGCTGTCGTCAGGATTTTTATTAGGATATCCATAAACAGAGAATCGCCTCCGTTGACAGCCAACAACAATTGTTTATCAATTTGTATCAAGGTATCAAACATCGTATACGCTCCTACTCTTTTAGATCATTTCTAACTTTTCTGTTTCTATCCAACCTTCCTTACCATCGGCAATACGAATCTCTTTCCAGTCTTTCATTGCATTATCGGTAATGGTGACTTTTGTTCCTTCGTGGAGGATAAATAGGTCAGTACCATTTTTAGCGGGTGTACTCTTAATAGCTACTGCAGGAACAGTAATCACAGCACTACGACGATGGGTAAATGCCTCTTTCTGTTGCCAGGCGAACAGGTTGGAAAGAAAGAATACTGCCAACAGCAATAGAGCACCAAAAAAGCCAAGTTTACGCAACCATATCAAGTCGCTAAACAAATAGAGGAGTGCAAGAACAATCGCAATGGCCAGTGACACCAACGCCATTTGCGCCCATCCGTCGACACCCATTAAATTGACAACAGAATGATACCAAGTAATGAAAAACATCTCTGTCTCAGGAGTAATCTTGTCTATGGTCTTGTTGCGTGCCATCTGCAAGTTAAAACGGATATCCTTATCACCTGGAGCCAGTTGCAGGGCACGCTCATAAGCAATAATAGCTTGCGTAATCTCCTCCGAACGATAATAGGCATTACCTAAATTGTAATAGAGATCAGCGGAGACACCATTCTTCAACAACGTCTGATATTCCTTGATAGCCTGCTGGTAATGTCCACTGGTATAGGCGCTATCAGCCTCAGCCTTTGTGACGGCATGCATGCCCATTGGAAGCATCAGCAACAAGAATACAATCGCTAATCTCGTCGTCTTTCCACTCTTGTAGCTCTTATACGATTCTTCAATTTTTTCTATCGCAGTCATGGCTTTTTCGAATACTTTGTTCATATTACCCTTAGGATCACCAGGTGCATAACGTTCAAACTCACACTCGTCGAGAGCACCCATAAACAAAGCAATGGTTGACTCGTCAACTTGACGTTCTGACAATCGTTGATTAATATTATCATGAGAGAGTTGCTCGACAGGGATATTAAGTTTATCACCCACATATCCCCAGAGAGCACGGAGTACCTCATCATAGAATTCGCTCGGACGGTTGTCCTGCATCAGTCGACGAGCTATTTTCAGTCGTTTGGTAGCCACTTTATTGGCTTTCTTGCCACGCATTTTTCCTACGTTAGCATGATCGATAGCACGCTGACGGAAGATGATGAATAGTGAAAGGAATATCAGTGATAGCACCGCTAAGGTAACCCAATAAGCCACAGAACCGAAGAAGAAATCGCCTATAGCATGCTGACGACTGTTACCCAGATGAATATGACGGATATCTTTGTTCAATGCCTGCACATCTTCCTGTCCAGTATAATTACTCATCTTACTACTACCCGACCCTTTCGCAACGTCAAGCACAAAACTCTCCGTCTTCAATGTCTGGTACTTATTTTGAGAAACATCATAATACGTCATCGTTACAGGAGGAATCTCGAATTTCCCTTGATGACGGGGCACGATAAGATAGTCATAGATGATATTTCCCTCTACTCCATTAATGGAAATTTTCGTCTTGTCGGTAATCTTTGCATCATATTTATCGAAATCCTTAGGGATATCCACCACAGGTTCTTTCATCAATTTCATATTACCGGCACCGCTAACGACTACGCGTAGTGTTACGGGATCATTGGCCTTCGTCTGTGTTTTATCTAATTGGGCAGATAAACTGAAAGTACCGACAGCACCAGAGAAACCCGCCGGACGTGTAGGTAACGGATCTACTTGAATCTCTATGCCTGGAGCCTGAATAGCTTTTTTCACCTCCACATAGCCAGAACCGCCATTGAAGAATGCCTCGAAAGGATCGATATTACGATTCTGCTGCACCACCATACCATTGAACGTGATACTAGGAATCTTCAACTTTCCTGTCTGCTGTGGGAACATCACATACTGACTCCACGTCACAGTACGATAGGGACGACCATTGACGGTCTCTACCTTGAAACTCTTCTGCTGTGGCAACGGAATTTCCTGTGTATGAAAACCTTTCAGATCAGGCATTTTCCCTTCTAATTGGGTCAAATCTACAAGAGTATACACCTTATAAGTGAGGAGCACAGGCTCCTGCTCATGTACACGATGCTTGTTAGCACTCACCTTGATAAACAGGTCAGAGCCAGAGATAGGCGAGCCTGCCGCACGCATCTGTTGTGGGCGTTGTCGCCCACCTTGATTATTGTTGGTGCTTGGTGTACCACTCACCTTGATATTCAAAGTATTGGACGTAATCTCCTTGCCGTCAGCAGTAATCTTTGCAGGAGGAATGGTGTAGGAACCATTTTTCGTAGCGCTGACAATATAGGTATAAGTGATTGACGACGTACTACTTGTATGTCCGTTGACCATTTGGAAACTCGACTGCGACGATGTGCTAGGCCCCATGAGCACTTCCAAACCTTCTGGGATTTTACCCGCACGAAAACCGCTCACATTCTGTGTGTTAACGGTATAGGTTAGCCGGAACTGTTCACCTACAGCCACATGGTCGGGGGCATTACCCACAAGTTTTTGGGCTGTGACCATCATAGGGAACATTACTAAAAGCAGTGCTATGATGATGTTATTAACTTTCATATTCTTCATCTTTAAAACCGTTCATTTACCAGTTCTTTTCCACCTGTCGGCGACGAGGCTGGCGCATGGCTTTCTTCATTCTGTCCTGTGTCTGTTTCTCGTTTTGAAGAACGGCATTCAGCAGCTGTTCGGCATTCTCCTTACTCATCTGGTTCTTGTCTGACTGTTGTTCCTGCTTCTGGTCCTGCTGATTGTTCTTCTTGTTCTGGTCTTTGTTCTGATCCTTATTTTGATCTTTGTTCTGATCTTTGTTTTGATCCTTATTTTGATCCTTGTTCTGGTCCTTGTTCTGGTCCTTGTTCTGATTCTGCTGCTGTTTCTTCTGCAGATACTTACAGAGCTCCAGATTGTAGCGGGTCTCGTCAGAACGCGGATCAAGCCGTAATGACTGTTTGTAGGCCTCTATCGCCTCACCATACATCCGTCGCTGCTGACAGACAACTCCAATGTTATGGTATGACAAAGACTTACGATAGGGATTTGTCTCCAACTTTGCCGCCTGCTCAAACTGTGCCACAGCAGCGGAGTCTTTCTTCTGTGCCAACAAGGCATCGCCCAGATTAAAGACGGCCTGTGGATTACGTGGATTCTTCTCTACCGCTTTACGATAAGACACTTCGGCATCAGCATAATTACCCCGACGGAAAAGTTTGTTACCCTGACGGATATAGTGACGATCGGTTTGGGCAACTGACGTCTGAGGTATAAGGGATATCAAGAGTGATACAAGAATGAGAACAACTATCTGTGAAGACTCTGACCGAGGTCTTCGTTTAAACAGAGAGAGATTCTTCAGTAACGGGTTCTTCCTGTCGAGGATGCATATCTCGATAATGAGTAACAGAAGCGCAAGAATGCCGAATGCCTGAAACTGTTCGTCATAATCGCTATAGACTGTGGTGGATGTCTCTTTTTTCGACAATTTGTCTAACTCACTATTCAGCTGCTGCTGGGCCATGCTATTGTTCTCTACATGGATATAGGCTCCTCCACCTGCTTCCGCTATCTGCTTACACATCTCCTCGTTGAGTGCCGACATCACGGTATTACCCGTATTGTCTTTCATATAGTCATTAGTACCCGGCATACGGATAGGCGCACCACTGGTAGATCCCACACCGAGAAGGTACACACGCATACCTCGTTTCTTGGCATCTTCAGCCGCTTCTATGGCTCCGCCTTCATGGTCTTCACCGTCAGTGATGACAATAATTGCCTTACCAATACCTTCTTCCTGTGTAAAGCTATGAATAGCCATATTAATAGCCGCAGCGATGTCTGTACCCTGTGTTCCCATCATCGATGGGTCGATATTACTGAGGAACATTTTCGCAGAAACATAATCGCTCGTAATAGGTAACTGTACAAAGGCATCACCGGCAAAGACAATCAATCCAATCTTATCGTTAGTGAAATGATCCACCAGATTCTCTACCATCATCTTACTGCGGTCCAGTCGACTAGGAGCAACATCCTCTGCCAACATAGAGTTACTAATGTCCATTGCAATAATCGTTTCAATACCTGTACGCTTCTCGTGGGAGATGCGAGTGCCCATCTGTGGACGGGCGAGCATAACGATGAGCAAGGCGAGAGCGGCTTCCAACAACCAGAATTTCACCTGCGGACGGAAGCGCGATACATTGGGCATCAGCTCCTTCAACAAAGCAGGTTCACCAAACTTACGCAATCGTTTCTTCTGATTCCAGTATGTCATCATTCGTATGAGTGCCAATACAGGAATTAATATCAAAAGATATAAGTATATAGGGTCTTCAAATCTAAACATTATGGTATCCTCCTGAAAATAGTCACACGTAATAATATCTCCAATAGTAGCAGGATAACAGCGGCGATGGCATAAGGCTGATAGGCCTCATACTTCTTACTGAAGTTCTTTACGTTCAGTTTCGATTTCTCCAGTTGGTCGATCTCCTTGTATATCTGTTGTAACTCACGAGTATTAGTAGCCCGATAGAAATCGCCATCGGTAGCAGCGGCAATCTCACTAAGTGTCTTACTGTCAATCTCTACAGGAATATTCACATATTGCACCCCACCCGCTACAGGCATCGGATAAGGAGCGGTCTTATTCGTTCCCACGCCAATTGTATAGACACGTATACCCAAGCTCTTGGCTATCTCTGCAGCAGTCATCGGCGACAGGTCACCACGGTTATTGCTTCCGTCGGTCAGCAGAATGACGACCTTGCTCTTGGCTTTCGAGTCTTTCAGACGACTTACTGCGTTAGCAAGTCCCATACCGATAGCAGTTCCGTCCTCTATCAATCCAACGGCTGCGATATCAGTACGGACATTGTGCAGCAGATTGAGCAATGAGCTATGATCAACGGTCATCGGACATTGGGTAAAGGCTTCACCGGCAAAAATAGTCAATCCGATATTATCATTCGGACGTCCGACAATAAACTCTGCAGCCACATTCTTAGCTGCTTCAATACGATTGGGCTTCAAGTCTTCAGCCAACATACTTGTTGAGACATCCATTGCCAGCATGATATCAATACCCTCTACAGTCTTGCTCTTCCATGAATTAGAAGTCTGAGGACGGGCCAGTATCAGTACTACCAGCACAAAAACGAGAATACGGAGCAATAGTTGCAAGGGCATCAGTCGAACCTTCCAACTCTTGGGCGCATAACGGAAGGCAAACGTATCGCTCATCCGTAGGGTCGGTTCTGTCTTTTTCCTGTACAGCACATACCATAACAGATAAGGTATGATTAACAGAAGTAGGAACAGATATTCTTGATTTGCAAATTTCATTTTCCTAACTTAAAAGTTGATATGATCCATATATCACATACGCAAGCACGAGGACAGTTACCGACAACAAGACGATAATCGTCCATCGTAATACCCTACGGGTCTTCTGCGAACGTTGGTCTTCCTCACTCATTTGAGGTTTCGGCTCTTCTACAGGAACATTTTCCTGTTTGGTCTGGTTGATGAAGTCGATGGCATTCACCAGATTCATGTCATTTTCATTGATGAGCGTGGAATACTTAGCAAATTTCACCAAGTCAGCAGTAGAAAAGAGTTGGCGTAGCTCCTCCAAAGCGGTCTGATCAGGAGTAGCCATCAACCTTTCTATAATCTCACCACTGGTCATCTCCATAGCACGGAAGCCATAACGTTCCTCTATGTATATACGTAATGTGTCAGTCAGTTTGGTATAATACTCCTTAGAATTCTCAGAGTTTACCAATTTCTCCGCTTTAATCGTTTCTATCTCCTTCATAGCTTTCTGATGAGGCAGAAGACGCTTCACTAGTTTGATAGAAGAAATGATGGGTTTGTTGTCCCTCAGTCTGAGATACAGGTAATAACAGAGAGTCAACAGGAGGAGCATCATTACACTCAACCAGAACAGCGGACTCCACTCACTCCACAGGAAGGGATTGTCCTGTACCTCACGAGGACCATAGAACTGTTCTACATGAATTGTATCAACTTCAACCGTTAACACTTTAAGAGCCAGACTTTTACTCTTATATTCCTTCCCATTTACTTGAACGGAGAATGGAGGAAGATAATAGAGGGAATCATCGAATGACGTCAAAGTATATACCCGTACAAAATGGGCCATTCCATTGTCGATGGGTTTCATCTGTACGTCCGACATATTTAATACTTCTACACCAGAAGTGATGTATTCTGTAGGGCGGTACGATGGGAACACCACTTTCGCATCCTGTCGAGAGGTTGTTGTCACAGTGACACGTGTCTGTTGACCAATCAGAATCTGCATGGAGTCAATACTTGCTTCCACGTTCACCTGAGCGGCCATTGGCAGACAAACAACTGCCAACAGAATGGATATCAGTTTCTTTTTCATCAACTACGTTGTTTAAACAGAATCAGCAGCGCCTTGACAAAGTCTTCATGCGTTGCGATACTCACAAAGTCTACATTACTCTTCCGGAATGTTTCGGTCAACCCACGCTGTCGCGTAAGCCAATACCGCCGATGAGCCTCTCTCAGTTTCTTAGAACCAGTGTCGATATACTGCTCAAAGCCGGTTTCGGCATCCACTATCTTCATCAGTCCTACGTCAGGCAGTTCCTTGGCCCGTTGGTCATATACCTGAATAGCCACCACATCGTGCTTACGGTTACAGATGGTCAGAGACTGACTGAAATCACTTCGTGTGTAAAAATCGCTCAGCACAAATGCCGTACAATGACGTTTCATCACACTGGAAAGGAATTCTACAGGCACAGTCATATCAGTACGGTGACTCTCCTGATGGAAATCGAGCATTTCACGTATGATATAGAGGATATGCTTACGCCCCTTCTTGGGAGGAATATATTTCTCTATCTTGTCCGAAAAGAAGATAACTCCGATTTTATCATTATTCTGAATGGCGCTGAAAGCCAAGGTGGCAGCAATCTCCGTAACCATATCGCGTTTCATCTGTCGACTGGTGCCGAAATCAAGCGATCCACTGACATCTATCAGTAGCATCACTGTTAATTCACGCTCTTCTTCGAACACTTTGACATAAGGCCGATGGAATCGTGCGGTCACATTCCAATCGATATCACGCACATCATCACCAAACTGATACTCACGTACCTCACTGAAGGCCATACCCCTTCCTTTGAATGCCGAATGGTATTGACCTACGAAGATATTAGAGCTCAGACCTCGAGCCTTAATCTCTATCTTACGGACTTTTTTTAATATTTCGCTTGTTTCCATATTCTAGTTTGACTAGTTTAACTAGTGTTACTAGGGTTAGGGTACCTCTACCTTATTAATAATCTTCGATACAATCTCCTCACTGGTGATATTGCTGGCCTCAGCCTCGTAGGTAAGTCCGATACGATGGCGCAGTACATCGTGAGCCACAGCACGCACATCCTCGGGAACCACATAGCCACGACGTTTGATAAATGCATAGGCACGTGAAGCTTTTGCAAGATTGATGCTGGCACGTGGCGAACCACCGAAAGAGATCATCTCTTTCAACTCCTTCAAGCCATAACGATCGGGATAGCGGGTAGCGAAGACGATATCGGCAATGTATTGCTCAATCTTCTCATCGATGTAAACCTCACGCACCACATTACGGGCCTTGATAATCTCATCAGCAGTAGTCACAGGTGTTACTGTCGGCATCTCACCAACAATATTCTCGCGGATAATCTTCTTCTCTTCTTCCAACGAGGGATAATCAATGACCACCTTAAGCATAAAACGGTCTACCTGTGCCTCTGGCAATGGATAAGTTCCCTCCTGCTCTATCGGGTTCTGTGTTGCCATTACCAAGAAGGGACTCGGCAGGCGGAAAGTCTCACTACCAATAGTCACCTGTTTCTCCTGCATAGCCTCGAGAAGGGCACTCTGCACCTTTGCCGGAGCACGGTTGATTTCATCAGCCAGTACGAAGTTGGCAAACACAGGACCCTTCTTCACCTGGAACTTCTCGTCTTTCTGCGAGTAGATCATCGTGCCAATTACGTCGGCAGGCAATAGGTCGGGTGTAAACTGAATACGACTGTAACCTGCATCAATCAGTTGCGAAAGGGTCTTGATAGCCAGTGTCTTTGCCAAACCGGGAACACCTTCCAATAGGACATGACCATCACTCAATAGTCCGATGAGCAGGGAGTCTACCAAATGCTTCTGCCCCACAATCACGCGATCCATGCCCGATGTCAGGTTTGTTACAAATCCACTTTGTTGTTCTATCCGGATATTCAACTCACGGATATCAATAGATTCTGCCATAATATTATTCTTTTTTAATCGTTGTTTCTATTTCTTCTGTTGTTGTTTCAATCGTTTCTTTGTGATGAGCTTCGGAATCTTAATCTGTTGCCCGACTTTCAAAGGGGTATCCACACTTATCCCATTATACACTTCCATATAGCACTCCATTCCTTCGCCCAAATAGGTACGGGAAAGACGCTTGAGTGTCTGTCCCGGTTTTACGGTAATCACCTCTGCAGTACCTATGATCTTATATGCGCCCGTGCGTACGCGCGAATCCATCTTCTCATATTGATCGAATGCTGAAGTTTGTGACTGTTCCACTTTCTTTGGCTGATCCACTGGCTTGGGCTGTTCCGCTGGTTTGGGTTGTTCCACCTTAACTGGTTCAACCGGTTCCTGTACTTCCTGTTGTGTGGACACTTCAGTCGTGTCAACGACCGCTGTTGGATTAACAGCGCCCTTTTCGATGGTATCATTAGCTATTGCGTCCTCAACAACCAGTGCCTGTTGCTCAGGCTGTATCGCCATCTCCTCGATAACGGACTGTCTACCATACCAGTAGCCTGCACAGGTTGTACCTATCAGTAATATAACGACAAAAGGCAACAGCCACAGGACGGATTTATCCGTAGATGTTTCAATAACGACCGGCTCATTTGTTTCCGATTCTGCCATCATGGGTTCTATCGCAACAGGTTCATCGGCTTTCTCCTCTTTTTGGACAGTTTCCTCTTCAATAACGGCTGGTTCTTCCTCAGTAACAGTAAACTCTACCGTTTCATCATTCCCTTCAGGGTCTATAGACTCCTCATGAGCAACCGATTCTTCGTCGACAATATGTTGATCTTTCGAAGCCTCTTTTTCTGACTCTTCTCCCTCGAAGAACTTTTCTATCGGAGCATTTGACTCCGGGAAGGCTTCATCATTGAGAATCACCGTTTCAAACTGCGAGAACGGTCTGTTTACCAACTCCTTCATTGTTGTGTCGGGTGTAAACGTAATCTTACTGTGACCGCTGATCAATACACGCTCACCTGTGTTTACATTTACGCTCTCACGGTCCTCTACATCAATGACCTTGAAAGTTCCCAGTCCCTTGACTTTCACTATCCCGTCACGGTCAAGTCCTTCCTGAATCACTTCAAACATAGCCGTAGCAAAGCCAACAGACGCTTTTTTAGTGACGGTTGCCTTCTCTACCAGGATTTCGGCTACAGACTGTATACTACGCTTCTCCATTAGGCCTTTCCTCCTTTCTTCTTATCGACACATTCCTGGATGTCGACTTCACCTTTTCCTTCCAGGCCGTATTCGGTTTAAAGCCCAACACGAGTTTGGGAGGTACTAACATACGCTGACGGGTACCAGGATTCACTAGAATCCGTTCCATTTTCTTTTTCACTTCGAAGATACCGAAATCGCTCACAGACACGGCGTCTCCCTCCTGAAATACGTCACTCATAGCGTCAATAAGATGCCTTACCATCGCTTGGGTATCTGTTGACCTATACCCTGTTCTTCGCGAAAGCTCTGCGATAAATTCCTTGTTGTTCATGCGTTATCTCGTCTTACTATTTTACCATATATATCAAATTCTTCCGAATCGGTCACTTTCACCTGGTAGAATTCCCCCAGCATCAATGGACCTTCCGTCACGGGAATCAGCACCTCGGGGTCTACCTCTGGGGAGCAGAACTCCGTTCGTCCGATATAGTATTCACCTTCCTTGCGGTCAATGATGACACGTAGTATCTTTCCCACTTTCTCGGCCTCCAACTCACCACTGATACGTTGTTGTATCCGCATCAGCTTATCTAGTCGTGCTTGTTTTACCTCTTCCGGCACATCATCTTCATAATGTTTTTCTGAATAGGTTCCCTCTTCTTCCGAATAGGCAAAAGCTCCCATCCGTTCAAAACGGGCCCATTTCACAAACTCCACCAATTCATCGAAGTCTGCATTGGTCTCTCCTGGAAAGCCTACCATCAGCGTAGTACGAAGATGGATACCTGGCACCTCGCGACGTATTCTTCTTATCAGTTCGTAGGTTTCTTCTTTCGTCACATGTCGCTGCATCCGCGAGAGCATATGGTCGGAGATATGCTGGAGTGCGATATCCAAATATTTACAGACATTCGGTTTTTCACGCATCACCTGTAATAGTTCCCATGGAAAATGCGTGGGATAGGCATAATGCAAACGAATCCACTCCACACCCTCAATATCAGCCATCCGTGAGATGAGTTCAGCGATTTGCTGTTTACCAGTCAAATCCACACCATAATAGGTCAGTTCCTGTGCAATGACCTGAAATTCTTTGGTTCCATGAGCCACTAAAGAACGTACCTCTTCAAGAATCTCATCCATCTGACGGCTCTGATGTTTCCCAGTAATCAAGGGAATAGCACAATAGGCACAATGACGATCGCAACCTTCGCTGATTTTTATATAAGCATAGTGACGAGGTGTTGTCAAATGACGCTGCACAGTACTGGTACACAAAGGGGCTGAAAGATGCTCTTCACGACAGAGTACATCCAACAATTCTCGGTAATTGAACTTACCAAACCATCCGTCAACTTCCGGAATCTCTGCTTCAAGATCTGACAGATAACGTTCTGAGAGACAGCCCATCACAAATATTTTCTTTACTCTACCCTCTGCTTTCGCCTGTACAAATTCCAGAATAGTGTTAATACTCTCTTCCTTGGCATCGGCAATAAACCCGCAAGTATTCACTACAACAATCTCTCCTTGAGGATGGTCACTGTCATGAGTACAATGGAAACCGTTGGCTTCCATCAGTCCCATCAGCATCTCACTATCCACAAGATTCTTTGAACAACCGAGCGATATAAAGTCTATTGTCTTCAATGCTTCAAAGATTATTTCTTAAACAGGGAATCAACAAACTCACGACGGTCAAATACCTGAAGATCCTCCATTCCTTCACCCAGACCGATATATTTTACGGGTACTTGCAACTGGTCGCTAATACCTATCACAACGCCACCTTTAGCTGTTCCATCCAGTTTTGTAATGGCCAGCGACGTAATCTGTGTCACAGCCGCAAACTGTTTTGCCTGCTCAAAGGCATTCTGACCGGTAGAGCCGTCCAACACAAGCATCACCTCGTCTGGGGCACCAGGAATCACCTTTTTCATCACTTCCTTGATTTTCTTCAGCTCATTCATCAGACCGACCTTGTTATGCAGTCGTCCTGCCGTATCTATCAATACCACATCAGCACCATTGGCCTTGGCCGATGATAACGTATCAAAAGCTACTGAAGCGGGATCGCTACCCATCTGTTGTTTGATGACAGGCACTCCTACCCGTTCACCCCATATGCATAACTGTTCTACAGCAGCAGCACGGAACGTATCCGCCGCACCGAGGTACACTTTCTTGCCTGCCTGTTTGAACTGCCATGCAAGTTTACCGATGGTGGTCGTCTTGCCTACACCGTTCACCCCGACAACAAGAATCACATAAGGAACGTTGTTGCCTTGCGAAGGCTGTTCTGTCTCATTTTTCTCGTTTTCAGCCAACAATGTAGCAATCTCATCACGAAGGATATCGTTGAGTTCTGATGTAGATACATATTTATCACGCGCCACACGAGCCTCGATTCGTTCAATAATCTTCAAGGTAGTGTCTACACCCACATCACTGGTGATGAGCACTTCCTCCAAGTCGTCTAACACATCGTCATCAACTTTCGACTTGCCCGCTACCGCACGTGTCAGTTTATCAAGCACACTGGTCTTGGTTTTCTCCAGCCCTTTATCCAGTGTCTCCTTGTCTTTTTTTCCAAAAAATCCAAATATACCCATAATATCTATGCTTATGAAGTGCAAAAATACGCCAATTCAACGTAACGACAAAACAAATCCCATTATTTTTAATTAATAATCCTTAAATCACATCATACAGCCGCAGAATTATTGTTATTTTTGCACCAATAAAAATAGATTGCTATGGATTGGTTACATGTTATTGCAGTGATCATTTTGGTCATTTTAGGTGTTATCATCTACTTCAACAAGCAAAAGGAGAAGTAGTCAAAAGGAGAAATAAAAAATGAATCATGAGAAAATTCCCATGATCCATTTCAATTTCGTTCAATCGCCTACTTTTTCGGCACCAGGAACTTGTCTCCTGTCTGGCGAATCAGTTCTCGCGCAAAGGATTTGTCATATCCAGGACGCATCAACCGGGCTCCTCTTCCGTACGGACTCCGTTTAAACTGCGTGCCTTCTGTCGGTTTGATCGCCATATCGTTATATTTTACGATAAGGAAATAAGCTAACTGTCTCCAGCGTTCAATCATCTCATCACCCTTCGATACACTATATTTTGTCAGGAACTCCACCCGTTCTTGTACCGGTAGTGCCGTAGCCTGACGTTCTATCTCTGCTTGACATTTGTCATACGATGCCTCTAGCGAGTCGCGTACCTCCTGCAGCGACGGGAACATCATCGAATATCGGGGATAGATCATGTTGCTCACCCAGTTGCACACCCAGAAGGCATTATCCATCGAAAAGGTCACATCATCAGCACCCTCTCCAGAATAGCACTTGGGTAAACGGGTCATACAATTATACATAGGGGTATAGGCTATCATGTTGCCGTCATCATTGCCAAACCAGAAGCAACCGCCTACCTCACGAGGCAGCCAAGAGCGCATCTGCGAAATAAACGACCATGCTGTCTGCACCGTTGAGGTTGGACGTTCGTTGAATGCTTCCTGCTCATCGACCTTGAACGAGAGTGGAGCAGGACGATATGGCATGGCGAAGATACCGCCACCAATGTCTGAATCGAGCGCAAATGGTGTTCCCTCATAATGATCACGCATCGCAGCACGCAAATCCTGCAGGGTTACCTGCTTGTTGGGAATAATCCATAACGGCATAGGCGTCGTATTATCTTCTTTTCCTTCAGCATATGGCACATAAGCCGAGAAATCGTCAGCAAAACGGTTGAAGAAGCTCCACACACGGGCCTCACAGTATCGGCGTCCGCTGAAATCGGGGGCTGCATAAGCAGCATTATACGAGAAATCCTCGTCTTTACCGGTATACCACCCCATCCTACGTGCATAGTCAACCACATTTGATGAGTAAACCACCAGGTTAGGAATCGCTTTCTTACCGTCGACTGGATATTTCTTCATCAGGTCTTTCATCTTCACGGGCGTAAAGCGACCGTCCAGGAAACGGGTGATACGGCTCTGGTTCGCATGAGCAGCAATCGCATTGTCAGGAATACGTACTGCCACCCAGACGGTACGTTCAGCCGACTTACTACGATCAGGACCGCATCCCATCATCTCCAACATCCACGCTTCATTGGCATCGGCTACAGAGAAGGTCTCGCCTTCAGAGTAGTAACCATACTCCTCCACAAGCGAGGTCATGATTTGCAACGCCTCACGAGCGGTCTTAGCCCGCTGTAAGGTGATATAAATCAGTGATCCATAGTCTATTACACCGGTAGAGTCCGTCATTTCCTCCCTACCTCCAAAGGTCGTTTCGCCGATGGTCACCTGCCATTCGTTGGTATTACCGATAACGTTCCAGGTCTCTGGTGCCTCAGCGATATCACCCAGATACTTGTTGGTATCCCACTCATATACCTTCCGACGCTCACCAGTCTGATGCTTGGCGGCAGGATAATGATAAAGAGGCATAAAGGCACCGTATGAATCGGCATTATAAGTTACATACACAGCTCCGTCGGCTGAGGCTTTCTTTCCCACGATAAAGTTGGTACAAGCCACCGCGTAGGCAGTACTAGCCAACAAGAGGGAAAACACAACACTTCTTTTCATATTAGCAAGCTTTAAATGACATATCCAGTCCTTTTACCGAGTGTGTCAGCGCACCCACGGAGATAAAGTCCACACCTTGCTCGGCATAGTCGCGGATGGTGTCGAAGGTAATACCTCCCGACGACTCCGTCTCGTAGCGCCCAGCGATGATATCCACCGCTTTCTTCGTATCGGGCACAGAGAAGTTATCGAGCATGATACGGTCTACGCCGCCATGATCGAGCACCTGCTGCAGTTCTTCGAATGAGCGGACTTCGATCTCTATCTTCAGGTCGAGGCCTTTTTCTTTCAGATAAGCATGACACCGGTCGATGGCATTGGTGATACCTCCCGAGAAGTCTACATGATTATCCTTCAGGAGAATCATATCGAAGAGACCGATACGATGGTTACAGCCGCCACCTATCTTCACCGCCTCCTTCTCCAGCATACGCATACCTGGAGTTGTCTTACGGGTGTCGAGCACACGGGTCTTCGTTCCTTTCAGGTGCTGCACATACTTATCGGTCATAGTAGCGATACCGCTCATTCGTTGCATGATGTTCAACATCAGTCGCTCTGTCTGTAACAAAGAGCGTACCTTACCTGTGACAATCATCGCCACGTCACCTTTCTTGACACGAGTACCATCGCCCATGAGCACCTCTACTTGCATGGTGGGATCAAAACGGTGAAATACCTCCTTGGCAATTTCAACACCTGCCAGGATACCGTCTTCCTTAATCAACAGTCTCGATTTTCCCATCGCATCTTCAGGGATGCAACAGAGTGTAGTGTGATCACCGTCACCGATATCCTCAGCGAAAGAGAGGTCTATCAGTCGGTCGACAAGTTCTTTTAACTGTGCATCAGAAAGTGCACGACTCATAAAATCTACAGTCAACATAAGCCTTGATATTTGATGAATTATTTTTTGTTATTTAGATAAACGCCAACACCGACACGCAGTCCCACAGTACTTCTGTCTTTATGGTTTTTAAAGCTCTGATCGTAATAAATCTCAGGCTCTATAGTCACCGTACGACTGACAAAGAAGGCATATCCTATCTGTACACCAGGCAGGAAATCATTATATTCACTACTGTGCTTATAGGTGGCACTCAATCCCACATACAGTCCGTTGCGGATAATATAATACCGACCTCCCACGCCCAGGGTGAGTAGCGCATGCATATCTTTCTGCTTCTCATAGCCCACACGGCCGAGAGCCAACAGATTGTCGCGAAAGAAATAACCACCCATGCCACTCAGACCGATATGGCCCTTACGCAATCCGTTATAACTCAAGTCCAAACTGGAGAGTGCGCCTCCGATATAGATCTTGCTCATCTCAAACTGTGCATAACCGGCTAAGGAGGACAGCACGACAGTCAGCGTACATAATAGTCTTCGCATCTTATTATATTATTGAACAGACCGCTGGTATTTACGCAACCACAAGAAGAACCACACGATGGCAATCAACAAGCAGATTCCTCCCAGACTGTAGGCCAGTGGCTCTGGCAGTTGGAGTGCCTGCTTGGAAATAAACAGATAGGTAGAACAAACGGTCGTCATGAATAATGCAGGGATCAGGGTCACCCAATATGGTTTCTTCTCTCTGGCCAAATATACCGTCAGTGTCCACAATGTAAAGACAGAGAGTGTCTGGTTACTCCAGCCAAAATACTGCCATATCGTATTGAATCCATCAGGATTTTCTACCTGCCACAGCAGCATACCAAAACTGCACAAGAACAAAGGGATACAAATGATCAGTCGCTTGGCAATGGGACGCTGGTCGAGTTTCAGCCACTCAGCCACAATCAGTCGTGCACTACGGAGGGCTGTATCACCCGAGGTGATAGGTGCTGCCACCACACCAAGCATGGCAAGGACGGCACCTGCCAGCCCCAGCCAATCGTTGCAAACAAGGTTCACCACTGCAGGAGCCGATGTGTGGAAACCGTCTGTAGCAGCTGCTATCAGGGCATAGCCCGGAGCAGGTTCTCCATAGAAGAACCATGATGCGACAGTGGCCCATATCAACGCAACCAGTCCCTCCGTTATCATGGCCCCGTAGAAAATAGGACGTCCCATCTTCTCGCTCTTGATACAACGGGCCATCAGCGGACTCTGCGTAGCATGGAATCCGGAAATAGCACCACAGGCCACCGTAATAAACAAGGCAGGGAAGATCGCATCCTTCCACGTTTCAGGCTCGGTAGCAGCACCCATATTGTAAAAGTTCGTCCACAATTCTGGTACTGTCGGCCAGTGAAGGAACAGCCATATCATCAGAGCTGCTGCCATGAACAGCAGTGAGAAAGCGAAAAGCGGATATATCTTACCTATGACTTTATCAATAGGCAACATCGTAGCGATGATATAATAGATAAAGATGATAATTGCCCAAAACTGTGTATCACCCCACATCGAGTGCAGTATCTCGGCAGGAGAATAGACAAACACCGTACCCACCATGGTCAGAAGCAGAACAGTGAAAACCAACATCAACACTTTGGCAGGCTTTCCTAAATATTTGCCAACGAGTATAGGCAGTCCGGCTCCATCGTTTCGCATCGACAGCATACCACTCAGATAGTCGTGAGTAGCTCCTGCAAAGATACAACCCAGCACAATCCACAGATAAGCAACAGGACCGAACTTTGCGCCCATGATAGCACCGAAGATTGGACCTGTACCGGCAATATTCAGAAATTGAATCATAAAGACCTTCCAGTTGGGAAGCACTACGAAGTCCAGACCGTCAGCTTTGGCAATGGCGGGAGTCTTACGATTATCAGGACCAAATACTTTCTCAACAAAACGTCCATACAGGAAATAGCCCAATATGAGAGCCAGGAGACTTAACGTAAACGATATCATTTTCCTTATTCTAAACTAAAATTTCTGCAAAAGTAATGCTTTTATTTGAAATATGGAAAAAATATTCTAACTTTGCACGAAATTTCTAAAAAAAGAAGAATTTTGAAAGTCATACTATCCATCCTTGCCTTCTGGTATTTCACCCTCCCTTTGTTTGCTCAGAGCCCCAAACAGGAGATAAGAGCGGTGTGGCTCACCACTATCGGAGGCATCGACTGGCCACACAGCTATGCCCAGTCGGCACAGTCCATTGAAGTGCAGAAAAACGAGTTACGTAGGATTCTCGACCAGTTACAACGGGTTCATATCAATACCATTCTTATACAGACACGCGTTCGCGGAACGGTGATTTATCCTTCTGCCATCGAACCGTGGGACGGCTGTCTTTCGGGCGTTCCTGGTCGTTCACCAGGCTACGATGCGCTGCAATTCGCCATCGATGAGTGTCATCGACGAGGAATGGAATGTCATGCCTGGGTGGTCACCATCCCCGTCGGTAAATGGAACACACTGGGATGCAGACGACTTCGCACCCAATTCCCTTGGCTGATCCGACATATCGGTGAAGACGGGTTCATGGACCCAGAACAAGAAACAACAGGTCGCTATCTGGCCGACCTTTGTGATGAGATTGTGCGCAACTACGATATCGACGGCATCCACCTCGACTATATCCGCTATCCTGAGACATGGAAGCTCAAAATCTCCCGTACACAGGCAAGGGCACATATCACTTCTATCGTACAACGCATCCACCGTGTGGTTAAAGCGCGTAAGCCTTGGGTAAAGATGTCATGCTCACCCATCGGTAAGTATGACGACCTACGCCACTACAGCAGTCGCGGCTGGAATGCTTATACCAAAGGTTGTCAGGATGCTCAGGAATGGTTGCGCCGAGGATGGATGGATGCCATCTTCCCCATGATGTACTTCAAAGGCAACCAGTTCTATCCGTTCGCCCTCGACTGGCAGGAGAACGCCGCCGGACGAATGGTCGCTGCGGGCTTAGGCGTCTATATGCTCTCACCCCGTGAGGGTAATTGGGACCTTGAGGTCATAGAACGTGAGATGAGCGTGAGTCGACAGGCAGGATTAGGACAAGCATTCTTCCGTTCTAAGTTCCTGACAGACAATACTAAAGGCATATATGACTTCACGTGTCGCTTTAACGAATATCCGGCCTTGGTGCCTGCGATGGAATGGAGTGAAACGACAGCCCCTTCTGCCCCATCCTACCTTCGCATCAAACGAGGAGCGACAGCGGATGAACTCGAATGGTTTGGTGCCAAAGACCCTTCGGATACACCTTATTTATTATATCATCTCTATGCCACAACCGATGAAGAGGTCGATATCACCAACGCTCAGCAACTGGTGGCTACACGACTGATGGACAACCGCATCCGTGTTCCCCATCCGGAAAACATAGAACTCAACTACGCCGTCACCGCTGCCAACCGCTATGGTCAGGAGAGTAAGACGGCAGCCTATAGTGAGTCGTCGCGCCAGCGACAGGTCATCAGTAAGATGCCATTCCTGAAAAACGACGGTAAGCATCTGCGTCTTCCCGAACGCCCTGTTGTACTCGATGCGAACTATGTCACCATAGAGACATTGCAAGGTGCCATCCTGTCCACCGTCTACTGGGAGCCAGGACGCAGTATCGGCATCCGCACCCTACCCGAAGGCATCTATTTGCTCAAGTCAATGGGAAGGAAGGGGGTTACTCACCGACTGGCTTACTTTGTCATCCGTAGGTAGCTCTCTCTTTTTAAAGAATCCTTCCTTATCTATCTGGAACAGTCGCATGCCCAACAACTGAGGAGCACTCTCCTCCGTCGCATAAACGTATTTGGAAAGGATAATCTGATAGTTGCTCATCATCGCGAAACTGACTGTATTCTTCATTCCCCGCTGAGGGACTTTCAGATCCTGAACACGCGACAGACAGAGGCTGTCCACCACATGATAGCCCATGTCGAAGGTATACAGATAGGTCACACTGCCGCCATTCACATCATCATCGCCCGCCATCAGCATCATCCGGATTTTACCCAGATCAGGCAGCAGTACAGCCTTCATCTTTCCTGGACGAAGGATATGCATGAGCACAAACGCCTCGTCAGGCACATCACGGAAACTGGAATTGACAACAGACTCTTCCGACGACCCTTCGATGGGAAGCGTCATCACCTCCATAGAATCCAGGAAAAGACTGATGGGATCGGATGCCCCCAAATGGATTCCCTGCGCCTCCAGTCGGATGCGCTCCTCCAGTTGTCTGACGCTGTCCAGCTTATGCTGCAGGTCTGCCGACGAGGTACGGTGCCCGCATCCGCACAGGATAACGGCAATTCCTACGATGAAGAGCAGCTTTTTCTTCATAATGACTTCTGTTTTCGACGGCAAAATTACAAAAAAGTGACGAAAATGTACGATTTTATAAAAAAATGATGGTTGATTACATACGAAAATGATGTTTTTTGTTTACCTTTGCGCAAAACAAAATACTAAAACAACAACAGAATGGAAAGAACATGGAGATGGTTTGGCAAGAAAGACAAGATTACGCTTGCCATGCTCAAACAGATTGGTGTGGAAGGTATCGTCACCGCCTTGCACGACGTACCCTTAGGTGAGGTGTGGACACGTGAGAAAATCCGTGAGTTACGCGAGTATATTGAGAGCTACGGTATGCGCTGGAGCGTGGTGGAAAGTCTTCCCGTCACGGAGACTATCAAGTATGGCGGTCCCGACCGTGATGCCCAGATCGACATCTACAAACAGTCGTTGCGCAACCTCTCGGCAGAGGGTATCCATACCATCTGCTATAACTTCATGCCCGTGCTCGACTGGGCCCGTACCGACCTGGCACACAAGAACCCCAATGGTGCCACCAACCTCTATTTCAACTATGCCGAGTTTGCCTACTTCGATATCTATATCCTCAAACGCGAGGGAGCTCGTGAGGAATGGGCACAGTTTCGCTTCCCCGAGGGCTATGGTGAGGGGCGCAACGTACTGGCGGAGGCCGATGCACTCGCCAAGACGATGACCCCCGAGAAAGACCATGCGCTGGTGGAGAATATCGTCATCAAGACCCAGGGATTCGTCTCTGGCAATTTCCATGAGGGCGACGAGGCTCCCGTACAGAAGTTCCGTGAATTCCTTGATTTATATAAAGGCATAGACAAGAAGCAGTTACGCGAGAACATGAAATATTTCCTTGAGGCGATTATGCCCGTCTGCGAGGAGTGTGATATGAATATGTGCGTACATCCCGACGACCCTCCTATCGAGATCTTGGGACTCCCGCGTATCGTCCGCACAGAAGAGGATATCCGTTGGTTCCTGGAGGCTGTACCCAACAAGCATAATGGTCTCACCTTCTGTGCTGGCAGTCTGTCGGCAGGTGCCTACAACAATGTTGTCGAGTTGGCGAAGAAGTTTGCCAGTCGCACCCATTTCGTTCATCTGCGCTCCTGTCACATCTTCCCCAATGGCGATTTCACCGAGGCCAGCCATCTGGGCGGTCGCGCCGACCTCATCGAACTGGCACGTATCTTTGAGCAGCAGAACCCACAGCTCCCCATGCGTGTAGATCACGGTATGACGTTCACCGACGAGCCTGGCGGCATCATGGACGAGTCGAGTCATGGGCACAATGCCGGCTATACCTTCTTCGGTCGTATGTTTGCGATGGCACAGGTACAGGGCATCCTCGCCACCGTCGACCGTGAGTTGGGCATCGCCTACAAACAACCAGGATTCTTCGATTAATCATTCAAAACAACAAAGATATGGGAAACTTATTTAATATCCAAGACCAAGTAGTCGTTATCACTGGCGGAACAGGTATTTTAGGCCGTTGCATCGCCAAATATCTGGCCCTTGAGGGCGCCAAGGTCATCATTCTCGGACGCAAGGAAGAGGTAGGCAAAGCCATTGCGGAAGATATCTGTAAGGCTGGTGGCCGTTGTGAGTTCATGGCTACCGACGTGATGAACATGGAGGTGGTACAGAAAAACTGCGATGACATCGTGGCGAAGTACGGACGTGTAGACACGCTGCTGAATGCTGCCGGCGGAAATATGGCAGGCGCAGTCATCCCACCCGACAAGACCTTCTTCGACCTCTCTGCCGATGCGTTTTCCAAGGTATTGGAGCTGAACCTCACAGGAACGGTCATCCCTACTCAGGTGTTCCTCAAGCCGATGGTGAAGCAGGGCAAGGGCAATATCATCAATTTCTCGTCGATGTCAGCCTTCCGTCCCATCACCCGTGTGTGCGGCTATTCTGCAGCCAAGGCAGGCATCAGCAACTTCACCGGCTGGATGGCCTCCGAATGTGCCAGAAAGTTTGGTGAGGGCATCCGTGTGAACGCCATTGCACCGGGATTCTTCATCACCGAACAGAACCGTGCGCTGCTCACCAATCCCGATGGCAGCTATACACAGCGTGGTAAGGACGTCATCCATCAGACGCCATTCGGACGAATGGGCGAGCCCGAGGAGCTCTGTGGCACCATCCACTACCTGATGTCCGATGCCGCCAAGTTCGTCACCGGAACGGTAGCCGTTGTCGACGGCGGTTTCAACACGTTCTGTATGTAAGGCAGCTTTCGGAAGTAGTTAAGAAGTTAAGAAGTTAAGGAGTTAAGTAGTTAAGAAGTTAAGTAGTTAAGAAGTTAAGTAGTTAAGCCATTACCTTTGCTATTCACCAGCAAAATATTTGGCTTAACTACCTAACTAACTATCTAACCATTTATAAACTTCAGGATCAGTTCCACGATTTCATCCTCGCTCTTGCCATCGGCAGAGATCACGAGGTCGTAGTTGCGCGTATCGTACCGCGACGTACCCGTAAACTCCGTCACATAGTTCTCTCGCATCTTATCCACCTGCTCAATGATCTTGCGGGCTTCCTTCTCCGTGATTCCCTGCTTGCGCATCACACGCTCCAGTCGGAAGGGCATCGAGGCCTGGATCAGGATATTCAAGTGGTTAGGATGATTCCGTAGGATGTAGAAACCAGAGCGACCAGCCACCACACACGACTCCTGACTGGCGATATCCTGCAGGATGAGTGTCTCTGCCTCGAAAATCTCCTTGGTATCCAACAGGTCTGCCTCCTTTCCTTTTTGCGGCAGATAGAAATTAGCATTCATACTGGGACCTATCTGCATGATACGCATAAATTCCGTCCACCAGTTCTGCTTCTCGCCCTTCAGCTTCTCAATCTCCTCTACGTTAAGATGGAATTTCTCTTGCAGGGCCTTGATAACTGCCTTGTCGTAGAAGGCAACGCCCAGTTTCTCAGCCAACAGACGGCCCACCGTCCGTCCACCACTTCCTAATTCGCGGTTGATCGTGATAACAAATTTCTCGCTCGTGTTCATAATGATTGGTATAAAAGAGTGAATATTGATAGACATCCATGCACAGTTTCACCTGTTCAGTTGCAAATATATGAAAATTTTCTCATTCTCATGCATAAAAACGAAAAAAATAAAAATTTGGTTACTTGTAATACCCTACTCTGACAAAGTGGCGGGGCTGGGCGAAGGGTGCCCACGAGATGTGGAGCCAACCGGAGCCGGTGAGGAGCTGGTCGGTGAGGGCGTGATGGCGCAGGAAGTCGACGAGGCGCTGAAACTGTCGGGGGTCCTTGGGACGGATATCGGCGGCCTGACCGAGGAGGTGCTGCGAGTTCTTCACGCCGCCCACCAGCGCGTTGACATCGGCATTGCGGTAGCCGGAGTTGATGATGATGGGACCGACTGTCGCGCGGGCGGGTTCGAGGAGCATCAGGCAACCGTAGGTCATGTTGACGAGGTGCTGCGTCGTAGGTTTGTTACAAGGGTATTTCTTGGTGTTCAAGAATTCCTCCAAAGTAAAATGCAAAGAGAGTTTGATTTGGTTCATACTTCAATTCTTCAATCCTTGATGCTGCGCATCGAGCCTGCTCACGCTCGACATAGCTCAAACAAGTTTGGCTCTGTTCTCGCTCAATCGCAGCCTTCAATCCTTCAATTCTTCAATTCTTCAATTCTTCTTCAAGATTTTAATGTACTGATCGAGGCCGAAGATGCTGCCAGCCAAGAGGAACGACTGCGCCACATAGTAGAGCAGTCCTCCTGCCACGTCGTTGATTTCGACCACCTGGTAGGTTACGAGTGCGATACTGCTCGTGATGAGCAGCACCGCACAGGCATACTGAGAGATTTTAAAGCCGTTGTTCTTCATAGTCATTCATGGCTTTAGTCGTCAGACTTCCGGTCTTTGTCCTCAGACCTCTGCTCTTTGTCGTCAGATTCCTGTTCCTTGTCGTCCGACCTCAGATCGTTTGACTTCCGGTCCTTGTCCTCAGCCTTCTTTTTGTTCATGGTCAGCACGAAGCTGATGATGTACCCGAGAATCCGGAGTACTTGATTCACTGTTTTGTTCATGTCTTTGTTTAGTTTTATGTGTGAATAATTAGGTTTGCTCTGGTGGCCGCAACCACCTGTTTTTCTACCTACAAAGATACGAAAAATCCACGAGATAACCAAACAAAACGTCAATAAAAATGCACAGCGGAATCGACCCTATTGTGCACTTGCAGACAGCCTGCAAGGTAGGTCTGTCAACATGTCACTCTGTGCAGGCATCATAGTACTGATGACCCGGGTGGGAAAATTGGGTGAATCCGTAAGAGATGATTATCTCAGGCTGCTAATGAAAAAACGAATGGCTTCCTTTAACGGAGAAATTTCGTTCTTGATAATCCATAGAATTTGCGAGGCATCAACATCAAAATAGTGATGAGCTATGATATCTCGCAGCCCTTTCACATTTTTCCATGGAATGGAAGGATATGTTGGAAGCAGTTGACCATTGGTTGTCTTATCCAGATTCTTCAAGCTTTCACCAATGGCTATCAGCAGCATGCACGTTGCATCCAACAGAACCACGCCTGATGAAGAATCCAGGAAGTCATTGATAGAGTTGACATCTTTTGTCCGCTCTTCCAGTCTCTCAATGGCGGAAAGGATGTCTTCAAGAATATCCAGAGCTATGCTTTTGCTTTCAGAAGATAAAGATTCCATCCTTCAAAATACGCTTTCTTAATCGGGGATTCAAGTTCTGATGATTGCGGACGATATCAACGGAAGAGCCTGTTGCATCCTCCAGAAACTCTTTTGCATCCATCAACAGGAATGGATTAGGCGTCTCTGTGTCAACAAATAAATCAATATCGCTACCTTCCTTTTGCTCCCCTCTTGCGGTTGAGCCAAAAAGGGACAAAGAGGTTATGCCATACTCGTTTTTAAGTATGTCCATATACTTCTTCAAGAGCTTGATACATTCGTCCTTATTCATCCCAGATATTATTGATTTCGTTGCAAAGATACGATAAAATCCCAAGACTGCCAAATAAAACGTCAACAAAAATGCACCCTCTTACCTCTCATCTCTTACCTCTTACCTTGCATCCTTGCATAAGATATATTGGATAAAAAAATACGAAGAGGTTAC
>ONWA01000034.1 GCA_900321425.1 uncultured Prevotellaceae bacterium | reverse complement strand
TAACCAGACCATGGTTTCTAAGATCGGTGATGGCAACTCTCTCGTACAGGTTGTTGCTTGGTACGACAATGAGAACTCTTACACTTCTCAGATGGTTCGTACTATCAAGTACCTCGCAGAGCTGAAATAAGAAACCGAGTTGTGTTTTTCAGTCGATAAACTTAACTGAAATAATCACTCAAATATAAAAAATGGCCGTCCGATTTTCTCGGGCGGCTTTTTTTATGTACTTTTGTAGGCAGAACGCCAAAAAACAAAACAAATGGAAGTGATACAAAGTTTTACTATCGACCACACTCACCTGAAGCCAGGTATCTATCTCTCGCGTGATGACAAGCGATTCAGAACGTTCGACTTGCGTATTACGGAGCCCAACAAAGAGCCTGCCGTTGCACCTGCTGCGATGCATAGTATCGAGCACCTGATGGCTACCTGGTTTCGTAACTCGGAGGTGAAGGACGACGTGGTGTACGTTGGTCCTATGGGTTGCATGACGGGAATGTATATCGTGATGACGGGCGACTATAGTGTGCTGGATATGAAGGCACTGACGATAGCATGTCTGCAGTGGATACTCACTCAGAAAGAGGTGCCTGCCACAACACCTGAGACCTGTGGCAACTACCTGCTGCACGACCTGCCCATGTGTCAGTGGGAGTGCCGTCGCTATCTCGATCGTTTACAGCATGATTTCCATTGCGAATACCAGCAGTTGACAGTGACGCTCGACGATGGAAAGGTCTTCGCTGATGCGTGACGGACGTTGGAGATACAAATATACTTAACCGTCCAGATATGTCGAAGCAGATGATTACCATATTAGGTCCTACAGCCAGTGGAAAGACACCGTTGGCTGTGGCATTGGCCAAAGAAATCGGTGGAGAGATTATCTCTGCCGACTCCCGACAGGTGTACCGTCGTATGGATATCGGAACAGGAAAAGACCTCGCGGATTATACAATAAACAATCGCTCGCTTGCTACCGAGGGAACGCAAGAACCCATAGCCATCCCTTATCATCTGATTGATATTTGCGAGCCAGGTACGAAATACAACCTGTTCCAGTATCAACAAGACTTCTTCGATGCCTATCAGGATATCCTGAAGAGAGGTGTCCGACCGATTCTTTGTGGAGGGACAGGACTCTATATCGAAGCCGTACTGAAAGGCTATCAGCTGTCACCCGTGCCAGAGAACCCTGAACTTAGGGCACGACTGGAGGGTAAGTCACTGGAGGAACTGACCCAACTGCTGATGATACTGAAACAGCAGAACGGATCGAATATGCATAACCGTACGGATGTAGATACTCCCAAACGTGCCATCAGGGCCATAGAGATTGAGGAATACAATTTGCATCATCCCACACCTCTGCGAGAGATGCCTCCTATCGACTCACTCATCATTGGTGTGAACATTGATAGGGACTTGCGACGTGAGAAGATTACACGACGGTTGAAGTCGCGTTTGGAAGAGGGTATGGTCGACGAGATACAAGCATTGTTGGATAGTGGTATACCTGCCGACGATCTCATCTACTATGGGTTGGAATATAAGTTCGTAACGGAGTATCTGATTGGCAAGTTGTCCTATGAGGAGATGTTCCGAGGATTGGAGATTGCCATCCATCAGTTTGCCAAGCGTCAGATGACCTGGTTCAGGGGTATGGAGCGACGAGGGTTCACCATCCATTGGATTGATGCCACGCTCCCCATGGAGGAGAAAGTGGCGCAGATCATGAACCTCATGTCAGCGACTCAGTAAGGCGACCGTGATAAGTTTTTCGCTGTTTTCTTTTGGGTTTGAAATAAAATGATTATTTTTGCAACAGAGTAAACGAAACGGACATGGCTGTAGCAACGACAACATGGGGCATCTTGTATTGCCCTAAGAAGGGAAGTGGTAATCCTCGCAAACGCTGGGAGAAAATCAAAGAAGTATTGGATGCACGAAAGGTGCAGTACGACTTTGTGCAGAGTGAGACTAGCGATAGTGTGGAGCGGTTGATAAGTATGCTCATCAACAACGGTTATAAGAATATTATTATTGTGGGAGGCGACTCTGCGTTGAACGATGCCGTCAACTGTCTGATGAAGGAGGAGAAAGTCGTTCGTGATGAGATTGCTTTGGGCGTCATCCCCAATGGTATTATGAATGACTTTGCCCGTTTCTGGGATTATAAGGAAGACGATATCGAACAGACGGTCGACTGGCTGTTGAAACGTCGTGTCAGAAAGATTGATATCGGATGCATCCGTTATACAAATAAGAATGGTGAACGTTGTCATCGCTATTTCCTCAACTGCGTCAATATCGGTATGACTGCCGATATCATGAACCTGCGCCGTCAGACCCGTCGTCTGTTCGGCTCCCGTACATTGTCGTTTATCTCTTCCGTGTTCGTGATGCTCTTCCACCGTCTTGAGTATAAGATGCGCCTGAAGATCAATACCGATGTCATCGACCGTAAGGTGATGACGGTATGCGTAGGTAATGGTCCTGGCTACGGACAGACGCCCAATGCCGTACCCTATAACGGAATGCTTGATGTCTCAGTAGTCTACCATCCTGAGATGGTACAACTGATAGAAGGTCTGTGGCTGCTGGTGACGGGTCGTTTCCTCAATCATCGTAGTGTGCATCCCTTCCGTACGCGTGAGGTGGAAGTAGAGGAAGCCAAACGGGCGATGGTGGGCATCGACGGACGGTTGATGAAGACACCAGTGGGTCCTTTCCGTGTTCATGTCGAACAGGAGGAAATCAACTTCCTGATTCCCGATTAGAAATAAGCCTCGGCAGGTGCTGAGGCTTAAATTTTTGTTAAATTATATGCAATCGTTTGGCTATCTCCTCAAAATTGCTTACTTTTGGGGTGATAATATACCCTTGATGGGTTCATGAATGACTAAACCAAATTTTTATAAAACCTAAGATAGCATCTATGAGTTATTTACGATTTGAAAAGGCTGTAATGACCAACCTTGAAGAGTCTATCAGAAAAGAGCTGCTTCGCACAAACCGTTCGGGTGCTTATTCCTGTTCTACGATCGTAGACTGTAACACACGAAAGTATCATGGTTTGCTGGTGGTTCCCGTTCCTGAGTTGGATGATGAGAACCACGTGCTGTTGTCGTCACTCGACCCTACGGTGATCCAGCATGGAGCGGAGTTCAATCTGGGACTTCACAAGTATCAGGGCAATAACTACAGTCCTAAGGGCCACAAGTACATCCGGGAGTTTGACTGTGGCGTGATACCTACCACGATTTATCGAGTAGGTGGTGTGATCTTAAAGAAGGAGTCTGTGTTCCAGTGTTATGAGGACAGGATTCTGATTCGTTACACACTGGTTGACGCTCACTCAGCTACAACCTTACGGTTCCGTCCGTTCCTCGCCTTCCGTTCTGTTCGTCAGTTTACGCATGAGAACGGCACAGCCAGCAGAGAGTATAGTCTTGTTGACAATGGTATCAAGACCTGTATGTATGCTGGCTATCCCGATCTGTATATGCAGTTCTCCAAGCAGAACGAGTTTGTCTTCCAGCCCGACTGGTATCGTGGCATAGAGTATCCGAAGGAGCAGGAGCGTGGCTATGCTTCCAATGAGGACCTGTATGTGCCCGGCTATTTCGAGATGACCATCCGCAAGGGCGAAAGCATTGTATTCGCTGCGTCTACCTCGGCCATCAAGAGTAGTAACCTGAAGAAGGTCTTTGAGGATGAGGTGAAGAAGCGTCCTCCTCGTGATAACTTCTATCACATTCTGGTGGCAGCAGCCCATCAGTTCCACTTCCGCGACCGTCGCAGTGGCAGTTCTCCAGAACATCTGGACGACAGCGACGATCGTTACCTGTTGGCTGGCTATCCTTGGTTCAAGTGTCGTGCACGCGATACGTTTATCTCGCTGCCTGGACTGACCCTCGCCATCAACGAGCAGGATTATTTCGAGCATGTGATGAAGACCGCCGAGAAGGGACTGCGTGAGTTCATGAAGGGCAAGCCCCTCAGCGTAAAGATCTATGAGATGGAGCAGCCCGATGTTCCTCTGTGGGCAGTATGGGCCATCCAGCAGTATTCGAAATTTGCCAGCAAGGAGGAGTGCCAGAAGAGATATGGTAAGTTGGTGATGGATATCGTCGACTATATCATGAAGGGTGGTCATCCGAACCTGCGTCTCGACGACAACGGTCTGTTGTACAGCAATGGTCGCGACCGTGCTGTCACCTGGATGAACTCCACAGCCAACGGCCGTCCTGTGGTGCCTCGCTCAGGTTATATCGTAGAGTTCAATGCCCTCTGGTACAATGCCCTGAAGTTTTGTGCATCACTGCAGGCAGAGTTTGGCAAGGACAAGAAAGTGGTGGACAAGCTGGAGGCGCTTGCAGAGACCTGTAAGAACTCGTTCGTGTCTACCTTCCTCAATGAGTATGGCTATCTGCTCGACTATGTCGACGGTAGTGCGATGGACTGGAGCGTTCGTCCGAATATGGTGTTTGCAGCAGCCTTCGACTATTCTCCTCTCAACCAGGAGCAGAAGAAGAGTGTGCTCGATGTATGTACACGCGAGTTGCTCACTCCTAAGGGACTGCGTTCGCTCTCTCCGAAGAGTGGGGGATACAACCCAATGTATGTGGGTCCGCAGACACAGCGCGACTATGCCTACCATCAGGGAACAGCATGGCCTTGGCTGGGCGGTTTCTATATGGAGGCTTGCCTGAAACTATATAAGCGTACGCGTCTGAGCTTCATCGAGCGTCAGATGGTGGGCTATGAGGATGAGATCGACTATCATGCGCTGGGCACCATCTCAGAGCTGTTCGACGGTAACCCACCGTTCCACGGACGTGGTGCGATGGCCTTTGCGATGAACGTTGCCGAGATCCTTCGTACGCTGAAGCTTCTGGAGAAATATACCTATCAAAAATAAAAGGAGGAGAAGACGATGAAAGTACTAATGTTTGGATGGGAGTATCCTCCTCATGTATTTGGTGGACTCGCCACAGCAAATTATGGAATTTCTGAAGGTCTGAAAGCTCAGGGCGATATCGAGACGGTATTGTGCTTGCCTCACCCCTTTGGTGATGAGAGTCAGCATGCTTGTCGTATTGTTGCGATGAACGCCGTACCTATCGCCTGGCGCGATGTAGACTATGACTATGTGAAGAACCGTGTGGGTAATATCATGGATCCCGACTATTATTTCAAGTTGCGCGACCATATCTATGCGGACTTCAACTATATGAACGTGAATGATCTGGGTGCTATGGAGTTTGCCGGTGGTTATCCTGGCAACCTGCACGAGGAGATCAATAACTACTCGATTATCGCTGGTCAGGTGGCTCGCACGGAGGAGTTTGATATCATCCATGCGCACGACTGGCTTACTTTCCCTGCTGGTATACATGCTAAGCAGGTGAGTGGCAAACCCCTGTGTATTCATGTGCATGCTACCGATTTCGACCGTTCGCGTGGTAAGGTGAACCCCACCGTCTACTCCATCGAGAAGAACGGTATGGACTGGGCCGACTGTATCATGTGTGTATCGGAGCTGACCCGTCAGACGGTCATCCACCAGTATCATCAGGATCCGCGTAAGTGCTTCACGGTACACAACGCTGTCTATCCTCTGCCACAGGAGTATCAGGACATTCCTCGTCCTGATCACACGGGTAAGGAGAAGGTGGTCACCTTCTTGGGTCGTATCACCATGCAGAAGGGTCCTGAGTACTTCGTTGAGGCGGCCAATATGGTGCTCCACCGCACACGTAATGTCCGTTTCTGTATGGCAGGCTCTGGCGATATGATGAATGCGATGATTCAGTTGGCAGCAGAACGAGGCATCGCCGACCGTTTCCACTTCCCAGGTTTCATGCGAGGCAAACAGGTATATGAGTGCTTGAAGGCCTCCGATGTCTATGTGATGCCGTCCGTGAGTGAGCCGTTTGGTATCTCCCCGTTGGAGGCGATGCAGTGTGGTACACCGTCCATCATCTCCAAGCAGTCTGGCTGTGCTGAGATCCTGAACAACTGTATCAAGGTCGACTACTGGGACATCCACGCGCTGGCCGACGCCATCTATTCCATCTGTCATAATGAGTCGCTCTTCCAGTATCTCAAGGATGAAGGAAAGAAGGAGGTCGATCAGATCACATGGGAGAAAGTGGGCCGCTGGATCCGTACCCTCTATCGCCGCACGCTCGGCTGGGAAGATTAAGAGTTGAAAAATTGAAAAATTGAAGAATTGAAAAATTGAAGAATCATGAAAACAATTTGTTTATATTTCGAGATACATCAGATCATTCATCTGAAGCGTTACCGTTTCTTCGATATCGGTACCGATCATTACTATTATGATGACTACGAGAACGAGCGTAGCATCAGCGACATCGCCGAGCGCTCCTATATGCCTGCACTGACCGCTCTGCAGGAGATGATAGCCGAGCACGGCAAGTATTTCAAGGTGGCCTTCTCGCTCTCCGGAACAGGTATCGAGCAGTTGGAGTTCCACGCTCCACAGGTTATCGAGAAACTGCAGCAGCTCAACGAGACGGGCTGTGTCGAGTTCCTCGCCGAGCCTTATAGCCACGGTCTGTCGTCCCTCGCCAACGAGGAGACCTTCGCCCGCGACGTGAAGAAGCAGGCCCGTAAGATCGAGGAGCTGTTTGGTCAGAAGCCTACCGTAGCCCGCAACTCATCCCTCATCTACAGCGATGATATCGGTGCTCAGATCGCTGCTATGGGCTTCAAGGGTATGCTCACCGAGGGTGCCAAGCACGTGCTGGGATGGAAGTCACCCCACTATGTCTACAACTGTAACATGGCGCCCAACCTCAAGCTCTTGCTGCGCGACGTGGAGCTGTCCGACGATATCTCTCTGCGCTTCAACAACAGCGACTGGGAGGGCTATCCACTCTTTGCGGATGCCTATATCGACCGCATCGCCAAACTGCCTGAGGGTGAGAATATCATCAATATCTTCATGGAACTCTCTGCTCTGGGTATCGCTCAGCCGCTCAGCTCCAACATCCTCGATTTCCTCAAGGCGCTGCCCGCTTGTGCCAAGGAGAAGGGCATCACCTTCATGACCCCAACAGAGATATGCAAGGCATGCAAGAGCGTAGGCAATCTCGATGTGCCCGACACTCTGTCATGGGTCGACGAGGAGCGCGATGTCAGCTGTTGGTTGGGTAACGCCATGCAGCGCGAGGCTTTCAACAAGCTCTATAGTGTAGCCGACCGTCTGCGCATCGCCAACGATCCGCGCATCAATCAGGACTGGGACTACCTGCAGGCCTCTAACAACTTCCGTTTCATGACCACCAAGCCCTCAAATGTCGGTCTCGATCGTGGCATCTACAGTGGTCCGTTCGATGCGTTCACCAACTACATGAACATCCTGGGCGACTTCATCAACCGAGTGAATGCCCTCTATCCTTTGGATATCGACAATGATGAACTGGAGGGTCTGTTGACTACCATCAAGAACCAGGGCGATGAGATTGAGATGAAGGACAAGGAAATCACCCGTCTGAAGTCTCAGATCGAGAAGTTGGAAGCAGCCAAGCCCGAGGCAGCGAAGAAACCAGCTGCGAAGAAAGCAACAGCCAAGAAGCCCGCAGCTAAGAAGGCTCCAGCTAAGAAGGCAGCAGCTCCTGCTGCTCCTGAAACAGCTCCTGTAGCTGCTCCAGCAGAAGAGCAGAAAGCTGAATAACAGCACTCACTTTTCCATCAAGAAAGGGATGCCCGCAAGGCCATCCCTTTCTTTTATCTCTTACTTCTTCTATCCAATGTTTTATTCTAACTTTGCAAGAATTCTCAGCTTTTCTTTATATAAAGGCAGTCTGGGAGATTTAGGAAAAACTGGGTTACGAATTGGCAACCGTACTCAATTCCACATTCTGCTATGAATTGCTTTCAATGAACACCTGATGCTGAGCCACCAGCCGTACTATGCCTCATCATCGGGTGCAAAGGTAATCATTCTTTTTGAAAGAACTAAATCCAGACTCAACTTTTTGCTCTGAGCTTACTCAATGCTCATGAACTGATTGCGGCATTTTTTGTGGCATCTGCCAGAAAAGTGCGTATTAGGCTACGTCCTTCCATCATTGGGATGTGCTGTCTTTCTTCTTGTTCGTTATGTATAACTATTGTCTTATAGATCAATAGGCTTTTTATGGCACTCCTCAATAAAGACTATGATTTAGTTCGGTAAAATTCTGGACTTACCCGCTTCGTCTGCTAATCTATAGAAATCATAACATAGCTGGCTCTTCGTATCTATGCTGGAAAAATCCACGGTGTACCTCCCTTTGAAGGTAACAGATTTGATGTTGTTAGTAGAGAACTGACCAACAAGATATTGAATACTCGAAATATCACCACGGAGAGAACGCTTGTCACTTCTCATAGAGACCAGACTCGTGGATAGTCTAAAACCTATGCCAAGCCAACTTTTATATATAGCCATTTCGCTTGAGGTTATTGTCTCTCCATTGGCCAATTCTAACTTCAAAGACATATTCTCTAAACCTTCTTCAGAAAGATTCTTCAAAATACCATCAAAATCTGTTTCAGAAATAGCATGAAAATCAATATTCATTGTTGGGGCTGCATTGTAATCTGTAGCAATACTGGTTTCTAATGATACAAACTTTCCGTCTATCATTTCTACTCCACACCATACTCTATGGACATTTTTCTCGTCATTGAACTTGTACACTGCCTTACTGTCCCATTTTGCATATGCCTTTTCTTTAGCTTTTTTGGTTCGCTCTTTCGCCCAGTCATAATAAACTGTTGAAGAATTGCTACCAGTATTAGCATCACCTATGGAATAAGAGTAAGAACCATATTTATCACAGATAAGATAATCACCATGCTTATTGAACTTCACAAATTTTGCGGTATGCGAGAAACCACGAATGGCTGACTCCACCTCGTTTGGAATACGGCCACAATATCTTGTCCCATCAGAATAGCAAAATACTGCACCGTCGCCACAGATGTTCACAGAATACAACTCTCCATAGTCATCGACATTTTCATCGTAAAAAGACTGATAGATGGAATTGTTACTCTTGAATCCATCAGATGTTGTAATGGCATAAGTCCCACTCTCGTTAAATGATATTGACTTGAACTTGGTGCCATAAGAATACTCATCCAAGGCAGATTTAAGTCCTGAAGGAAGCACTCCATACCATTCCTTGTCATTAAATACTACGATGAAGTTTCCGTTCTCGGTGATATTTACATCATTAATAGTACCCCCATTTTTGTTGATGGATTTTAACTTGGAAGAAATCCTGTTATCAACTGCTGCACTACAAAAATAGCCGTTGCTGCCATATAGTGCTACGGCACCATGCTCTAACGAAAGTGTACCGTTATTGCATTCGCCCCATTTCTTGATAGCCTTACGCAACTGATTACGACCATACTTGCTCCTTTGTGCAATGGCATTGCCCAACTGTTGACCAGCCTGATAACCAGGGTTCATATAGGGGTTGTAAGGATTATATGGGTAAAACTGTGCTTGCACGTCACATGTAATAAAGAGGATGAATAATAACGAAAGAATCCTTGCGTTTGCCTTTATCTCTAAAAAGTTTGGAATAGATGTTATTAGTAGCTTTTTCATAATTTATTGTTGTTACTGTTTCATTACGGGTCTTACATTAATTCCTGTATTACGACTATAGTCATTGGTTGAAATGTATATAGATGTACCATCATTAGCACTAAAGTTAAAACCACAGCCGCCCATAGTTGTTTTCAGCGACGATGACCAATACACGCCAATTCCTTCCCACGTTAACACTCCTCCAGAGGCACGAATGCCTGAAGCAGGCAGAAAGATCGAATTGCCATTCTTCTTGCTTGTCAACTTACAACCGTATGTTCCGTTTTGCCTCGTCCATTCCGCCGAGCAGTTGCTTATCAATTCCTGACACTCTTCAATGGTAGGCATACGCCACGAGCCACCCCAATTAGCGGCGGCGGCATCGTCAGCCAGTTCCAATACCTTTTTTCCATCGCCAATGAAGCGTTGGTTAGAGTCAAACCAGCAGCCATCAGTCCATTGGTCGGCTATCTGATACTTGTTTATCCAATATGGCGAAGACTGCCCTGCTGTCATCCATTTGTATTCGGTATAATCGAACTGGTGGTCATCGCTTGTGTTCGAGGTATACCCATTCGTCTCTCCCCATGCATAGAATAGACCGCAATCCTCAGGAGCGTTCGCCCCCACATTCATTTTTGCCCAGTTGACAGACAAGCCAAGGTCAACTGCCCTTGAATCAGATGGAGTGTATGGCTCATTGGGCGTGTTCTCGTTATCATCATCACCACACGAGGTAAAGCCTGTGCCAACAATCATGGCCAATATAAAGGCCATACATTTTAGATTTCGAGCATTATTCATATTCTTTTTATAGGTTTGTATTTTGACTATTATATTTTTCCCTTAGCAAATTATTAAACTGTGTAAGCCCTTCTGTCGTTATGCTAATTTTTGAAATGTGTTTATTCACTATGGTGTCATAGATTGTATCGTTCTCCATGACATCGTAATTCATGAGTTCCTGAATAGGCTCCAATGCAGAAACGATCTTATACCATCCTCCAGCATTTGTATTATTGATTGAGAGTGCGATGTTGTATCCAATATTGAGTAGTCTCAGTATTCGCTTTACCTTGTGCTCGTCATCCATATCACATGATTGCTCAGAGACTTCTATTTGTTCCAGACTATTGCCGTTCAACTTTTCGTCAAAAAAGTAAGCATTATAACCTCTAACATCATTCCTATCACAGAATGCACCTCCAGATATTGTTATGAAGCTCTTCAATATACTCAAAGAAGAATCCAATTCAATCCTGACAATCTTTTCTTTAATTATCCTATTCTCATATTTACCTGCATTGTTGTCAAATTTAGCAAAATAAACGATATAGTTATCAATGGAATCTTTCCCATAAATCATTGTATGTCCATATTCAGTATATGCAGAACAGAATCCGTCTTTTTTGTCAACAACGGTAATGTATTTACGGCTGGCTAAGTTTTGAACTGTCTTCTTTGTCGTGGACGAACCACACGAAACTAAAAGAGCAAAAGAAATCGATAATAAAACTAATTTCTTCATAGTAACTTCTTTTTATATTTTTCAACGAATGCTACTACCCTAATACTTATTTCATAGAGAAGGTATAAGGGGATAGTAACGAGAATTAAAGTCATAAGGTCTGGCGGGGTGATGATGGCGGCTACAAGCATAATGACAAGGAAGGAATGCTTGCGGTATTTGGAAAGCAATTCGGAAGTGACCACGCCCATCTTACCGAGGAAGAAAGCAATAACGGGCAGTTGGAATACGACACCCATGACCAATGTCAACGACACAAAAGTGCTGATATATGAATCAAGCGTGATATTACTGACAACCCTTTCTGACACACTGTAAGTGCCGAGGAAACGGAACGAGATTGGGAAAAGTACAAAGTAGGACATCAGTACGCCAAGGATAAACAATATGTAGATGATGCCTGCTACTTGCACGGAATACTTTCGCTCATTCTCGTAAAGTGCAGGCGATATGAAGCGGAACAACTCATACAATATATATGGCGATGCTCCCAACACACCAAGATAGACAGCCGTGGTAATGTGTGTCATGAACTGACTCGACAAATCGGTGGCAATCATGTCAACATAAAACTCATTGAAATGAAAGTCAATACCGATTGATTGCATCGCCTGTTCAAGCCATTGATAAGTGCAGAAATCCCACTCGCTTGGAGCAAGCAAAAGATTCCATGTAGCATCTTTGAAATAGAATACCACAGCGGCAATAACTCCCGCTACGCCAAGAATACGAAAGAGCATTTGACGTAATACTTCGAGGTGTCCGCCAAAAGTCAGAAGACCGCTATTGTCGGTTTTCTCATTTTTCTTTTTCTGTCGAGATTGAATCTGTTTCAGTTCCTTCTTCTTTTGTTCCCAAATCTTCTGCTCCTTCTTGGCATTCATCTTCTTCTTGTTCCTCTTCAATGGGTTCTTTCATTCCTTTTTTAAAACTTTGTACGCCTTGTCCCAACCCCTTCATCATTTCGGGTAATTTCTTTCCGCCGAACAAAAGTAAAGCCAAACCACCAATAAGTAGCAGTTCTGTTGTGCCAATGAATAATAATTGTGTTACCATATTTATACGATTAAGTATACATCACATGTTTTGAAATCTATTTTCCATTTTCCTCCTTCAGTGGATTCCCATTGATATTTCAAGGCTTTTTCTTCCCACCAATTCTGGAATCTGATATTTGTTTCTTTCTTGTCTTTTACTAATTTGTCGTAAAGAGTGCTTTGTTCTTTAGATACAATCATCGCAATTTCATCTAATCCATTACGATGTTCGAAGAGCATTTGTATTTCGTTTCGTTCTTCAACTGTTATTTTTCCTACTATCTTGTTCATTACCATTCGTCTTTTTTGTCAAAGGGGTCTAAATAGTCTATTTCCTTTATTATTTCCTGTTCAGGGAAATAAATACCATGTTTGCGGAGATTGTTAAGCAATTCTCTGCTTGCATTACGCTCTAAATGTGCTAATACGCATTGCTCATGCGAGGGTGTATTCACTTCAAGCGTAGTCTTGCGATTTAGCCAAATGCATCTCTTGCATTGGAATGAGTCGCAATGGGTGCATATCGCTGCATGGTCGAGTTGATAGAGTTGTTTGTTTCTAATCTCAAGCCCTTGCTCCAAATCACCGATGCTATCATATTCATTATCATAATAGAATGCTGGGCAAACATAGAACTTTCCGTTTGGAGCGAGTGTTATATTCGTAACTCCTGAACCACAGTTATTCATCTGTGAGAGCATTATGCGGTCAGTAAGTATATTCAGTTGAGGCCTTTTCCTTTCAACATATAATTGCTCCAATGATGCAGATAACTTTCCAAGCAAAGATTTATAGCGAACAAAATCCTCTTTAGTGAACGTATTTACATCTGTCAGTACAATATTTAATCTCGAAACCTTTCCTAATATCTCGGAAATCTCACACTCATGAGCAAATAGGTATTCTTTGTTAATATGCAATACGACAGGAATATTCGAACTAATGTTATCAGCCTTGTTGATTACCCATACATCAGCGCCTTCTTTTTGGGGCATGATTTTGGAATGATCAATGCATTCAATTGCATCCTGATACTCCTGTGGAATTTCATAATTAGGATATACAAACTGAATCATCAGGTTTTCCATCATACCAAAACGAATACCCTGTTTTAGTGTGTTAAGGGGAATCAAATGACATTGAGTTTTTGGATTCTTATAATGACAAAACGATGTACTCGTATCGTCTAATATTATAATGAGATATTGCAGCATGTTGTCAACATATTATGTCTTTTGTCTCTTTTTTGTTCATTTCAAACTCTTCGCGTTCACCTTCCAATTCCAGTTTCCTATAGAGTTTATTCCAATAGTAGTTGTTTGCACGAACACGAGCCTTATGCATTTTGCAGATGGCCGTAGCTCGCTGATAGATTGTGCCAGTTTCTGAAGCATCATAGTTCTCACCTTGACACCATGCACATCCACTTGCCACATCACAGTCAAAACATTCTTGTTTGGATTGCATACGCCTATTAAGTGTTAGGAATGGGCGTAACAGGTTAGAGTCTATTCCTTTATCTACATTTCCTATAATCCTTGCATTCTTTTCTCTTAGCGAATATTGAGCAAAACGAGTGCATGGGTAGAAATTACCAGCGGCATCTATAGACAACATCCTTCCTGCTCCACACCAGTTGTTGTTCTTCCTTATGTCCATTGGTTTGCCAATAGATTCATCAAAGAAAGAACATGCGAAATCCTTGTATAAACCATTATCAATAATAGCATCTGCCAAGTCGATTAATTGCATTTCAAATAATTTGTCGTCACCGTCTTTCCAAACATCCTCAAACACACAATTGATATGCACTTCGTGAATTCCTAATCCATATACATGCAATACGCTTTCTTTTATATATGGAATGTCCTCAGAACTAATCGTTATCTTGGTGCTGGCATCAGGAAATTGCTTTAGCCATAATGGGATGTTTTTAACGACATCTTTATATGAACCTCTATTACTGTTTTTATAAACACGGTTGATGTCGTGTTTTATTTCTGTCCCGTCTAAAGTGATAGTTATACTTAGATGCTTCCTGTTCTTACGTATATAATCTTGTACAGACTCTGAATTATAGTTTAAGCCATTAGTGGTAAATCCGAAAATATACTTATCGAACCAACGGTGATTACATTTAAACATCTTTATTTTAATATAATCACTTATTTGGTCTATAAGTTTCATTTCCAAACAAGGTTCACCTCCAATAAAATCAAAACTGACAGAATCTTCTGTAAATAAATCTGGGTGAGAAAAGATGTAATCAACAGCCTTTTTCGCGGTGTCAAAATCCATCCTCTCATTTTTATTCTTGCCAACGAGATAACAATATTTGCATGCTAATTGGCAATCTTTAGTAACAATAAAGGTTATTGTCTTATTTCTCATACTTATCTGAAATTGTTAAATGAGGGAATGCCAAACTGAATTGGCATCCCTCATCCTGTTTTCTTACCGTTGATAATGCACACATGCACTAATACATGCAGTCCAGCATCCATCATCGCAATCGCCTGCGCAATCTCCATCACATGAGCCTGAGCACGACTTACCACAGCCGCTGCTTTCCTTTTCCTTTTCTTTCTCGCATGACATTAGGAAGGAAGACCCCAATACCGAGAATGCCAAGATGGGCAGAGCGCCTTTTGCAGCACTCTTGAAAAACTCCCTTCGCGACTGGAGTTCTTCGTTCTTTTCGTTTTTCTTCATAATGTTAAGAAGTCTTTATGCTTCCTAACTCCCAAATTCAGCGTTAATATTGGTTTTAGTTTGAGGAAATAAAAAAGACGTGGGAGTTTATTCCTCCGCGCCTATCCCTGATGTCAGGCTCTCGCATTGCCTCTTTGCAAGGATAAGCAACGCAAGCCAGCCCACGCCGAGTGATTATATAGTTCGGCGCAGACGTAAAACCACCAAGATACAATGATAGCTACGGAGCGACCGGGATATAATACACCCACGCGAACGCTTCGTTGCATTACCGCTGTGCAAAGATCCAAATTTGCGAGATTTGACATCACAGACAGGTAACGTTCAGAAAACGTTCTTTCCCTTCGGCTGTCCTTACAAACGGTGTTCTCAGCCTCAGGATTCCATCGATGTTTGTTTTGACCCGCCCTGCCCTCACAGTCATCACCCATTGCTGGCATCAGACAGCTTGGACTGGCTTAGTCACTGCAAAAATATACATTATTTTTCTATTCTTAGTCTCTTTTTCCTAAAAACAATCAAAATTTTTCTCTTTTAACTATTTTTATGTAAAACAAGGCCAGAACTCCCTGATTATAATCCTACGTTAAGCTTTAACGTAACTGACGACAGATTCCATCAATTTCATACAAACTATTACAATCATGGTCCTCACTTTTTCCCCTCTGCTTGCCACTTTTCTGTGGAGTGCCACATAAAGATGCATGTCTGCTTTCTGATGAGCAAGCTCGGCAGACATTAGGGTCTTGTTTCCCTGAATTGTTATTTCACAACAAGTAATTTTCAATGTAATCTTATCTGGAAATAATGATGTACCTTTGTTCGCAGATTATTAATACTAAACAAGACATGGAAGTAATTTCAATTGAGCGCAGTACTTACGAGGAACTGCTGACGAGTTTCAACAGTTTCGTCATAAAGATGAAGGAGATGGCCAGTAGAGGTAATGACAAAGGGTTGGACGATTGGCTCGACAATCAAGATGTATGCCAGATGCTGAACATCAGTCCAAGAGCATTACAAACTTTACGGGATAACGGGACGTTAGCCTATTCCCAAATCAACCGCAAGGTGTATTATAAGCCTGAGGATGTAGAGGGCATTCTTCATGTTGTGATTGAAAGGGAAAAGGATAGAAAGATGCATAACCTCAAAACGAGTTGTTTATGAACGAACTGATAATGCCTCATAACGTTGGCGTGAAGAACGCATTGGAGAACATGAAGGAGGTGCTTGCTCTATACAAGAAAGTGATAGGCAATTATCGTCCGTTGCTTGATGGTGAACGCTATTTGACAGATAAAGAGGTCGCACAGATTCTGAAAGTCAGCAGACGAACGCTACAGGAATACCGAAATGATGGCGTTATACCTTATATATTATTAGGTGGCAAGGTGCTCTATCGTGAAAGTGATTTGGAAAGGGTCTTGGAAAGTTGCTATCATCCTGCATATAAACGATAGGGAAAAAGAAAGAGCCGTTAGTAGTTCTTGTACTGAGGGAATATGACGCAGAAAGACGGATGACAGACTTCGCTAATCATTCGTCTTTCCGCTTTGAAGGCTTTGGGTCGCTGTAATCTATGCCATCTTAAGATTCTTGAATGATGCATTGAGTTTGTTGCCAAGCATCGTCAGGTCGTTATCAAGTTTCTGACTGGTGATTTTTGCATAAATCTGGGTGGTCACTATATTGGTGTGTCCCAATACACGGCTCACGCTCTCGATGGGCATTCCCTTTGAAAGCGCTAAGGTTGCGAACGAGTGGCGGCCACAGTGGTAGGAGATGGCTTTCTCTATGCCGCAGGCAGTCATCACCGTTTTCAACTTCTTGCACATAGACCAGTAGTTCATCTTGCCGAACACCAGTTTGTCTTCCTGCAGATGCTTGTAGCGGTCGATAATCTGCAAGGGTACGTCCATCAGCTTCACCTGGAAAGGAATGTTGGTCTTGTGTCGCTTGCTGATAATCCACTTGTCGCCGTTGATGTCCACGATGTTGTCCGTGGTCAGGTTCTTCACATCGATGAACGAGAGGGCGGTGAAGCACACGAATACAAAAATGTCACGAACGAAGGCCAGATTTTCATCCTCGAACTCATGGGTCACGACAGCCTTCAGTTCTTCCTCGGTCAGAAACTCCCTTTCCTTGCAGTTGGGGCTGATGTGGAACTGCGCGAACGGGTTACGGGGAATCTTGCCATTATAGTGCGCCCTCATCACGACACCTTTCAACCACATACATCGCTGCCAGATAGTTCCATTGGCCAGCCCACGGTCTGTGCTGAGGTAGGCGGCGAAGTCCTTGATAAACTCTGGCGTCAGTTCCAGCATCGACATGTCTGTACGGCGGTAATGTGATTGAATGAACTCAGCCACATCCTTCCGCGAACGTTCCATAGCCCAAAGCGTGCTTGCTGACCTATCCTTGCCCACGCGCTTCTTCTGATTGGCAATGTCCTTGTCGAATGCACTCAGCAAAGTCTCGTACTCGCTGCCAAATCCCTGATACGTGTTGCGCACCATCTCAGCCGTCACAAAAGCCTCCCTATCCGAAAGGTGCTGATAGTGCTTGATGATCTGCGCCTTAATGTTGTCAAGTTCGCGGTTAATCTGCAAAGCCTCCTTACTGCGCCCTTTGGCACAATTGCCCTTCACGTCCCACATGTCAAGCGGGATAGTCTTCTTACAACTGAACTGCGATTGCGTTCCGTTAATCGACACCCTGCCCATCACAGGCACAACACCATTCTTCTCCTTACTCTTGTTCACATAGAACAGAATGTTAAAAGTACTTCTCATGTTTCTTACTCTTTTTTTAATTTTTGGCTGCAAAACTACTATTTCTTTTGGGATCCATTGCTATGCAAAATGTAGCAGTTCGCGGAATAAGAAACGGGCTGCGAAGAGGCGGTGAAAGGTGCGCCATTCTGCCCCATCTTGCCTTTTATTTACGCGCTTTCTGCGTTAATTCTCCAAAATCCGTCTTTCGTCACAGACTTTTTTCGTAACGATTGGTCCTACCAGATGTACGACCTGCGGTTTTCGGGCATTGGCAGACTTCAACTGGTGCTTATGATTTTGGCCAGAGCCGTCAGCCGAATAACCAAGCAAAAAATCGCCAAATAACCAATCAGATTTTGGCCAAATAACCAAATTTGGTTGAAAAATATTTTTTTTTTCAAAGGGCTTTTCATATCTTTGCAGCAGAAATTGAATAATTGTTTATATGCCAGACAATACAGATTATAAGAAAAGAATAGCGGATGTCCTATTAGCAGATAAACTGGATGCTATGGGAGCCGTCTTGATTGAGGGACCAAAAGCTTGTGGTAAGACCACTACAGCAGAGCAACAAGCTAATAGCATCCTCTATATGGATGATCCGGACAACATGCGGCAGAACTTGCAATTGGCAGAAACAAATATTAAGCGCTTGTTGCAAGGTGATAATCCTCGGCTTATTGACGAATGGCAGATCGCCCCACAAATTTGGGATGCTGTACGCTTTGAGACAGACCATAGGAAGGATGACGGACTATTTATGTTGACAGGTTCTGCAGTACCTGCTGATGACTCTAAGATAAATCATAGCGGTGCTGGTCGTTTTGCATTTCTCACGATGCGCCCAATGACCCTTTGGGAATCGGAGGAATCATCTGGAGATGTTAGTCTTGGTGAACTTTTCTCTCATCCAGACAAGATTGACGGAGAAAGTTCTCTGACGATGGAGGATGTCGCATTCGCAATCTGTCGTGGGGGATGGCCCAAATCATTGAACAAAAAGACTAAAAAGGCTGCATTGAGGCAAGTAACGGAGTATTTTGAAGCCATAACACGTTCTGATATTTCGAGGGTTGACGGCGTGGAGAGAGACGAATATAGGGCAAAAAGGATTTTGCGTTCCTATGCAAGGTTACAGGGGGCTATGGCCGGTATCCCAACCATAGTTGAAGATATGAAGACAAATGAGCCTGAAAGTATGAGCGATGAAACGGTAATATCCTATTTAAAGGCTTTAAAAAAGATCTTTGTCATTGAGGACATGAAAGCATGGAATCCGAATTTACGTTCGAAGACGGCTATTAGGACGAGTGATACAAGATATTTCGTGGATCCATCCTTAGCTATAGCCGCACTGGGGCTCGGCCCTAATGATCTGCTTAATGATTTGGAAACAATGGGGCTGTTCTTTGAGACACTCTGTGTACGTGACTTGCGTGTGTATGCTGAGGCCAACGATGGTGAAGTATTCCATTATAGGGATAAGAATGGATTGGAGTGTGATGCCGTTGTTCATCTGAGGAATGGTAATTATGGATTGATAGAGATAAAACTCGGTGGTGACACACGTATTGAAGAAGGTGCAGCAAATCTTAACGCGCTGGAGAAAAAGATAGATACCATAAAGATGAAGAATCCATCTTTTAAGATGGTATTAACAGCTGTCGGGAAATATGCGTATATGAGAAAAGATGGTGTGATGGTCGTGCCAATTGGCTGTCTGAAAGATTAGTAAAAGAAACCTATTATTTGAATATGTTCCATAATATTGTAGAGTGGATGATTGCTCATGATTAATTAGAAGGTGTTTCTCAGTTGAATAGATAATTTTCTCAGTTGATTACTAAGCGTTTTTCAGTTGATTTGCTCTGCGTTTTGACCAATTCTTTGAAGCCTTTAGACTTTTCAATTGAAAACCTTAAGACTTTCACGTGAAAAGTAGGCACTTTTCAAAAACGAACAAAACTCTGCTTTGCAATAAGCGTGCCTTATTGGTCAATAACCGTGCCTTATTAAAACATAACCCAAGGTTATCTTGCAGTAACCCTGGGTTATGTTTTGTTCTAACGATTGGTCCTACCAGATGTACGACCTGCGGTTTTCGGGCAGGTAAAATTATCGGATGACTTTTGTGGTTTTAGACGTGCCGTCGGCATAGTTTTGGCGCTTGATGACAACACCTTTCGTGGCACCGTTGACACGCTGACCGCCTAAGGTGAAGTACTCCGTAGTGAGAGCAGGGGAGAGCGTGACGGGGACAGCGATGCCAGTAGGCGTGACGACATTACCTGAGATATTGATCTCCGACAGACCCATACACTTGGTATTGGCGTTGTAGGGAATATCAAACAGGTGGATGACCAGTGAACTGGCACCTGTCATTGGTGCAGCGTCAGTAAACACTTTGTTGACTTGGGTGTAGTTGGGCGATGCATTGTCGCGAGCAGCTACCGTTTCCCCAATGACTGACAGCTGGCTGTTGTCGGCATAGCGAAGATAGGCAGAGAAACTACCATGGTCAGTTCCGAAATGGGTAGCCTTGAACGATACGTTCGTAGGAACAAACTGATAGCCATCCTTTACGGTGAAGTTGAAGTTGACGGCATTCTCTGGCTTCGCTGTGGCATCAGCATTCTGGTCGTTGATGGTGAACGTGGTCATCGCATTCTTCTTCTGATAGTATTCCAGATGAGACCCTTTCGTGACGTTATCTGACTGGAAATACTCGCTGTTATAGGAGGCTTCCTGTCCTTCAGTGCCTTCGTCGAAATCCCAGATAACACTGCCTTCCACTGTGGGATCAACAGGCTCAGGGTCGACTGCCGGTTTGGTGAACGCAGGATAATACTCGTCGACAGCCGTCAGCGCATCAGCATTGCCAGCCTTCATGATGTCTTCAACGAGGCTATTGAGGTAGACTTCCAGATTATTGTACCAGCCCTTGCCATCCTTCGTGGCGTTATCGAGGGTGAACAGCTTCGCATCGGTGGCATCGTTGGGATTCAGTCCATTGGCCTCTTCCCACTTATCGGGGATACCGTCCTGGTCGGTATCGAAGTCGGCGCCACGTTTCTTGGAGGTCAGGGTGTAGCTTCCCTGGTCTCTCACGTAGTCGATGATACCTGGGCGATGGACAATCGTTTTACCGTCGCCTGTCTTTTCTGCAGAACCCGTATAGGTGGTTGTTCCGTTCAGGGCTTCGTCCATATAGCGATTATCCACAGCGTCACGATACAGGGATGCACCTACATAATTGAGCACTTTCTCGTAGGCTACCGTCGCACTATGCGTGGTGACCTCGCCGATAGGACAGGGCTCGTCGAGCTTGATCTTTACACAGGCGATATCGTCGATGGTGGTGTGAGGAACATCCTTATAGAAGTTCTTGGAGTCCACAGAATATCTCTCGTTATTATAGGTCTTGATACCAGCGTCGAACGTGACACCCTTCCAGTCGTAGTTGGCAGCCTCTGCGCCTGCTGCTGTTACATAGTTGCCGTTGATATAATAGCGGCTCGTCATGCCATGCATACTTTCAGGTGTGCTATTGCCACTTTCGCCCACAGAGATTTCTGTGACACGAGTTTTGGCTGAAGTAGCAGGGCCAGCCTTGTAATAGTTGTTGACGATATTGATATAACCGCCGCCAGGACCGCCGTAGCAACCGTTACCGTTGCCCCAGTTGTACATCACACAGTTACGGAAGTCCACATTTTCTGCCTGCACGTAGTTGGTCCAGTTGTAGGTACTGTAGAGTTTGTTCTGTGTGAACCCAGACCACTGGTAACGGGCACCATTGAAACGGGGTGCACGGTTCTGCACGTGGGCAATGAAGTTATGGTGGAACGAAGCCAGCTTACCGCCCCAGATACCTCCATAGCTATGCTCACCCTTGGAGTGACCAGGATTGGCCAATGCCTCGCCTAAAGCGCACCACTGCATGGTGAAGTTGTTGTTGTCGTAGAAAGAGGCAATCTCGTCGATACTCCATGAGAAGGAGCAGTGGTCGAGGATGATGCCTGTATGATTCTTCGTCCAAGTAGCATCAGCACCGTCATTGATATCCTTCTCTTCTCCACGACGGAAGCGGATAAAGCGCACAATGATGTTGTTACCACCAAAGAGTACGGTACGATAGCGCAGGGTGATACCTGGTGACGGAGCAGTCTGACCTGCAATCGTTGTATTGGTGGGTATTGTCAGATCGCTCTTCAATTCAATGATACCGCTGATATCGAAGACGATGGTACGAGGACCTGGCTGTTTCAATGCCCAACGAAGGGTTCCTTGTGTGTTCTCGTTGTCATCCAGACGCGTGACGTGATACACATTGCTAGTAATACCTCGTCCTCCCGTTACGTAGCGTCCGTGTCCTTCAGCGCCTGGGAAGGCGGGGGCTTGTGCCATCGCTGCAGTTGCCAGCATGGCAAAGATGATTGATAATAGTTTTCTCATATTGAGTGTTTGTTCTGTTTCTGTAGAATGGCGGTCTGTTTATTTGATGAATACCTTCTTTCCCTTCGTGTCGCCAGCTGCACGCACGATGTACAGTCCTCTCGTGGGGTGGGCAACGCGCTGTCCCTTTATATTATAATAGGTGACATCCTGACTCGTAGAGATCGTGACGGGGGTGGAGATGCCAGTGGTGCTGTCGGTGACCGTTCCCTTGATGAGGATTTGTGCCAGACCCAAGTCTTTCTTCTGTAATTGTGACTCACTCATAGCACCGACATTGTAGATGTTGATGATCAGAGAGCAAGTACCCTCAGTGGCTGTAGACGATGCGCTAATATCTTTGGTGTAGTACGAGAAATAGCCCTTCTCAGCATTGTTGCGGTTGGGCGAAACAGCCTGCCAAAGAGATGTCGTGCCGCCAGCATCTTTCCATGCTACGTCTATCGTGCCATTGTTGGTGGCCACCTTGCATGCATACAGTTCAACACTTGATGCCTTGAACTTGTAGCCAGACTTTGTTGTCAACGAGAAGTTGACGACATTGTCGTCGGCAGCTTCCGTCTGAATGCTTTGTGCCTGATAGAGCGAAAAGCGTATGTTGTTGTAAGTGCCGTTGGTGCGCAGCACTAAGTTGCCGCCATTGGTGACAGTAGTCGATTCGAAATCTGCAGCGACCGCATCTGAAACAACGGCGTTGGTATTGTTTGACATGGCCCAGTAGATGCTTCCTTTGGTACCTGTTTCCTCGCCACCGCCATCGCCCCAGGGCAGTGTGGCGCCGGCATCGTTCTGAACAGCATCAGAAACGGCATTTGCAGGAGCTACGGTATAGGTATAAGGTACGGTCACTGTTGTACCGAAGGAAGTAGGCTTGGTGACAGAAGTGTTCGCAATGACATTGTCGTCAGCCCATGTCACAGCGACGGGATTGTCGTTAGCTTTATAGCAGTTCTTTACGTTAGAGGCGAAGTAGTTGCCCTCGATGAGGAACTCCGAGCTCTTACGAGGGTTCATGCAGAGACTTGCACTTCCACAGCTATAATAGTTGTTCAGCATGTGAATTTTGCCAAAGCGTGCCATCGGCATACGCTGATTACAACCAGGAGCCCACCAGTTGAAAGCATAGGTTGTGTTGAGCTTGCCTGCGTCGCCAGTACTGGAGTCGGAAGAGCCTACAAGATTGGTGTTCTGGTGGACATAAGAACGATCTGTATAGCGGAAGATACACCAGCTGACGGTGTTGAAGTCGGATTCGTTCGTGATGTCGAAGTTACCGTCCATACCATCCTGGAAAACACAGTGATCTATCCAACAGTGCTTGGCACCAGAAGCAGAGACGAGGTCATTACCCCCCACGTCGACAGCGCCAGGCCCTATAAAGGTGATGTTACGGATGATGACGTTCTCTTTGTTCAGCGAGAAGATACCCGCCTTACGGTAGTTCTCGTTGCCATACTTTTCATAAAGCGTCTTGCGAGTGATATATTCGGCCTGCTCTTTAATCGTTTGACTGTTCAATACTCCTCCCTTGTCGCTGGTGCTCATGTTTTTTACGCCTGTAACGACAGGGGTATATCTGTCGTCAGTTGCATTGTCGAGAAGTGTCTTGTCTTCGTCAGTCAGATACCATTGGGTGCAGATACGTGCATTGTTGATGCCGAGGATGGTCTTGTTGCCTCGCTCAAAACCAATGTTCTCCGATACGATGAATTCACCGTCTGAACCATCAAGGATAACGACGTCGTTTTGCTTAATAGCGTTCTGGATGGTACCTTTCATGTCCTGACCATTGGACTTCAGAATGATTTTTGTTCCATTAAAGGCTTCGTATTGACTATAGTCATAGATGCCGCCGCCAGTGACAGCGTAGGTACTGCTGGCGTCAGTACGAGAAGATACGGTACAGAAGCCGAAAGGCTTGTTTAAATCATAATTATCAGCGATGGCACTTAATGACGATGCCAGAAGCAAAAAGATAACGGGTAGTCTCATATTCTTAATTTGTTTTGTGTGCAAAGGTACGGGATTTTAAAGGAAAAACCAAATTTTTACACATATTTATAATATGGTAAGGAGTTAAGTAGTTAGGAAGATAAGAAGTTAAGTAGTTAGGAAGTTAAGGAGTTAAGTAGTTAGGAAGTTAAGTAGTTAAGAAGTTAGGGAGTTAAGAAGTTAGGGAGTTAAGAAGTTAAAGATGCTAATTACTTTTTTTTCGTGTAAGTGCTACAATTTACTGATAAAATATTTGGCTGTTACGTAAAGATTCTATAAATTTGCATCGTTTTTGCCTGTGAGGGTGGAGATAGAATGTTTTTAAACAAACTATTTAAGATTAAAATAAACTTCAAACCTTTTATATTAACCTAATTACTAATTATGCAAAAGAAAAGATTCTTTCTAACCTTGTTGGTATGTCTGATGGGGTTAGTGGGCTTTGCCCAGAAGACTGTCACAGGTACAGTCAAGGATGCGGCAGGCGAACCCATGATTGGTGTAAGTGTGGTGGTGAATGGCACCTCGACAGGAAGTGTCACTGACATCAACGGAAACTTCACCATTCAGAACGTCGCCAACAATGCATCGCTAAAGATTTCTTACATTGGCTATCAGACACAGACAGTCAAGGTGGGTAATCAGTCGAGTTTCAACATCGTACTGAAGGAAGATGCCAACAGTCTCGATGAGCTGGTGGTCATCGGCTATGGTGTAGTGAAGAAGCGCGACCTGACCGGTTCGGTATCGTCGCTGAAGTCTTCCGACATCGAGAATGTGGCAGCTGCCGACCCTATGCAGGCGATGCAGGCAAAGATTCCTGGACTCGACATCACACAGTCGGACGGACAGGCAGGTGGCGCACTGACCATGAACTTGCGTGGTACACGTTCAATCAATGCCGATAACACCCCACTAATCTTGGTCGATGGTGTGGAGTATGGCTCTAACATCGACCTTAACTCATCGGATATCGAGTCGATGGAAGTACTGAAGGATGCCTCTTCGACCGCTATCTATGGTACCAAGGGTGCCAATGGTGTAATCATCATCACCACCAAGCGTGGTAAGGCTGGCAAGACCAAGGTGAACTTCAATACACAGTTCTCGTTTGTGTCGCCCACATTCATCCCAGAGATTATGTACGGCGACCGTGAGGTACAGCGCCTGGTAGACGCTGCCCAGTATAAGGCCAATGTACAGTCGGGTGAGTGGGACGACGCCTATATGATGCCTGAGGATGTGCTCAACGGTACACCTACGAACAACCTCCCATACTCAACACTCGAGATCTATCAGGACAAGTCGTATACAAACTGGGCCGACCTCGTGCTGCAGAACGGTTTCACACGCAACTACGAGCTGTCGGTATCTGGCGGTTCTGAGAAGACCAACTTCAATATCTCTATGGGTTACCGTAATGAGGAAGGACTGCTGAAGCGTGATAAGCTGAAGAGATACAATGCGAAGATCAACCTCGACCACAAGATTACCAAGTGGGCCAAGGTGGGTACGAGCATCCTCTTCACACACAGAGATCACGACAAGCGTAGCGCCAGCGTCTTCACCCGTTACCTGACCATGACCTCTATCGCTCACCCCTATAATGATGACGGCACGATTATCGAGAAACCATCATCGTTCTATGAGGCACACTGTAATCCACTGCTCGATGAGCCAGAGGGCGTATTCCAGCACAATATCATGAGCAACCGTATCTTCGGTAATGTCTATGCGGAGATCACACCCATCAAGGGTCTGACCTTTAAGTCGCTGTTCAACCTCGACTATCGTAACCGTCGTGACGGTATGTATGCTGACTACCTCTCTGTAGGTAAGTACCAGAGTGCTAACGGTGGTGAGATCGATGTGACCAAGGACAACCGTACGAAGTGGGTATGGGATAACACCCTGAACTATATGTTCGACGTGAAAGACCATAACTTCAACTTCCTGTTGGGTAGCTCGACGACCAAGACCGTATCAGAAGGTACGCGTATCTATGGTCCTACACCCAGCGAGCACTACTACGAGAGCTCGTTCTATGACCTGAACAATATCACGAATCCCATCCTCGAACCGACGTATGTGAAGACGACGATGCAGTCGTGGTTCGGACGTGTCAGCTACAGCTATCTGTCACGTTACCTGCTGACTGCCTCACTACGTGCAGACGGTTCATCCGTACTCGCCAAGGGACATAAATGGGGTTACTTCCCCTCTGTAGCTGCTGCATGGCGTATCTCTGACGAGCCTTGGATGAAGAGCGCCTCCAACTGGTTGGACAACTTGAAACTCCGTCTCTCTTGGGGTAAGACCGGTAACTCGGGTATCAATGCTTACCAGACACTGGCTACCGTCAGCGACAACCTCTACTACTATGAGCTCGATGGTACTATCTATAGCGGACGTATCCCCGACGCACTCGGCAATGAGGACCTGACATGGGAGACTACCTCTTCTGTAGACCTCGGTTTGGACTTTGGACTGTGGAACAACAGACTGTGGGGTAGCATCGACTTCTACTGGACACGTACCAAGGACCTGCTCTATGCGAAGAGTGTGCCTGCTACCTCTGTATTCCCCAGCGTGCTGAGTAATATCGGTAAGACCAGAGGTCACGGTGTGGAAATCCAGATTGGCGGTTCACCTATCCGCAAGAAGAACTTCAACTGGGATGCTACCTTTACACTCTCGATGGCAAGAGATAAGATCACAGAGCTCTCAGAAGGTGTGACACAGAACATCGCAGCCGACCGTACAGGTCAGATTGTAGGTCAGCCAGTACATATCTTCTATTATTATCAGAACGATGGTGTATGGGGCGTTACCAAGAATCTGGATGGTACGTATACCAACGAGGTGGACGGCTATCGTGAGGCATGGCTTGCTCGTCATCCTGATAAGACCGCTGCCGACTATCAGATAGCAGGTACTCCTGGTACGATGCGTGTGATCGATGCCAACGACGACGGTGTGATCGACGAGAACGACCGTCGTGTCTTCAAGCGCGATCCGGATGCCATCCTCGGCTTGAGCAATATGCTCACCTATAAGAACTGGAGCCTCTCCGTACTGCTCTTCGCACGTATCGGTGGCTATATCTCTTACGGATGGAACACCAATGTACACTATGACGACAATGCGAACTGGTCGAACGTGGACTATTGGACCTTCGATCACCAGAATGCGAAGTATCCCAACCCAGGTGCTGCTTCTGCACCACAGCTGGCATCACTCGCCTACGAGAAGGCAAGCTACGTGAAGATCAAGGATATCACACTGGGCTATACCTTCGACAAGAAACTGGTGTCGCGCTGGGGCATGAGCAACCTGAAACTCTATGCTTCACTGAAGAACTTCTTTACCTTCAGCAGCATCGACAACTATGACCCTGAGCAGGGCGGTAGCTTCAATTTCCCACTGGCAAAACAGTTGGTTTTCGGACTCAATGTTGAATTCTAAATCATAAACACAATGAAAAAGAAAGTATATATACTGATGGCTGGTCTGATGGCAGTGTCCTCCATGGGACTGACTTCCTGCTCAGACTTCCTCGACGAAGATAACAAGACTGGCCAGACCGCCGATCTGCTGTACAATACCAAGACGGGTATTGATGGCCTGGTGGCTTCCAGCTATTCCTTCCTCCGCGGCTGGTATGGTAAGGAGGCTTCACTGGCACTCACAGAGGGTGGTACCGATATGTTCTACTATGGTGGCGACAGTGGTGAGAAACTGCCACTGACCTACCGGATCTCTCCTGAGGTGCCTGGTAACACAAAGAAGGATAACCTCTGTCTCGACGAGTACTGGGAGATGTTCTTTGCGGCTGTCGACGTGTGCAACACAGCATTGAAATACCTTCCTACCAACGCGAACCTGACCGATGCCCAGAAAGCGGCTTATATGGGCGAAGAGTATTTCCTCCGTGCTTTCTACTACTGGCATCTGGTGAACACCTGGGGAGCTGTTCCCTATAACAAGGAACCGGTGAAGACGGCATCTACTGCTGCCTATCGTAATTCTGAGGAAGAGGTGTACAGCTATATGCTCGAAGATCTGGACGATGCCATCGCATCATTCAGCATCAAGGATAATGAGAAGTCTACGGGTCGTGCTTCCTTGACTGCAGCTCGTGCCCTGAAGGCTCGTGTACTGTTGTATGCTGCTTGTCTGTTGGGTGAGAATGGTATCATTACCAATGACGATTATGAGGGTAAGAACCTGTATCAGTTGGCACAGGCTGAGGCTGAGGCTGTCATCGGCAGCGGTTACGCCTCACTGAATCCTAGCTTCTTCGAGGAGTTCCGTCTGAACAATGAGAGTGTGACCACCAACCAGGAGTGTATCTTCGGTGTTGTTTACGCCAATGGTCACGTGGCTGATGGCTACAATGCACTGCCTAAGCGTTACTCTACAGGTGCCGACTACAGCTCGAATATCGTACGTGTGGGTTCACCTAAGGGTGGTAATGCCTCACACCTGATGTTCGTGGGTAAGTGGAGTAACTCAGGTGCCGACCTGACAGATGTCTTCGTTCGTGCTACCAAGCCCGACCAGGCACTGCAGGGAATCCCTGTGGCTGAGTACTACTCGAAATATAGTCGTGGTTTCGCTCGTTTCATCCCTACCGTTCATATGTTCAACGAGTTCAAGAAGATCGAGAAGACCGACCAGCGCTACGGTGCTACCATCCGCGATGTCTATACCATCGCTCCTGGTCTGGTATCAGCTAAGTATCCTCTGATGAAGGATACCGCTATCTACTTCACGAACTTCACAGCTACCAGTGCTGAGGGACAGGCTGCCATCGCTAAGAGTTACAATAAGTATCGTCTCTATACACTGACAGGCGGCGACCTGCCTCTGTATACCTCTGCCGACGAGTCGGTAGCTGTGCCATACTCTAACCCCAGTGGTACTCCTGTATCTGCACTCTATGGAGACAACCGTTATAACACGAAGGACCACATGGGTGAGTGGACATTCCTCGCTCTCCAGAAGTTTGAAGATAACGATTTTGACTTCTCTTCGAATGCGAAGATTACTCCAGAGATCTCTGAGCGCGACTACTTCTGTATCCGTATCTCTGAGATGTATCTGATCAAGGCTGAGTGTCAGCTCCACACTGGCGGCGATGCACTGGCTACCTTGAACCAGCTTCGTAGTGTTCGTGCCATTCCTGGTAAGAACAACAGCATCAGTGGTCCTGTCACCATCGATACCATTCTCCGCGAGCGTATGTTTGAGTTGGCAGGTGAGTATCAGCGTTGGTTCGACCTCCGTCGTACAGGTAAGCTGATTGAGTATGTGAAGGCTTACAACGGACAGGCTAACGGTAAGAACGCCAGCAGCTTTGGCCCTGGTATCCAGGATTACCATATGCTACGTCCTATCCCACAGGCACAGATGGATGCTGTCACCAACGTGACCGTCTATCCCGATGTCAGTGGCTTCTATCAGAACCCTGGATATTAATCCAGTGGATGCTCCTTGTGAGAATGCTCACAAGGAGCATTTTTGAGATAAAAACAAAAGAGCCCGTCGAAACCGACGGGCTCTTTCCTTACCTATCACCTCTTACTTCTTACCTCTTACTTAATCTCATACCCCATGCTCTCCATTTCGAGCGACGCCCAGATGAATGGGCCCACACCCTTGGCATCGTTGTCTCGGATAGGCTCAGAGAGATAGTATGCGTATGAGCCGTCACGACGACGGTTCTCCTTCGCTTTGTTCTTAGGATTGATCTTCTTCAAGGCAGCTTCTACCGCAGGACTGATGCCAGGACCTAAGCCTGCCACCTCGCAACAGTTGGTCAGAGAGATGGTCTTGTCGCCATTCACACGGATGCAGTGCTCAATGATACCCTCGTAGGCCTTGATACCTGCATCACGATACTTCTCACCAAGATAGCCTTTGTTGTAGGCTTTCAACAGCACATAGGCAAACATTGAGGAACAGGTAGACTCCAGGTAGTTGCCTTCTCGCTGGGGAGAATCCATCACCTGATACCAGAGTCCTGTCTTCTTGTCCTGCCATTTGATGACTGCGTCTAAGTCTTTCTGCAGCAGGTCGATCAGCTCATGGCGACGGGCATAGTCTTGTGGTATGGCATCGAGTAACTCGATCAGTGCCATGGAGTACCAACCTTGGGCTCGTCCCCAACAGTGCTGCGAGAGTCCTGTCTCCTTGTCGGCCCAGAACATCTCACGTGTCTCGTCGTAGGCATGACGATTCAGACCGGTCTTGGGATCGTAGGTACGCTGGTAGGTGATGCTGATCTGGTTGACGGCATCATCGTAGATCTTCTTCGCTTCCTTCGGCTTCAGCAGCTGGTTGGCTGTCAGCGCATAGAACGGCAGTCCCATAAAGATTCCGTCGAGCCATACCTGATAGGCATAGATCGCCTTGTGCCAGTAGACCTTATCGGCAATGGTACGAGGCTGGTTCTTCAACTGCTTCATCATTGTCTGGATGGCGAGCAGGTTCTTCTTCTCTGGATAGCGCTGATACATACGAGCCACGAAATGTCCTGTACGGATATTGTCGAGGTTATAGTCCAGCAGATTGTAGCCTCGGATATCACCCCGTTCGTTGATCATCGTATCGGTATACTCTTGACAGTATTGGCGGATAGCCTCTCCACCATATCTAATATAGGTGTCGAGCATCGCCTCCAGTTCGATACCCATCACATAGCTCCATTTGGGTTCTGTGGCAAAGTCGAGCATGAAACTCTTGGGCACACGTTTCATCTCTGAGTAGGTGAGCCACTCACTATAATGCTTGTAGGGAGGTTCCTGCAATACGAGGTTGCCGTTGACGAACAACTGGTCGTAGGTGACGTTCTGTGCCTTGCCTATCTGGTGTACGGGCTTACCGTAGACACCCTCGAAACGACAGTTACGCACGTTGATATTGTTGATGGTATATGCCAGCTTCTCATCCTCATAGCCGACAATCATCACACCGTATTTCGACTTCTGACAGGTGACATTCTCCATGGTGACATTACGCACGATGGGGTAGAAACCGCGACAGCATACCTCCTTGGGTTCATAGTCGGTATTGATCTTGAGCACCGCCTCGCCACACTGTCCGACGGTGATATTACGCATATTAATATTCTCGATGATCCCCCCACGACAAGAATTGGTCTTGATACGCAGCACACGGTCGAGGTTGGGTGAGTCCATCTCACAGTTCTCAGCATACACATTTTGACAACCGCCGGAGATCTCTGAGCCGATGACCACACCACCGTGCCCGTTCTGCATCTTACAGTTACGGATGATGATGTTCTTCGAAGGTCTACCTGCATAGCGACCCTGTCCTCCTTCGCGTCCGTCATTATTACGGGCACTCTTGATGGCGATACAGTCGTCGCCGGTATTGAAGAAACAGTTCTCTATGAGCACACGGTCGCATGACTCTGGGTCGCATCCGTCACCGTTAGGCCCGTCGTTGTTGATATGTACCCCTCGTACGGTGATATCGGTAGACAATAAGGGATGGATAACCCAGAAGGGAGAGCGCAACAGGGTGACGTTCTCGATGAGGATACCCTCACACTGGTTGAAGTTGATGAGCTGTGGACGCAGACCATCGTTGGCGTCGAAGCGTCGCTCATCCATATCCACACCGTCCTCAGCTGATTTCAGCAGACGCGGACGACTATTCTTGTTCCATTGGGTGATGGGCATCCCGTCCTGATAGCCGAAACGCTTATTACCCACCCATGGCCACCAGGTATCACGACTGCCACCGCCGTCAATCGTTCCCTCACCGGTGATAGCGATGTCCTTCTGCTGATAGGCATAGATCAGGGGCGACAGGTTCCAGCAGTCCAGTCCCTCCCAACGAGTAGGGACGATGGGGTAGAGGGATGGCTCGAAAGCAAACTCGAGGACGGCATCCTTCTCTATGACCAGGTTGACACCACTGAGCAGGGTGATGGCTCCTGTCAGGAAATGGGTGCCTGCAGGGATGATCACCCTACCGCCTCCTTTCTTCGAACAGGCAGCGATTGCCTTGTTGATGGCTTTCTGGTTCTTGGCTGCTGTATGGGTCTCTTTGGCACCATACTTGGTAATCAGGAAGTCACGATCCGCAAACTGGGGTACGCGGATGCTTTGCTCAATCTTCTTGTACTCCTCGTCGTTCCAGCCGCTGGCCATTGCCAACGTGGGCAGAAGGAGTCCCATGAGCATCATCAATAAAAGTCTTTTCATTTGTTATCTTGGATTTGTTTTAGTATGCTTGAATTTGATGAGTATATGAGGAAGGGTTTATGGGTCGAAGAGTAGGTAGTCTACACAGTCCTCATATGGCTGATAATTTTCTGGTTCATTCTGGTGGATGGTCTTCAGAAACAGGATGTTTGGAGCGATGTCCGGCACCAAAGTGTGCCGCAGGTTACGGATGAGGGTGGGCGACTCGTCGCCGTCGAACAGTACCATGTCCAGTTGGAAGTTCACCACTTGGGTGATGATGTTCTGAGCCATCTCGTCGGCGAATATCCCCATTCGTTTGGGGGCATTCGCCGACGTCTGCTCATTTGTTGTCCACGACGGATCCACAGCATCAGGAATGATTCCCGCATGTGTGGGAATCATCTTAGCCGAACGGTCGCATTCCTGCCAGTAGAACCCGTCCTGTGTCTCACGCACCTCCACGATCATAGGCTACACCTCCCAACCGATGGCTGATGCACCCAGTACTGCGGCACTGGCACCGTCGAGTCCGCTGACGAGGAACTGTGCCTTTCCTCTATAAATGGGCATGACATGTGCTTCGTAGGCTTTCTTGATAGGCTCCATAATCAGGTCACCGGCTTTGGTCATTCCACCAAAGAAGATGAAGGCCTCGGGTGAACAGAAGGTGGCAAAATCGGCACAAGCCTCCCCCAGCATATGTCCAGTGAACTCGTAGATCTCCTTTGCCAGCTCGTCACCTTTGCTGGCGGCAATAGATACGTCGAGTGAGGTGATATCGTCGATGTTGATATCACGCAACAGCGACGGACGATCGGTCTTCGAGAGCAACTCCTTGGCTGTGCGAGCCACACCTGTGGCAGAGCAATAAGCCTCCAGACAACCGGTTCTGCCGCAACCGCACATACGTCCCTCTTCACCACGTACCATCGTGACGTGTCCCAGCTCACCGGCGAAACCGTCGCAGCCGTACACCAACTGACCGTTGACTACCACACCCGAACCGACACCAGTTCCCAAAGTGAGCACAATGAAATTCTTCATGCCACGAGCCACGCCATACACCATCTCACCGATAGCGGCTGCGTTGGCATCGTTGGTGATGGCAACGGGGATATTATTCAACTGCTCACTGAACATCTTAGCCAGAGGTACTACACATTCGTGGGCCCACTTGATGTTGGGGGCAATCTCTATGGTTCCGTTGTAATAGTTGCCGTTAGGTGCTCCGATACCCATCGCCTTGATGGTCTCGATACCACCCACCTGTTCGATGATGGGCTGCAGAGCGTTGACAGAAGCTTCAATAAAGGCTTCGGCAGTATCATACTGTCTTGATGGCAGTTGTAGCCTTAATCTCGCCACGGGCGTCTACAATGCCGAAAACGGCATTTGTTCCTCCCAGATCCAAACCGATGACATACGGTTTCATCGTCTGTGTACTCATATTCTTTTAGGTTTTTGATAATTCCATTATGTTTTAATACGACAAAGTTAGTGAAAAAATGTAAGTTATGGCTGTTTTTTTAGGGAAATTAACCATTTATTTGTATTTTTGCAGCGAAACTTGTCGTTGAGACACTTGCAAGGCACGAATTCTACTATTGTATCTTACTTTGTGCCCTATTTCGCTAGCAAATCAAGAATACCATAATTAAAAATAAATAATGATGAAATAAACCCGACAACAATCATGGATATTAGATTCAAAAAGAAAACAAACATCTTCAACGTAGTCATGACTGCCTTGTCAGCCATGATCTCGGTAGGGATTACATTTTATGCCGTAGCCCTTTTTGGCGTGTATGAGGCTGGAGAAGAAATCGTCCTCAACATATTTTACGTCGCCTGTATAGTTATGATGTGGTTGTATTTCTTCAACCGGATTAGCACAGATCATTTCAACTATTGGAGCTCGATATGCATGGGCATGACGGTGTTGCTGCGTGACATTCTTTTTAAACCTCCTTTGGCTACATACGCTCTTCAGATAACATGTCTTACCCTTTCGGTGTGGTTACTCCTCATGCTCACATACTTCTATGCCCGCAAGGACTGGAAGAGTTATTCCAAGGGCGACCTGTGGTTCATCTTTGTCGTCGATGTCATCATTGCGACACTCTACAACTACGATATTCTCATTGATGCTGTAGACGAGACAATACCCTATTACCTGACGGAAATATGGATCCGCCCCACCATTACCTATGGACTGGTGGCCTGCTTTGTAAAGGAAACAGAAAAGTCATAACATCCTAAATAATGTAATGTATGAAAAAAAGTAGACTATGGGTGCTTGCAGCCATTTGATGGATTTAAATTTGGTTTTTCACTCGACTTTTCGTACCTTTGTCGCTGATTCGGAGTTTTCGACACCTATTAAATATGTTTTTAAAATATGAAAAAGATTAATGTTTTCTGTGTGCTGGTACTGGCACTGATGCTGATCGACTTAGTGGTTGATCTGTTTATTAACACGAGTGATGCAAGTATCAAATTTGTATTTGACAAAGACAACCTTGGTATGCTACTGTTCGCGTTGTGTGTATGCTTATTGTCACTTGGAGCTGTCGTGGCAGCTATGGTTTACTTCGTCAAGTTTGTCATGAACGTGAATCGCAACGAGGTGTTCAGTGAGAAGAATATTAAATTGATCCGCAAGTATGGCTATTGCGCCCTGCTGTGTGGTGTGTGCACAATGATTCTGACCTCCTTTGTAAGCGACGGTTTCTGGAATGCTGTGGTTGATGGGCTTGATGCATTTGGCGAAGGCTTTTTCGCACTGTTAATGGGCGAGGTGTTCGGCATCGGACTAAAATTGAAAGAGACTCAAAAAAGAGCCTGAACTGAAAATTGTTGACCAGGAAAAGACCTATTTCCTGGTCAACAATAATATGCCTAAGTAGGCGCCATTTATCGGAATAAAGAACTTTGTACACCAGTTCCCCGAAAGAGACGGAAGGATTCTGCCTACAGATACTTTTGAGGCATACGCCAATGGTGCTGCGAAGAATTTGGAGATTCTATCGAACTTTCGGTCGTATTCAATCATCCTGAGATGACTGCCGACACAGGAAGAGCATTCGACGAGACTTTCTGCAAGACCATGCGAAAGATGTGGGTACAGTTCGCCAAGACCGGCTGCCCGTCACTCAGTGCTGACCTCTCTCCTGACGGCAAGGCCAAAGAGTGGCCACTCTACGACCTGAAGGACAAGAAGGTGATGGTATTCGATGAGTTCGATATCCATCCCGCAAAGGAAGCTAATGTAAAGATTGTCGATTGGGAAAGGACGTATCCTCTGATCAAGTATTATGTACTATAATAGGTCATAGAGACAGGCACCAACACCTAGGTGCCTGTCCCCATGACTACTTTCCCAAAATCTGTTCTGCGTGCTCTTTAGTCTTCACCTGTTTGCCTGAATAGATTTGCTCAATGACGCCTTCTTCATTGATGATAAAAGTGGTGCGGATGGTACCCATGGTCTTCTTGCCATACATATTCTTCTCGCCCCAGGCGCCCATGGCTTCCAACAACTCGTGATTGATGTCTGCAATCAGCGGGAACGGTAGCTGGTACTTCTCCTTAAACTTCATATGCGAGGCGGCTGAGTCTTTGCTCACGCCAACTACTTCATAGCCCTTGCCCTGCAACTCGCTATAATGGTCGCGCAGGCTGCAAGCCTCTGCAGTACAACCACTGGTATTGTCCTTCGGATAGAAGTACAGCACTAACTTCCTGCCCTTGTAATCACTTAGACGGATATCCCGTCCCTGTTCGTCCTTGCCCAGAATCTCTGGCGCCTTATCTCCTATGTTCATATTCATTTATTTTCTGCAAAAATAGCAAAAATATTACAATGTTTATAAGAAAGCCCACAAAATTTAATACATACCATCTGAATTTTTGTAAAAGGTGACCGGATAGGCATTGGAACAGGCGTTGCCGAAGTTACTTAGCACTCGGAACCAACGGTCACTGTTCGCGAAGCGAGGTAAGGTATTGAGCCACTTTGATGTGATCCTCGTTCAGCATCATAAGTTCAATATGTTCTGTATTACATTCGCTGCATAGCAGAAGACCGATAGGTGGATTCTCATCTGGTTGCATATCATATTTTTGCAGGTATTTCATCTTCAGGTTTTACAGCTATCAAAGAACGTTCGTACGCCATCTCATCCTGTTTATCTCGTAACTGCCTGACACTCCAATGCTCAGCAATGCCCATCTGTTGATAGAACAATCGCTTGTTATTATCTTCTATGGTAACGAGTTCCCAAAAATGACTCCACGTTAATGTTTGCGACACTATCGCAACTATAAAATCGAGCAACTTTCATCATCCTTGTGACAGCAGTATAGGTATATCCCTTGCCATAACGTGCAGTCAATCTTTGCGACAGTGTCGCAAGAATTCTGCTGCCATAGGCAGAATACTGCTTGTAGCCCATATCCTCATTGATATAATGGCCTATATGCCAAAACATCAAGTCAGAATGCTTGTTCACACAGAACACAAGGGGTCTGGAACGATGTGTTTACGTCGTTTGCGCCTTAGACAGCGCAACAAATACAAATGTCAGGAACACTGCGAGGATGATGTATCTCACCCAATTGACAATCTTAATGATTCTTTCAGCTTTTTCTTTATCCATACTTCTGCGCCAACGAGGAATATGGTCATGCCTCCGTTGACGCTGCAAAAGTACAGACAGAATGTTACAGACGTGTTGCACTGGTAATACATGATTATTGCAACCTCACAATGTCATGAGATTGCAATAACCGTGAAACAGCAATGTCACGAATAGCGCACTGCTGGCACTGGCAGATGCCATAAAAATTCGGCAAGCAAGATACTCATTAGCCTTGCTTGCCGAAATATAGATGTCATGTTATACAGTTTTTCTTGTTAAGGATCTACCCTTCAAGGTCATTGTCTGAAGATGAGTGTCACGACAGTCAGTGATGCCCTCTTCGGGAATCTCTGCAACTATGCGCTTGTCGACTTTCTGCCAGTTTACTTGGCTTGCGAACTTTTTATTGACGGATTCACTTTGTTTTTGGCGGCGGAGGTGGCGGAGTCGTCACTCTCGATGGACTCTGCTGCTGTGGCTTTGGTTCGTTATACGACATATTTATTTTGTTTTTGGTGGCGGGGGCATTGTCACTCTCGATGGTGTCTCCCGCTGATGGGTTTGAGTATTACTGCTTGGCATATTATTTAGATGGTTTGGGAGGTGGAGGAGTGTTAACTGCTGAGGGCATTTGTCCTTGAAACTTCTTCACGTCATCGCCTGTGCCTATATAAGTGCGCATCGACGAATTGTAATCATTACTTCTGTTCATCTTGTCTATAAATATTAAAATAAACTTCATCAATATAGGTCTGTACTTCTGCGTCAACCTTTCTCTGCATGCACTTCGGAATCCATCGAATGAGTTTGTTCATCTTCGATTCTTTTTTGCATTCATCCTCTTTCAGCGTAAACAACTCCCCCATCACTTCATCGTCCGTCTTTTGCTCCTTGTCGAGTTCGTAGAAGAACTCTTCCAGCTTGTTCATAAACGAGTTGTAGTAGTCCATGATGCCGTCCAATTCGCAAAGTTCCTGTTCTGGCTGTATGATTTGCGGGAAAATCGCCTTTATCAGCGAGACGACGGCAATGGAGAGCAGAGCAATGAGAGGAATTTTGTCGCTGAATCCAAATGAGAACGTTCCGACGGCAGCGCACACGGCAATGAAAATCTGATAGATGCAATTCAACTGCCTTTGCAGACTGTTGTACCGTCGTATGCAGACCACATTAGCCTTGGCCTGCTTGAACTCCTCCCATATCTTGTTGCGGACTTCCATTGTTACTTTATTCTCTCTAAGAATTCCACAGCTTCTTCCTTCTCCTTAAACTGACACTGAATAATTGTGCCATTGTTGTAGGTTACAATTACTTCGATGTATTCAAGAGTATATGTTTCAGGCAAATCTGTATAGCCGTTGATGAAATCAATGGCCTTTTCTACATTAACGACTTCAATGCGTTTGCCATGAAGTGGAAGGATGCAGATATTCTTGATTTTTCGATTATATGATGCTGCGAGTTCGGATACGAATTGGTTGATTTCAGGCTCACAAGTCTTTAAGATTTCCTCGCGAACTTTTTCTAATAGGGCTTTATTCGATTTTTTTGAGACAGCGGCATATTTCTTCTTGACATCTGTTTCTTTTGAATCTTCGTCAAAGTCGATATCGAGTCCATGTGTGCTGAATGCTTGCACTAACTTTTCAAATGGAATATATAGTACATGGAAGTCATCGTTCCTAAGCTGATTCAAAGAATTGTCTGTAAACTGACCACTAAGGATTGCACCTTTGAATGGTTTGCGCAGTTCGTATTTCTCACAAATGGGATTGACCGCGCCAGATATTTCCTGGGCCTTGTTCTTCGAATGCTTTGTATAACGCCGCCAAGCCAGTTCAATGAATGCTACAGGCTCTCCAATAGTATCTTCTGTTCCACCTTTTTCAAGAACAAAATCGAGGTCATGCTTACTGCCATGTACATCTGTCCACGTCAGTTTTCTTCCTCCTCTGGCCTTTCGCGGGCCAATTGTGTCGAAAAATAATCCGTTTTTGTTCGCGAAATCGCGGATCGGTTTCTTCATCAAGTCTTCAAAAAAAGCACCGATGAATTCTCCAAGAGTGTGTGATTGTGATTTTGCCATATCTTTTATTTATTAATCCAAAGCCTACCTTCTTTCAACGGAATCCGGTGTTTTCGATTCTTCCACTTTGTATTACGGTCACGTAATTTCTCAAATGAATATTTGCTGAAACCTGCTGCCTGAGCTAATCTCCCGAGCCATTCATCAACAGGAATATAGATACCGTAAGGTGCGGAGTCACCGATAACGAAACACATCATGCAATTGTCGGCTGTAACACGACTGAGTGAGCAGAAGACCTGAGCCATATCATAGAAATAGGCGGCAATCATTATGTGATAGTTCTTCTTGCCTCCATGATTCTCACGCTCAGCTTTCAGCAACTCATATTTCTCAACTATTTCTTCACGAATAGGCGAAAGCAATGGCGAGTCCAAATAATCACCGACAATGTCTTTTAGTGTTGACACATGTTGGGTACAGGCCCGTATAAGGTTGACACTTACTTTGTCCTGCAAATCCTTCCAACCGTTGATGTCGTTCCAGAAGAGCATCTCCAAACGCATAGCATCTGCATAATCGTAGTTGTTTGCGTAAGGGGGCGAGGTTATAACCAAATCTGCCCATTTCTCGGGAATCGAAACAATATTGCGGGCATCCTCGCGCAGCACTTCCGAATGAGCATTTTTTCCGAAAATATCACTCAGTCGTTGAATGTCATTGAATATCTCGTTTATTTTTTCTTGATAGGCAGTAAATGGGTCGAGGACTTTTGCCTTAGACTTCTTTGGCTGGATATACTGCCATTGTGCTGTGCCAACGGGAGAGGTGGAACGTAAGATAGAAGTAATAATGAACCAGACGAAGTTGTGCAGTTTTGCATCTTCAATCTCGAAACAAGCTAATTTCAATGCTTCCAACTTTTGGAGCGTTTCGAGCGGGAAACATTTTGAGATAAGTTCGGGATAATCTGTCTTATCAATATTCATATTACGTGCTTTTTTCAGCACTGCCAAGCATTCGTGCATCAAATATTCTGCATCAAACTCTTTCCACTGCAACTTCGCTGTGGCGATGTTATAAACGTATGGATTTGATTCTACGCCATAGGAGTCTACACCGTGCAGCATACTCTCCACCATTACAGTGCCTGAACCAGCAAAAGGGTCTATCACTCTATGACGACCTTCGCGCTTCCCCTGCTCAAGTAAACTACCAACCCAAGCACCAGAAAAGCCAGCTGTATAACGGTACCAACGATGGAGTGGCAACTTCATGTTGTCCTGGAATGTCGTGCTGTTCTGACTTTCATCTACAGCATATAATGTGGGAAATAACTCTAATTGCAACATAACATTTTATGTGTTTTGGCGACAAAGTTACATATTTTCTGCGAGAAAAATTCCATTTTGCCTATACCTTTTATACATTTTTAGTCGAAATCATACAATATGAGCATCCCTGACTTACACCACCCCCTTATAAAGGTACTTCTGACTCCGACAAAAAATACCGAAGCAGGCTAAGAGCCCTGCCATGATAAACTTCATTCTCATATCAGTATTTAGACTTGACATTATATATATCGTTTCATTTCTTCACCCTCAACTCCTGCATACAACTCTAACATGCTCTTGGCAGGACTCGACTGAATCTTGGGAATCAGGACTTCCTCGACTTG